>VGHO01000050.1 GCA_016868175.1 Betaproteobacteria bacterium
CAGTAGGCCGGTGCCGGTGGCTGCGCGCTCAGGCCCTGCGCCAACGCGTCCCCTGCGGCGAGTCCTCGAGCACGATCCCGGCTTGCGCAAGTTCCTCACGCAGCGCGTCGGCACGCGGGAAGTCGCGTGCCCTCTTGGCCAGACTGCGCTGATCGACCAGATTCTGGATCCATTGCTCCGCGCTGTGCCCGATGGGATGCTCCGAGCTGTGCCCGACGTGATGCTCCGCGCTGTGCCCGACGTGATGCTCCGCAGTGTGCCCGATAGGATGCTCCGCGCCGTGCCCGACGGGATGCTCCGTATTGGGCCGGGCGGCCTTGAAACTGCCACCGCTGCCTCGCAAGCCCCCAGTGCGAACCCGATCAGGATCCTGATCGAGGAGTCCGAGATGAGCGGCCAACTCACGCAGGAGCGCTCTCAAAACGGCCATCGATTGAGCACTGCCGGCCAACCGGGCGTGAGCGGGTGCCGGCAAGGGACGCGATCGCTGTGCCGACCCAGCGCTGCCGAGCCGGTAGATTGCTGCAGCAAGATCGAAGAGTGCGGCAATTGCCACCGGCGTGTTGAAGTCGTCGTCCATGGCCTGGCTGAAACGCCGTCGGATGGCGTGGGCAAGGTCCAACGCACCCTGATCCGCTGTGGTCGGCGACCCGGGGTGATCCTCAGCGCTCCGCTTAGCGGGGTGTTTCTCCTCGGATGGCGGCGCCGCAGCGCTTCGGTGGTGGCCCTCGGCTTCGGATGCCAGGCCTTCGCCAAGGGCTCCATAGAGGCGCAGCAGGCCTGCGCGCGCTTCCTCGAGATGGGCATCGGAGTAGTTGAGCGGGCTGCGGTAGTGCGCCTTGAGAATGTAGAACCTGAGCACTTCCGCATCGAAGAGGGCGAGCACCTCACGGATCGTGAAGAAGTTGCCCAGAGATTTCGACATCTTCTGGTCATCGATCCGCACAAAGCCGTTATGCATCCAGTAGCGCACAAATGGCGTTGTGCCTTCGTCCATCGCGCCTTCGCTTTGCGCGATCTCGTTTTCGTGGTGCGGAAATTGCAGATCGGCTCCTCCGCCGTGAATATCAATAGGCGTATCGAGCAGCGCGGTGCTCATCGCCGAGCATTCGATATGCCAGCCGGGCCGTCCACGTCCGAAGCTGGAGTCCCACACCGCGTCGTCGGGCTCCCCGGGCTTTGCAGCCTTCCACAGCACGAAGTCGAGCGGGTCATGCTTGCCCGAGCCGGGCGCAACACGCTCGCCAGCCCGCAGCTCGTCGAGCGACCGGCCCGAGAGCCTTCCGTAGCCCGGGAATTGGCGCACCGAAAAGTTCACGTCGCCCGCGCCCTGGCGACCCGCATCCACCGCATAGGCAAGACCCCGATCCTTCAGGCGGGTGATGATGCCCAGCATGTGCGGCACATACTGGGTGGCGCGCGGTTCGTGATCCGGTCGCTCCACCCGAAGTGCATCCAGATCCTCATGCATCGCGGCAATGAAGCGCTCGGTGAGGTCCCGGATGCGAACACCCTGCTCCACCGCGCGGCGGATGATCTTGTCTTCGATGTCGGTGATGTTGCGCACGTAGGTGAGGCTGTAGCCGTGCGCGCGCAACCAGCGCTGCACCGTGTCGAACACCACCATCATGCGGGCATGACCGACGTGGCAGTAGTCATACACCGTGATACCGCAGACGTACATGCCGACTTTGCCGGGTACCTGCGGGACGAAGTCCTGCTTGGTGCGCGTGAGCGAGTTGAAGATGCGCAGCATGACTCGGGCTAGAATCGAAACATGCGCCGGAGTATAGATGGATTCCCCCGGTCCCCGTCCATCACGCACACACGCTCGACGGGCCTGGGACTGCTTGTGCTGTGGAGTACCGTCGTCGTGCACCTACCCGCCCGGGTATGTGAGGCCCAGACGCTTCAGCAGATCCCGCGCCCACTGGTAAGTCAGCCGAAGCTTGCGATGCAGCGCGCCCAGGAGGCGCGCGTGCAGTGGCGCAACGGACAGCTCGAGCAGGCCTTGCGTACCGTGAATGCGGCCTTGGGCCAGGAACCCCTGGACCTCACCCTGCGCTTCATGCGCGGCAGTCTGCTTTTTGAAACGGAGCAATACGACGCGGCCCGCACACAGTTCGAGTCGCTCGCCGAGCAGTTTCCAGAACTCGCAGAGGTGCAGAACAATCTGGCAAGCCTCCATGCGCGCGACGGACGGCTGGAGGATGCGCGCCTCGCGCTCGAGCGCGCCATCCAGGCGCAACCCCGCTATGCCCTTGCGTGGGAAAACCTTGCCTCGGTGCTCGCGCGCCAGGCAAGCGAGGCACTGGCGCGCTCCATCGAACTTTCCGAGCCTTCACAGCGTGGCCGGCTTCAGGGCAAACTCGAACTGTCCCGCGAACTCTCGACCAAACTCGCCCTCCCCTGAATTCGTCCGCCCCTGAATTCGTCCGCCCCTGAATTCGCGCGCCCTGAATTCGCCCGCCCCTGAATTTGCCCGCCCCTGAATTTGCCCGCCCACTTGATCCAGCCCAAGGAGTCTTCATGCATCGCCTGTTCCAACGCCTCCCCCTCTTCGGCCTGCTCTGTCTCGGGCTCGGCCTCTCGGCAGGTCCCGACGCGGAAGCTGCTTCAACACAGGCCGAATTCAAGACGAACCTGGGTACGTTCGTGATCGAGCTCTACCCCGAGAAGGCACCCAGGACAGTGGCCAACTTCGTGCAGTACGTGAACGAGGGTTTCTACAGCGGCACCGTCTTCCACCGCGTGATTGCCGGCTTCATGATCCAGGGCGGCGGGCACCTCCCCAACCTCGATCGCAAGCCCACCCGGCCCCCGATCGAGATCGAGTCGCGTAACGGCCTGAAGAACGATGCCGGTTGGGTGGCGATGGCGCGTACTTCTGCGCCCAATTCAGCCACCTCGCAATTCTTCATCAACGTGGTCAACAACGATGGCCTCAACCACCCCGGATCGGACGGATACGGCTACGCGGTCTTCGGCAGGGTTGTCTCGGGGATGGATGTGGTGGAGAAGATCCGCCAGACGCCGACCCGCAGGAGCGGCGGCATGAGCGATGTTCCCGCACAGGCGGTGGTGATTGAAACTGCCCGCATGCTCAGCCAGTGAACTCCGCCGGAAATCGGTATGAAGTTGAGCCTCGCCGGAAGTGACACTGCGGTCTTCCTCTCCGACATCCACCTGCCGGAGACTGCAGCGGCCGATTCGGATCCGAGCGGATTCCTTCCTGCGCTGGCGCACGGCCTCATGGTGCCTTGCACCCACCTCTTCGTGCTCGGCGATCTGTTCGAGTTCTGGGCGGGCGACGATCTGGAGCCTCCCGGTCGTCTGGCCTTCGTTGCTGCGCTCCGAGCGTGGCGCAATCGCGCGGCAAGCGCGCCACGGGTCTTTTTCATGCACGGCAACCGCGACCTGCTCCTCGGTTCCGGCTTCCTCGCGGAGGTCGGGGCGGAATTGCTTCCCGACCCCTGCGCGATCGAGGCGTTTGGTATCCGTGTACTCCTCAGCCACGGCGATGCATGGTGCACCGACGACCTTGACTATCAGCGGTTTCGCAGCGAAGTGCGCGACCCAGGCTGGCAAAACCGCTTTCTCGCGCTGCGCCCCGGCGAACGACTCGAAAGCATCCACAAGATGCGATCCGGGAGCGAGGCGGCCAAGCGCGGGAAACCCGAAGCGATCATGGATGTGAATTCCAATGCGATCCGAAAAGCCTTCGAGGAGAGCCGCACCACGGTGATCATTCACGGACATACCCACCGGCCAAGCCGGCACCTCGATGCCGCCGGAAACATCCGCTGGGTACTTCCCGATTGGCAAGCCGGCAAGCGCCGAGGCGGTTGGCTGCGGCTGGACCGTCACGGTACACGGGCCGAAGGCCCTTTCGGGGATTGGACCCAAGCGGGCGGCTGGCTCAGTCCACAAGCCGGTTGAGTCCTTCGCGATCCAGGGGGGAGCGCGCAACTCCTGGAGACTCCGTGGCATGGTGGGGATACAGCCCATCCCGAGCCTCCGGTCCAGGCAGGCGATGCGCTGCGCCTGAGGGCTCAGGCCCTGTTGCAGGCGCGAAGTCTCGCGCAGGCTCCGCACGCTCCGAGCCAGGGGCTGCGTTTTCATAGGCAGCGATCTGGCGACAAAGTGCGTCGATGCGCGTTTCCTGTACTGCGACATGGTCGATCAGTTCACGGATCACGACCGAAAGCGGGTCGTCGCCCTCGGTGACCGCGTAGGCGGCGAAAGTCGGTACCGGCGCCCCGCCGGGTTTCGGTGCCTCGTGGCTTCCGCATCCTTGATCCGGGCGATGCGGGCGGTCCCTCGCGCGGTCGCGCTCACCCGATCCGGTGCCAAGGGCCGGCTCGAGCAGGATCCGCGCCGGTATTCCAACCGCAGTGGCCCCGGCCGGAACTGCCCGTACCACCACCGAGTTTGATCCGATGCGGGCACCGGCACCCACGGTGAACGGGCCGAGGATCTTTGCGCCTGCCCCTACCACCACGCCGTCTTCCAGCGTTGGGTGGCGTTTGCCCTGGTGCAGCGCCACTCCGCCGAGCGTTACCCCGTGGTAGATCGTGCAGTCGTTGCCAACCTCGGCCGTCTCGCCGATCACGACGCCCATGCCGTGGTCGATGAAGACCCGCCGACCGATCTTCGCTCCGGGATGAATCTCGATGCCGGTAAGTACCCGGCTCACATGCGACACCCACCGTGCTGTCGTGAAAAGGCGCCAGCGCCAGAGTTGCGCGGCGAGTCCGTGAAACAGCAGCGCGTGAAGGCCCGGGTAGCACAAGAGCACTTCGAGGCGGGAGCGGGCGGCAGGGTCCTTGTGCAGTACCGTATCAATGGATTCTCGCAGTTTCGCAAACATTAATCGCCCCGGGATTCGTTCGATGCACCCCTGCGCCGCGGGCGCTCGATCGCGCTGAACAGGCCGCGCAGAAGATCCACTTCCTCCTTGCGGAGTTCGCAGCGCATCAGCATGCGTCTGAGGCGCGGAAGCAGCATTCTGGGGTGTTCCGGATCCAGAAACCCCACGCGAAGCGCGGCAGCCTCCAGGTGCTGGATCATCGCCTCGACGCTTTGCGCATCAGCGGGCTCTCCGTGGGGCGGGGAAGCGCGCCAAGGGTGAGGACCGGAGGTGTTCAGCGGGACAACCGCCAGGGATTCTCCGGGTGCACACCTCCCGGCATCGAGTGCCTCAGACTCGAGCATCGCCTTTCGCGTCTCCCATGCCGCAAGCAATACGGCCTGGGCCAGGTTGAGCGAGTGGTACTCAGGCTGACCGGGGATGCACGCGAGCAGATGGGCTCTTGCGGCCTGTTGTCGACTGAGACCATGCCTCTCACTGCCGAAGAGCCAGATCACCCGAAGACAGGCTTGCGAGCGGAGTCGTTGCACCGCGATCTGTGCGGCCTCCGACACCGACACCATGTCCGGGCCGAAGTCGCGGATCTCAGCGCTCGCTGCGATCACGAAGTGGCCGTCGGCAAGTGCATGGTCGAGGCTTGCGTGACTGGTTGCACCGCCGAGCACTTCGAGAGCCTGGCTTGCCCGCGCAATTGCATCGGGGTGAACTTTCCAGTCCGGGTGTCTGGCCGCAGCGCAACGCAAGCGCTCAAACCCCATCACTGCAAGGGCACGTGCTGCGGCACCGATATTGCCCGGGTGACTCGGCGCGTGGAGCAGGAAGATTGCGCGCGCGGTCAGATCCCTGTTGAGCGGCTGATGGAGGTGGGGTTGGGCCAAGGCAAGGCGGGTGCAGGAGGAGGCAGGGGGGCAGCAACGCAGGTCGATGCATTACTATCCAGGACTCGCAGTTCCACGGACCCAGTCATGCACCCGATGCTCAACATCGCGATCCGCGCAGCAAGAGCAGCCGGTCGGATCATCAACCGGGCTTCGGTGGATATCGAGTCGATTCGTGTGACGCGAAAGCAGGTGAACGACTTTGTGACCGAGGTGGACCGCGCCTCGGAGCAGGTGGTGGTGGAGACTCTCCTCGAGTCATTCCCTGCGCACTCGATTTTAGCAGAGGAGTCTGGCTTCATCGCCGGGCCGAAATGCCGCGCGGGCCGCGCGAGCGATCCCGGGGTCGATCCCTCCAGTGCATGGTTACGCGAAATGGAACACCTCTGGATTATTGATCCCATCGATGGGACAACCAACTTCATCCACGGAATCCCCCAGTTCGCCGTGTCGATCGGGCTTCTGGAGCGTGGCGTGCTCACCCAGGCAGTGGTCTACAACCCGGCGATCGACGAAATGTTTACCGCAAGCCGCGGCGCCGGGGCCTTCCTCAACAACCGGCGCATGAGGGTGACCAGGCGCGTCGGTGTCCGCGAGTCGGTAATCGGCACAGGGTTTCCCTCGCGAAGCATGGACCAGCTCGACGAATTCATCGGATACTTCCGTCGCCTCACGCTCGAGGGTGCCGGCTTTCGACGTCCCGGGGCCGCAGCGCTGGACCTTGCCTACGTTGCCGCAGGCCGCTTTGACGCATTCTTCGAAATCGGCCTCTCACCCTGGGACGTTGCAGGCGGTGCCCTGCTCGTGACCGAAGCAGGTGGGCTGGTCGGCGACTTTCAGGGCGAGTCCGAACATCTCTTCGGCGGGCGGGTACTCGCCGCCAACCCGGTGCTCTTTGCGGCAATGGTCCAGCGACTGAAACCGGGCTGAGCTTGCGGCCACTTCAGCAACGCCCTGGGCCCACCCGAAGCGCGAATCCGGGCGGAGACTTTCGGCTGCTGCCATAGACGAGATAATCGGGCTTGTCGGTTGGCTGCCACTTGTTGAAGGAAACGCCCGGTTCGGGAACCTTCGACCGCGACATCTTCTGCACCAGCGCATGGGTCGGCCCAAGCTTCATGGCAGCCCCTTTCAAGTCGCTTGGCGGTCGTGCTCGACTGCCTCCGCCAGGTGCGCCTTGATTTCAGGAGCAAACGGAAACCTGGCGGCGCGTTGGCGCAGGACCTGGCGGATCGGCATGGCGCGACAACGGGACAACACAGGACAACATGGCCCGATAGACAAAGATACAAAGATGGCATCTCCCTCTGAAAACAACGAAAAACAGGCCACTTTCCAGAGGGAAACGCAGGACTTCACCCAGCACACGCCCATGATGCAGCAGTATCTTGGCATCAAGGCGCAGCATCCGAACACCCTGCTCTTTTATCGCATGGGTGACTTCTACGAACTCTTCTTCGACGACGCCGATCGGGCTGCACAACTGCTCGGCATCACCCTCACCACCCGAGGTCAGTCCAACCAGCAACCGGTCCGGATGGCGGGCGTTCCCGTCCACAGTGTGGATCAGTATCTGGCACGCCTGGTCAAGGCGGGCGAGTCGGTTGCGATCTGCGAGCAGATGGGCGAGGCGGGGGTGAACCGCGCACCGATCGAACGGAAGGTGATTCGCGTGGTCACCCCTGGCACGCTCACCGACAGCGGCCTGCTGCCCGAGCGCGAGGAACGCTGCCTTGCCGCTGTTGCGCCGGCAGAACTCCCGGGGCGGGTGGCGGTTGCGTGGATGTCGGTAGCCTCGGGCAGCTGCCTTGCCTGCGACCTCCACCTCGCCGACCTCGCGGCACATCTGCAGGCGATGCAATGCGTCGAGCTTCTCGTGCCGGAGTCGCTCGCTCCAAGGCTGGCAAGCCTGCTTGCCGACAGCGTTGCGTGCACCCGCCTTGCCGACTGGCATTTCGAAGCGGCGCGGGCCGGGCGCAGACTGCGGGAGCGACTCGGCGTGCAGTCGCTCGAGGGCTTCGAGATCGGGCACAGTCCCGGACTGCAGGCAGCCTCGTGTGCACTGATCGATTACGCCGCGCGCAGTACCGGGCTGGAGGACGACGGCCAGGTGTCCTACCTGCAGGGTATCCGCCTGTGGCGCGGCGAAGCCTACATGGTGGTCGACCCGGTGGCCCGGCGCAATCTCGAACTCACCACCACGCTCCAGGGCGAGAGCACGCCAACCCTCCTCAGCAGACTCGACCGGTGCAGCACGTCGGCGGGCTCACGGCTCCTTCGACACCGGATTCTCAATCCGGTGCGCGATCTCGGCCTGATCGCCAGTCGCCAGCGCCAACTCGAGGAGGCCGCCGGTTTGCTCGAGACGAACGCGCAAACCCTTCTTGCGGGCCTCGCCGACTTCGAGCGCATCGCGACCCGCATCGCGCTCGCCAGCATCCGGCCCCGCGAACTCGTGGCGCTTCGGCAGGGGCTGGCGAAACTCCCCGGACTGGCGGGCCACCTTGGCGAAGCCTTCGCGGAGGAATGCGCCGCGCTGCGGGTTGATCCGCGAATTGTTGAACTCCTCGGCCAGCGGCTCAGTGAGGAGCCGCCCGCCACGCTGCGCGACGGGGGCGTGATCCGTGAAGGCTTTGACGCAGACCTCGATGAACTCCGCAGTCTCGATCGCGACAGTGGACAGTTTCTCGCAGCCTACGAACAGCGGGAACGCGAGCGCAGCGGCATCGCCAACCTCAAGGTGGGCTACAACGCAGTACACGGCTACTTCATCGAAGTGAGCCAGGGACAGCTCGCCCGGATACCCAGCGACTACCGGCGCCGCCAGACGCTCAAGAACGCCGAGCGTTTCATCACGCCCGAACTCAAGACCTTCGAGGACCGGGCAGTGTCGGCGCGTGAGCGCGCGCTGGCACGCGAAAGACAGCTCTACGAGGATCTCCTGCGCGAACTTCAGAACCACGTCCTCGCGCTGCAGAAGGCGGGGCAGGCCGTCGCGTGTGTCGACCTTGCCTTTGCGCTCGCAGCGCGGGCGATCGCCTCGCGCTGGTGCAAGCCGGAGTTCGAGCCCACGCCGATGCTGCAGGTTGAGCAGGGACGCCACCCAGTGCTCGAGGATGTGGTCGAGGCCTTCACCCCCAACGACTGCATGCTCGATGCGCGTCAGACCATGGCGGTGATCACCGGACCAAACATGGGTGGGAAGTCAACCTTCATGCGCCAGAACGCGCTGATCGTGCTGATGGCCCATTGCGGCTTCCTTGTCCCGGCGCAGCGCTGTGTTCTCGGGGTGTTCGACCGGATCTTCACCCGCGTGGGGGCGAGCGACGATCTCGCAGGCGGACGTTCCACCTTCATGGTGGAAATGACCGAAGCAGCGGCGATCCTGCACCACGCGAGCGAACGTTCGCTGGTGGTGATGGATGAGATCGGCCGTGGCACCTCCACCTACGACGGTCTCGCACTTGCACAGGCGATTGCCGAGCGACTCGCCACAACCAACCGCAGCCTCGCGCTGTTTGCAACGCACTACTTCGAACTCACACGCCTTGCGGCGCAAAAGGCAGGTGTTGTGAACCTGCACCTGGCTGCAATCGAGCATCGGGGCACTATCCGCTTCCTGCATCAGGTACGCGAGGGCCCGGCCAGTCGCAGCTACGGTATCCAGGTTGCCCGTCTTGCCGGGCTGCCCACGGCGGTCACCCGCCGGGCAACCCAGATCCTCGAAGGATTCGAACGGATGCGGCAGGAGTCGCTCACGCAGCCCGACCTCTTTCTCGATCTGCCAAACATCTCCGAGAGCAACCCGCCTGGCCTCGAGACCGGGGAAGCTCCGATTCAGGAAGAGCGCACAGCAGCTGAACAGGATTCGGCCATCGCACAGATCCTCGCAACTACCGATGCCGACGCCCTCACGCCTCGCGAGGCGCTTGAACTCATCTACCGCCTCAAGGCACTTTCACCGCTCAGGCCTGAGGCGCCGTCAACGCCTGCTCGATCTCATCCGGGGTAGCTTCCCAGATCTCCATCACCTCGATGTCGAAGCGCAAGGACATTCCCGCGAGTGGATGATTTCCATCGAGCACCGCAACGTCTGCGCTGAGGT
The DNA here is from genome assembly GCA_016868175.1 of Betaproteobacteria bacterium. Classification (GTDB taxonomy): domain Bacteria; phylum Pseudomonadota; class Gammaproteobacteria; order Burkholderiales; family Burkholderiaceae_E; genus UBA3064. The sequence continues at coordinate 9,854 of VGHO01000050.1, forward strand.
CCGTCACGGTGTAGATCAGGTCGTGCGCAGCGTCTGGGGCTGTTGGGGCGGTGTTTGCCCCGAGTACCCGGCCCGGCAGTCCTTCAAAAGCCATGCCCTCCTCGAGATCGGCCGGTAGCGACCGCCGGTCGACGAGATACACCCGCGCAGCATCGTAGTCGCCAAAACTGTCCTGCGGTTCGAGATAAAGGCTGATGCGAGCGCCTGGCCTCAGTCCCTCGAGCGCTTGCTCGATCTTCGGAAAGAGTTCCGCCTGGGCCCCGTGCAGGTACACGAGCTGTCGAGATTGCTCTTCGATCGCCTCACCCTGACTGTCGTGGAGACGGTAGCGGAGCGACACCCAGTTGCTGGCGGCCACCACCTGTCCCGTCGCGCCGCTTCCAGGCTGCGACTTCGGCGGGGCTTTTGGCGCACCGCCCGGATGGGTGGGTTGCCTTGGCTGCCTGGGTTGGGTGGGTTGGGTGGGTTGGGTGGGTTGGGTGGGTTGGGTGGGTTGCGGGGCCTGCGCCATGGGATCTGCGCGGTGCTGATCGCGATCAGCCGTACGGATGTCCGCATCGCTAAGATTGGCGGAAGCCTGCTGCGGTTGCGACTGGATGCGTTTCATGAAACTTCGATGGGGTAATACGAGTGTAGTCCAGTTCCTCACACACCATTGGCAGAGCCAACCGTTGCTGCTGCGGGGTTTTGTGGAGCCAGATGCGGTGGATGCTGAGCTTCAGAGCCTCCAGGACCACGCGCGCAGCGCGTTGGTACCGAGCAGGCTGATCCGCCAACGCAACGCCGCCTGGTCGCTCGCTCACGGCCCATTCGACCGGCTTCCCTCGCTCAGGACCCCGGGCTGGACCATCCTGCTCCAGGGCATGGACTGCGTGCATCCCCAGGCCTACGCCTTGCGCTGCGCGTTTCCCTTCCTTCCACAGGCGCGCATCGACGATGTGATGATCAGCGTAGCAAGCCGGGGTGGCGGGGTGGGCGCGCACGCCGACGCCTACGATGTGTTTCTGGTGCAGGGTCGGGGCCGCCGGCGCTGGCGTTGGGGTTGGCAAAGCGACCATGCCTTGCAGGCCAACCGACCGCTCAAACTCCTGCAGCGCTTCGATCCTCAACAGGAGGCCGTCCTCGAGCCGGGCGACGCCCTCTACCTTCCTCCCTCCTGGTGCCATGAAGGCGAGGCGCTCGAGCCGTGCAGTACCTGGTCGGTTGGCTTCCGTGCGCCGTCGCGCAAGGAGTTCCTCTCCCACTTCCTTTGCGAGGCTGCCGATCCGGTTTGCGGCAACGACCCGCGCTATGCAGATCCGCATCCCTACTCGCGGCGACCTCAGGAAGCAGTCCAACCGCACCCCTACCCATTCGAACGCCGTGGCGGACCCCGCGCTGGGCGAGCTGCCCAAACAAACGCCGCGACCTCGCCGGTCATGACTCTACCCTCCATCACTCCTGTGCACTCCGCGCGTATTCCGCAGCGCCTGGAGGATCAGCTTGAGCGCTGGGCGCTGGGGTACCGCCCCAACCGTGCAACGCTCAGGCGCGCACTTGGCCGCTTCCTCACCGAAGCTCCGTCGCACGCTGTCTTCGAGTTGCCTCCGGAGGGACTCGCCCTGGCCGACTTCGCCACGCTGGTCTGCGACCGGGGCATACATCTCGCCCCTGCCACACGCATGCTCTACAGCGCCTCGCACGCCTGGATCAACGGGGAGAGCGCCGGCAGCGCCCTTGGGTGGATTCGTCGGCTCGCCGACCAGCGTGGACTCGCCGCGCACGACCTGAGGCGCCAACGGTTTCGCCGCGCCTCGAACGCGGCCGACCCGGAGCCAATTGAAAACGAATGCAAGCAGAGTGTTGACTTTCCGCCACTGTTTCACAGGCTCTACGGCTGGTACAGCTGGGGCTGGATCCGTTGTGGTGAGCTGCCTTGAAGCTCGAACTTATAATCCTGTCGTCGATGGGATGGCTGAGGAACGCGCTGGCGTCATGGTTGCGGCGTAAAGCGCTTTGAAGCGCCCTGTTGCGCCGCGTGGAGCTGCTTGGAGGCGCGTGGCGCCGCTTGGCGCCGCGTGGTGCCGTAGAGCGAGGTAAGGCCCAGTGCAGCGTCGTCCCGTCAGCCAACAGCCCGGAAAAGAGGCTGCTTTCCCGTGTGGCCCGTTTTGTTTCGATCCCCTCAAGAAAGGAAAAACGCATGAAGAAGTCACTCCTGTTCGCATCGATTCTCGCGCTCGCGCTCGCGGGCTGCCAGAAAAAAGAGGAACCCAAGCCCGCCGAGCCCCCAAAAGCCGAGGCCCCTGCCCCTGCGCCTGCTGCACCGGCTGCCCCTGCAGCCGACGCCAAGGATGGAGCGGCACCAGCGGCTGCGCCTGCCGCCGATGCCAAGGACGGAAAAGACGCCGCTCCTGGCGACCCCGCCAAGAAGTAGTCCGCTGCCTGTCTTTGGTTCCCCGGGCACTGCCCGGGCGAAAAGGCTGCCTCCAGGCAGCCTTTTTTGCGTGCGCAGGAAAGATGCGCGCGGTGCGACCGTGGGTCTGCCTGGTGCGGGACGATGATGAACACCCCCGAACCAGAACAGCCGCAGCCACCGTAGTTCAGGCCTTTTCGCCGTTCGGCTCGGAGCCCTGCTGCAGGCAATGGTGGCCACCACCAGTTTCACCAGCCTTGACAGAAACTCCTTCCGCTTGTTATTGATTCGGTCTATAAATACCCTGTGATCTGGTACAATTCCATCTTTAGAAAAAGTTGATACCAGAACAATTCACCCCGAGGCCCGCAACCGCTTACCCGAAAGTTCTGGGCCTGTCATTGGTGGGCGAAGTGCGTTTTCCACGGCCAGGTGGTGAGCGCTTGGACGCGCGAAGCGGGAGGATGACCAACGCGTGGAAGCCATCGAAGGCACTCTGGCGCTTTCGGATTTTTCTTGCCCCCTTTTCAAAAGCCGCGCATCAACCCCACGCTGGCGCTCGAGCAGGCCTGCCGTGGCCTCGCCCATCGGTCCGAGAGTCGTGGGCGAGGGCTGGCTCGATGGGCCGGCACAAACTGGGAGGTTGGCAGGTGGGTGAGCTTGCCGAGCCGGAGGTAGGCGATGGCGATGAAGTTGGAGGCAACGGGGTTCCCCGCTCGGCACGCTTAGCCTGCTGCATAAGGCTGTTCATGGCATCGAGCAAGGCGTTGCTGCGGGTTTGGGTGCGGCGCATGAACACACCCCTGAAGCCAACGCCAATGGCTCCGGCCTGTCAGGGGGCCAAAGAAACAAGCGGGCACTACAATCGGGAAAGCTTGAATTACCCGCACGAAAATCAATGGGTTACAAACGATCTGAGCTCGGAGGCAGGCTTGTGCAGAAAAAATGCGGGCCTGGATGGCTTCGATGACGATCCCACACGATGCCCTGAGCAAGTTGCTGTTCTCCTCGGAGATTCTGGTTCGTGATCTGCTGCTTGGCCTGATCGAGGATCCATGGCTCCATAGCCTGGACTTTGCAACCCTGGAGAAAGTGCCCAGCGAGTTCGTGACCGATGACTTGAAGCACCGGATGAGCGATGTGATCTGGCGGCTACAGGCCCAGGGGCAGTGGGTCTACATCTATGTGCTGATCGAGTTTCAGCGCACGGTGGATCCGTGGATGGCGGTGCGGGTGATGACGTATGTGGGTTTGCTGTATCAGGATCTGATCCGAAGAGGGCAGGTGCTGGAGGGGCAGCGTTTGCCACCGGTGCTGCCGATCGTGCTCTACAACGGCGACGCGCGCTGGGGTGCGGCCAGGGATGTGGCCGAACTGATCCCGACGCCGCCGGGGTTGGTGGCGCAGTATGTGCCGCATCTGTCGTATTTGCTGATTGAGGAGCATCAGTACGCCGATGAGGATCTGGCCAAGCTCAGGAATCTGGCGGCTGCGATGATTCGGGTGGAGCATGCGGCCAGCCCGGAAGTGTTGCCGCAGGTGGTGGAACTGATCTACGAGCTGGTGGCGGGCAATGCGGCGCTTGAGCAGACTTTTGCGATCTGGATATCGGCTGTACTATCGCGTCGAAGTGGTGGTGCTTTGGTGCTACCAAAGGAGACGAGTCTGAAGGAGTTGAAGATGACACTGTCGCATCGCTTTGAGGTGTGGGCCAAGGGGCACGAGCAGCGTGGCCAGGAAAAGGGCTTTCAGGAAGGTCGGCAGGAGGGTCGGCAGGAAGGTGAGCAGGTTTTGCTGCAAAAGCTGCTGATCAAGCGCTTTGGCCCTTTACCTGCAGAGGTGCTCAAACAACTTGCTTGCGCATCGACCGAGCAGATCAACACCTGGGCTGATCGTGTTTTCGAGGCTGCAAGCTTGGATGAGGTTTTTCGGGTGCATTGATCGCTCGCGCTGCTGCTCGGGGAGGCCCTCGCTCAATGCGGGCTGGCCAACTCCAATGCGAACGCAGAAATCTTCTGACGCGGCAGGACTGGAATTCGGCTTGTTGTGACGCATTCAAATTCGCTTGAATGCTGCAATCGCGTTGACCGGATTCAGGTCAGAGGCAGGGCCTTCAGCGCTGGCCCATCGGGAATCAACCGCAAGCGCCCGCTCACGCTGGAGATGATCCGTCGCTTGGTCACTTATTGACCTAGCCCTTAAATAGTTTGTGCTGCATATTCGGATGAAGGATGCTGAAAATAGGCCCGTACCCGTTCGGGCCATGAGGATAGCCTGGTCATGAAGCTCATGGCCTTTTCGATCATCTGCTCCCGGTTCTCGCTCACAGGACCCAAACGCAGATTCGTTTTGAA
>VGHO01000051.1 GCA_016868175.1 Betaproteobacteria bacterium
TACGGCCACTGGGTTCGCCTGGGAAGGCGGTGTATCAAGACTTGCGAGCCCGGATACCGGCCTGTGACACATGCCGAGCGCTGCGGGGATCCGGTGGCCGACCCTTTCGATCGCTTCTCCAGGCGCTTCGTTCTGATTGCAACGACGGGGTGATCCGTTGCCGGGAGAAGTGATGAAATCTGTGCGGGTCATGGCGGTGGTGGCACCGTTGCAGTGGCTCGTGCCACTGCATCCCGGTCTGCGTGCTGAAGGCCTTGCCGACCCTGTGATTGTGTCGGCAACGCGCGGCGAGCAGCAACTGCGCGACACCGTGCTCGCAGCGAGCGTGATCGGCCGGCAGGAGATCGAACGGCTCCAGGCGCCCACGCTTGTAGACCTTCTGCAAGGCCAGCCCGGCGTGGAGATCGGCCGCAACGGTGGCCCCGGAAGCGTGTCATCGATCTTCCTGCGCGGCCAGTCAAGCAAGAGTGTTGCGCTCTTCATCGACGATGTGCGCGTGCAGGTCGACCAGGGCGGCACGCCCAGGATGCTCGACATCCCGCCCAACCAGATCGAGCGAATCGAGATCCTCCGTGGCAACATGGGTGCGATCCATGGCGAGGCCGCAACAGGCGGGGTGATCCATGTGTATACCCGTTCGGGAGACGCGGCAAGCGGCGCGTCCGGGTCTGCATCCGTGGGATCCCGGGGCACGACCGACCTCGCCGTCGGCCTGCGCTTAGGTGAATCGGATCGCCGCATCGGCGTGAGCGTTCAGCGTTTTGAAACCGCGGGCTACTCGGCGATCGACCCGGGCTGGCCGGGTGTCAATCCTGATCGCGACGGGTTTCGTCGCACCTCGGTCTTTGCCCATGCGCAAGGTCGCATCGGCGAGGGGCTCTCGCTCGGTGTGCAGGCCAATGCCATCCGCGGGCGGGTGGACTATGACGAGTATGGCTACGACTACACGAACTTTCCGGATATCCGCCTCAAGTCGAGTCTCGCCACGCACCGAGGCACCAGCCGCAGCGAAGACCTCACGGTCTACACGCGCGCTGAAATCACTCCTGCATGGTCGTCGCGTCTCGGGTTCACCCGATCGAATCTGGAGAATGCAGACTTCAAGGACGGCGCCCTGCTACCCCGCCAAGGCACGAGCGCGGGGAGTCAGACGAGCGTGCAATGGACCAGCCACTACCTGCTCGGGCCCGGCCGCGTTGCCTTTGGAGTCGAAGGCTCCAAAGGCGCCTTCCGAAGCGACACAACCACCTACAACCGTGAGTTGCACGCGTACTACACGGGCTACAGCGCACGCCTCGGACTGTTCGACACCCAGATCAACCTCCGTCGTGATGCGATCGAAGCCAGATCTTCGGAGGCGTCGGTCAAAACCTCGGCCACGACCTGGCTGATCGGACTCGCCTATCGCCCGTGCGAAAGCCTGCGTATCGGCAGCCTCGTCTCAACGTCCTTTCGGGCACCGGGCACGCTCGAACTCTTCAACCCCTTCTACGGCAACCCCACCCTGCAACCGGAAGACCACCGCGGTTTCGACCTGAGCCTGCGCCACACCTCCACCCTGGGCACACTGGGCCTCACGAGGTTCGCGTCGAAGACCCGAAACGCGATCAACTACGGGCCGGCTGCGGCGGGGTTTCGCTTTCTCAACCTTGAGGAAGTGGGCAACCACGGTTATGAATTGAGTCTGGCTGGATCGCAGGCGGGTTGGAACTACACCTTCAGCGCTGTGTGGCAGGACCCGCGTGACCTCCAGAGCGACCAGCGCCTGCTCCGCCGGGCTAGAGCCCACGCCACGATCGACCTGCGCAAGACGGTGGGTGAGGTATCGCTTGCCGCGCGGCTGATCGCCTCAGGCAACCGTGCCGACTATGATCAGAACGATCGGATCACCACCAATCCGGGCTTCGCGGTCCTGCACCTCTTTGCGGCGCAGCCACTGGGGGCGCGCTGGACCGCGCGGGTGAGGGTTGAGAACAGCTTCGACAAGACCTATGCATTGGCCAATGGTTACCCGGCGCCGCCACGCGGTGTGTACTTCTCGGTGCACTACCAGCCCGGATCGTGACGGTGTCCGGGTACTGTCTCATCGTGCTGCGCACTTTGGGCGGGCGCCGGCACTGCTCGCCTGCCTTGTTGCGCCCATGCTTGCCCTTGCAGCGATGCCGTCCGCGACCACTGCACCCTCGCATGCGCCAGCGGGCGCCACTCTTTTTTCGGGGCCGGCAGCCACTGCACCCTCGCATGCGCCAGCGGGCGCCTCTCTTTTCCCAGGGCCGGCGGCCACTGTGTCCGCCCTTGGGCCGGCAGATGCAAGGCTTTCCCCTGTGCCAACAGGCACCGCACCCGCCCGTCGCATCGTGTCGCTCGATGTGTGTTCGGACTGGCTACTCGCCTACTACGCGCTGCCAGGGCACACGCTATGGCTCTCGCCGCGGGCGCAACGCTTTCCACCACCCTCGGCCGCCGGGCGCCACCCTTCCCACGACGGAAGCCTCGAGATGATCCTCGCGCTCAAGCCGGACTGGGTGGTTGTGAACGATTTCAACGCAGCCTTGCTGCGCCAGCGGCTCGCTGCAGCGGGGCTGCGGGTCGTGATCACTGCGCACCCTGAATCGCTCAACGCACTGCGCACCGTCGAGCGCAGCATCTTCGAAGTGCTCGGCCGCGAAATGAACGAAGGAGATGCTCCGCGACCCTTTCTCCCACCGCTGGCAGCGGAGTCCAGGAAACCCGGCAACGCATCCGGTGTTCTACCCCGCGCGGCACCCGCCGCGTCGCGCGGCCGCCTGCTCCTGCTTGGCCCCAACGGCTACGGTGTTGGCGAGGGCACCTTCGAGCATGACCTGATCCGGCATGCAGGCTGGAGCAACTACCTCGAGCGCGCCGGGCATATCCGGCTCGATCTCGAAACCCTTGCCTCCCACCCCCCCGATCGCATCGTCTGGTCGGGGTCTGCGCATGCTGCGCTGGCTCAGCGGTTTGCGCAGCACCCTGTGCTGCGCAGGGCGGTGCCACCGGAGCACTGGATCCATACCGACGCGTGGCGCTGGCAGTGTCCAGGGCCGTGGGCACAGTCGCTGGTGGACCAACTCCGGCGGTGAACATGAGCGCCTGGGTCACGCCCCTTCTTGGGGTGGGCGTGGCGCTGCTCGGGGTTGTCTCGCTGGCGACCGGGCCGGTGGAGGTTGAGGTCTTCCGTGGGCTTCACGATTGGCTTGCGGGCGAAGCCACGTACGCTGCGATCGTGATCGGTGAAATCCGACTCCCACGGACGCTGCTGGCTTTCGCCGTGGGTGCTGCTCTTGGGTTGAGCGGCGCAGCACTGCAGGGACTCTTGCGTAACCCGCTCGCAGACCCTGGACTCACGGGCGCGAGCCAGGGCGCCGCTCTTGGTGCGGCCACCGTGTTCTACTACGGCATTCTTCCTGAAGCGGGAATCCTGTCGACCACCCTTGCCGGTTTGCTCGGCGCAGGGGGTACTCTGACCATCCTGCTCTGGATCGCAGGTCCCGCCCGGGCCTCCACCCTGCTGCTCGCGGGTCTGGCGTTGTCCACGATCGCTGGGGCACTGCTCGCCACCGCGCTCAATTTCGCACCCAACCCCTTCGCGATGCAGGAGTTGGTGTTCTGGCTGCTTGGATCGGTGTCGGAGCGCGGGATGCAGCATGTGGCGCTGCTCGCGCCAGCTCTTGCGCTCGGAGCGCTCATTCTCTGGAAAGAGCGCTCCTTTCTCGCCGCGCTCAGCCTTGGCGAGGACGTGGCGCAAAGCCTCGGGTATGTCTTCACCACCCACAGTCGCCGGGTGATACTTGCCGCAGCCATGCTCGTAGGCGCTGCAGTCGCAGTGGCCGGTGCGATTGGATTCGTGGGCCTGGTGGTGCCCCACTTGCTGCGTGGCTGGGTGAAGCATCGACCCGACCGCCTTCTGGTGCCATCGTCGCTCCTCGGTGCACTCCTTGTCTGCCTTGCCGATCTCCTGGTGCGGCAAATTCCGCCCGACCGGGAAATCAAGCTCGGCGTGATCACTGCGCTCCTCGGTTCGCCTTTCTTCCTCTGGCTGGTCTGGAAGGAGCGCAAGACATGGCACAGCTCGCCATGACACGAGCTGCAATGACACAGCCCACGACGAAGCAGCCTGCCATGCCGCAGCCTGCCATGCCGCAGCCTGCCTTGCCGTAGCCCGCCGTGCCGCAGCCCGCCGTGCCGCAGCCTGCCATGCCGCTGATGACGCTCGACCGACTCAGCGTTCCGGGTCGCTTCGAGCCGGTCTCCCTTGATCTGCACGCAGGCGAATTGCTCGGCCTGATCGGGCCCAACGGGGCAGGCAAGTCGTCGCTGCTCCATGCCCTGGCGGGTCTCCTCGAAGCCCGTGGAAGCTTGCGTCTCCTTGGGGAGGATCTGCGTGCGGTGCACCCTCGGGAGCGCGCGCGCATCCTTGCGCTGCTGCCGCAAGCTCCGCAGTGCGTCTGGTCGCTCACGGTGCACGACATGGTGAGCCTGGGACGGCTTCCCTGGGGAAACACCGAAGCGCACGCGATCGGCGAGGCCATGCGCAGGATGCATGTGGAACATCTGGCACACCGCCTGGTGCCTGGCCTGTCGTTCGGCGAACAGGCGCGTGCTGCGATGGCGCGGGTGCTGGCCGGCCGTCCGCGGGTGCTGCTCGCAGACGAACCTGCTGCGGCGCTCGACCTCTTCCACCAGCATGGCCTTCTCGAGGCCCTGCGTGAGCACGCCGGGCAGGGCAACGCGGTGGTCATGGCGATGCATGACCTGGCGCTGGCCGCAAGGTATTGCCACCGCTTGCTGCTCCTGGATCGGGGTCGACAGCTTGCACTCGGAACGGTTTCCGAGGTCCTGACCGAGGAGCGACTCACCAGGGTCTACGGGCTGGACATCGCGGTCGACCTCCGCGCAAGCCCGCCGCGGATCGAGGTGCGGCGCAGCGAAGTCATGCCCCGTGGGGTTGCAGTGCCCTGATCGCAAGGCGTGATAGACTACGCTATTCCTTTTTACCATAGCGCAGTAAGCCATGCTGCCTGATCCGTGTTCAGCCTCTCGCCGTCGCATGCTCTGCGCAATACTCGTGGGTACGGCCGGTTTCAAGGCCCACGCTGCGGAGGTCCAGGTGGCCGTTGCCGCAAACTTCACTGCACCGATGAAGCTGATCGCCCAGGATTTCGAGCGCGACAGCGGCCACAAGGCCACGCTTGCCTTTGGAGCCACCGGACAGTTCTATGCCCAGATCCGTAATGGCGCGCCCTTCGCGGTGTTGCTGGCGGCCGATGACGAAACACCCCACAGGCTCGAGAAAGAGGGCTTCGGTATCGCGGGCACCCGATTCACCTATGCGACCGGAAGGCTTGTCCTCTGGAGCAGGAGGCCATCTTTTGTGGATGCGCAAGGCGAGGTGCTGCGCAATGCTCCTTTCAACAGGATCGCAATCGCCAACCCTAAACTTGCCCCCTACGGAGCTGCGGCAATGGAAACCCTTGAAAAGCTCGGACTGCGTGAACGCATCCTCCCCAAGGTAGTGGAAGGGTCAAACATCACGCAGACCTTCCAGTTTGTTGCGTCCGAGAATGCGCCGCTTGGGTTCGTGGCGCTCTCCCAGGTCTTCGAGAACGGCCGGATCAAGGAGGGCTCAGGCTGGGTGGTGCCCACGGGGATGCATGCTCCGATCCGGCAAGACGCCGTACTGCTCAACCCAGGCAAGGACAACCCGGCTGCGCTCGCCTTGCTCAAATATCTGCAGACTGAAAAGGCAAGGGCACTCATCCGGTCTTTCGGTTATGAACCTTGAACCCATCCTCGAGTCAACCCTCGGACCAATCCTCGATTCAGTCCTCGCATCAATCCAGGGGCTCACAACACTGCGCACGCGCGATCCTGCGAATCAAGCGCTGAGGGTCGCCAGGCTGCCCGCCGCTGCATGATGCCTTCACCGATCACCGGCGAGGCGTGGCAGGCCGTCGTCGTGACCCTCCAACTCGCAGGCCTCACCTCCGCGCTGCTTCTGCTGATCGCCACTCCGATGGCCTGGTGGCTCTCGCAGACCAGCTCGCGCTGGCGAAGTCCGGTTGCGGCGCTGGTCACGCTTCCCCTGGTGCTGCCGCCCACCGTCCTGGGTTTTTATCTGCTTGTTGTGCTCGGTCCCCAGGGTTGGGTGGGGCAGATCACGCAAGCGCTGGGCCTCGGTGTGCTTTCGTTCTCCTTCACAGGGCTGCTGATCGGTTCCATCATCTTCTCGTTGCCGTTTGCAGTGCAGCCGATCCAGTACGCCTTCGAGGCGATCGGTCAGCGCCCCCTCGAGGTGGCGGCCACGCTGCGCGCCAAGCCGCTCGATGTCTTTTTCACCGTGGCGCTTCCGCTTGCCAGGCCCGGACTGCTCACCGCCACGGTGCTCAGCTTTGCGCATACCGTGGGCGAGTTTGGGGTGGTCCTGATGATTGGCGGCAACATCCCCGGCAAGACCCGCACCGTCTCCACCCAGATTTTTGGGCATGTCGAGGCGATGGAATATGCGCAGGCACACACGCTCGCTGCGGGGATGGTGGTGTTCTCCTTTGCAGTGCTCGTGGCGCTCGCTCGGCTCAAGAAGCGCACCGACCGTGGACCGCTCTGAGCGGCGCATCGCAGAAGCGCCGAAGGACTTGGCGCGCCGCCAGGTGACGCAAGCGCCGGTGGACGCTGGACTCGAGGTGGCGATCAAGCTCAGGCGGGCCGACTTCGAACTCGACGTCGACCTCCGCCTCCCCGCCGGGGGGATCACGGTTCTCTTCGGAGCATCGGGCTCGGGAAAGACGAGCCTGCTGCGCTGTGTTGCCGGACTCGAGCGGGGCAGCGGCCGCGTGGTACTGGGTTCCACAGTCTGGCAGGACGACGACCGTGGTGTCTTTGTGCCAACCTGGGCCCGCAAGCTTGGCTATGTCTTCCAGGAGGCAAGCCTTTTTGAGCATCTCAATGTGCGCGAAAACCTCGAATATGGCGTGAGGCGCGTAGGCCGAATCGAGGCGCGCACAGCACTCGCCGAGGCGCTCAAGCTTCTCGGGATCGAACATCTGGTTGCACGCAACGCCTCGAGCCTCTCCGGGGGCGAGCGACAGCGGGTGGCCATCGCCCGGGCACTGGCCACCGAGCCGAGCATCCTCCTGCTCGACGAACCCCTTGCCTCCCTCGATCCGGGGCGTCGGCGGGAAATCCTCCCCTGGCTCGAAGCATTGCACAAGGCGCTGAGAATTCCGGTGCTCTACGTCACGCACACCATGGAGGAACTCACGCGGCTTGCCGACCATGTGGTGCTCATGCACTCCGGCACTGCCCAGGCAAGCGGGGCGCTTGGCAGCATCTTCGCAAGCCCGGCCGCCGCGCTGTTTCTTGGTGGGGAAGCGGGTGCAATCCTCGAGGGCACGGTCATGGCGCTGGATTCGGAATGCCACCTGTACGCGATCGGACTCGGCGCAGACGTGTTCTGGATTGGCGTTCAGGGTCTCCAGATCGGCTCGAGGGTGCGCCTGCACATCAACGCGAGCGATGTGAGCCTCAGCCTTTCCGAGCCTGTGCTCAGCACCATTCAGAACAAGGTCCATGGACGGATCGAGACGATCGTCGACGACCGCAATCCTGCCTACCTGATCGCCGAAGTACGCTGCGCCGACCAACCGCTGCTTGCACGAATCAGCCGAAGGGCGCGCGCCCACCTCTGCCTCGCGGTCGGCACGCCGGTCTGGTGTCTGGTGAAGGCCGCCGCGCTGTCCGGACGTTGAGCCCGTGCCGCGATCGCAGTCCAGAGGATCCTCAGGCCCTGTCGCCGCAGTGTTGTCAGACCCACTGGCAGTGGCCCTCCGCCCTGGAGATGCCTCTGGAGAGCATGCTATCTTTATCTTATGTTGGTACAGCGTCTGCGCGGTCGCCTCCTTCGGCGCTTGATTCTTGCGTGGTTTGCCCTTTTCGTGGGTGCCACTGCGGGATCTCCGATCGTGAGCCCCTCAACGCTCGAGGCGGTTTGCACCGCTGCCCATGGCGGCAAGATCGTGCTGGTGAATGGCAGCGGTGATGCGGTGGAGGGCTTCCTCGACCTGCATTGCCCTCTTTGCTCCATCTCCGAGCACCGCCTCGATTCGCGCTGGAGCACCTTCGAAGCGCCCAGTTCACTCGCACACGCGCTCGTCCCGCGGCAGCGTGCCCATCTCGCGTCGGCTACCGCCCCGCCGCTTCCCTCCCGAGGCCCCCCTTCCCTCCTGCGCTAGTTTGATTCCTCACCGAGGCCTCGCGCAGCGACTGAGCGCTCGCGCCTAACCGCCTCCACCTGCGCAACTCCAGGTCGGCCGCGCATCCAGCGCGCGGCACCGACATCAAGGGAAGATACGAATGAACGCACAACACGGCCCGGGCGCTTCAGCGCACGGCACTGCCCCCTTCCGCCAGCCACTCCAGCCGCTTGCGCCTCTCGCCCTCACGCTGACCGCCCTTGCCCATGGGCCACTCGGCGCGCAGGACAACCCTCTCAGCCGGGATACCGGTGTGGTGGTTGTGACCTCCGGACGGCCGAGTTCACTGCCCACCATCATTCCCACCACGATGGAGGGCATTACCGCCCGCGACATCGAGGAACGCATCAACGCGATGAACAGCGAGGATGCGCTGAGGTACTTCCCGAGCCTTCTGGTCCGCAAACGCTATATCGGAGACTACAATCATGCGATGCTTTCGAGCCGCGCCTCGGGAACTGGCAACCCGGCGCGATCCATGGTGTATGCCGATGGCATCCTGTTGTCGAATTACCTCGGCAACAGCGTGCAAGGTCTCAGCTTTCCTCCGCGATGGAGCATGGTCACGCCGGCCGAAATCGATCGCGTCGACGTGATGTATGGACCGTACTCGGCGGCGTATCCAGGCAACTCGGCAGGCGCGGTGGTTGAATTCATTACACGCATGCCCACCGGATTCGAGGCAACTGCGGGTGCGAGCTACGTGCACCAACCGTTCAGGCTCTACAACACCGACGAGACCTTCCGTGCCTGGCGCACCGACGCTTCGATCGGCAACCGTGCAGGCCCATGGTCGTGGCTGATCAGCGCAAGCCGACTCGATAGCACCGGGCAGCCCCAGACCTTCGCCACCCGAACCCTGGGCACAGGGACGTCGCCCACCAGCGCTGGCGTCCCGGTGAGCGGCGCCGTGGCCGACCGCAACAACGCCAACGCTGATATCCGTGTTGTCGGATCAGGAACGCAGTACGCAACGGTGCAGGATCACCTCAAGTTCAAGCTCGCCTACGCGTTCTCGCCAACACTGAACATGACCTACCTTGGTGGCCTGTGGCAGAACGACTCGCAGGGTAGGCCCGCCTCCTACCTGCGTAACGCGGCAACCGACGCACCGGTCACCTCCGGCCCGATCGTGATCGACGGACGGCAGTTCGCAGCGCTCACGGGAGGTGACTTTCCTCTCACCCGGGAGGATCTGCTGCATCAGATGCACAGCCTCACTCTCAAGACCACTACGCAGGGAGAGTTCGACTGGGCCGCTTCCGCGAGTCTCTACGACTACACGCGCGATACCAACCGCCGTAACGCAGGGACCAACACCTTGCCAGCCGCACTTCTGGGCGGGCCCGGCACGATCGCGCGCGGCGACGGGACCGGCTGGAACAACATGGCGCTGCGCGGCACATGGAGGCCCGCGGGGGTGGGCGGAGCGCACATCGTGGATTTCGGTTATCAGCTTGATCGCTACAGGCTGACCTATCTCACCTCGAACGTTGCAGCAAGCACCGCAACTGCCACACCAAACTGGATGGTTGATCCAGCCGGATCGATGGCAAGCGACACAGGTGGAACCACCCGGATGAACAGTGTCTACATCCAGAACGCGTGGCGCTTTGCGCCACAGTGGCTCGCCGTGCTTGGCTTGCGCTCCGAAACCTGGCGGGCAAGCGAGGGCTACACGCGGATTGCTGCCACGCCGGTCAACCCCGCGTTCAACCAGTCCTGGCCAGAACGCGAAAAGAGCTATCGGTCTCCGAAGGCCGCGCTCTCCTACCAACTCAGCGACGACTCGGTCGTAAAGTTTGCAAGCGGCCGCGCGGTACGGATGCCCACTGTGTTTGAACTGTACGGAAACACTTCCACAACCAATTCGCAGTACGTCAACGATCCAGACCTTCTTCCCGAGCGGGTGGTCTCGGCCGAGTTGAGCTACGAGCGCACCCTCGCCGACAGCAACTGGCGACTCACCTGCTTCCAGGAAATCACCCAGGACGGTATCTTTTCCCAGTCTGTTTTCGATCCGATCGCCAATCGCTCCATTGCGCGGGTCACCAACGTTGGAAGGATCGAAACAAGGGGTGCCGAGGCGATGCTCCAGAAGCGCGGGCTCCTTGTGCCTGCCCTGGAAGTGCTCGCCAGTCTCACCTACACCGACTCCACGATCACCGAAAACGCCGGCTTCGTGGCAACGCCTGGCGATACCGTGGGCAAGCGCCAGCCCAACATCCCGTCCTGGCGCGGCACGGTACTCGCCACCTACCGCTTCGGCACCGACTGGACGGGCACGCTTGCCGCCCGCTACAGCGGTCCGCAGTTCCGCACCCTCAACAACGCCGATGTGAACGGGTTCAGCTACATGGGCGTATCGCGATTCTTCACCGTGGACGTGCGGGCGCTCTACCGGATCGACAGACAGTGGAGTCTTGCGTTTGGCATTGATAATCTGAACAACTATCAATACTGGAATTTCCACCCATACCCGCAGCGCAGCTATGTTACGCAGCTCAGGTATGCGATGCGCTGAAGGGAGGCTTCGATGCATGCACCAGACCATTCAGGATTGTGGAAGCAGAGCACCCAGCGGGCGCGCAGACCTGCGACGCTCGGACCTGGAGCGCTCGGACCTGGAGCGCTCGTGCTTGCGGCGCTCGTGCTTACGGCGCCCATGCTCACGTTGCACGCGGCACACGCCCATGCAGTGCTTGACCCGCCGCGGGCCCCAGCGGGCTCCCACTACAAAGGGAGTATCCGCATAGGCCACGGGTGCGATGGCGCAGCAACGTGGCGCGTTGCAGTCACGCTTCCCAGGGGGTTTCAGGGCACAAGGCCCCAACCAAAGCCCGGTTGGGACTTGAGTACACGCCGCGTGAAGCTCGAGGAGCCCTACACGAGTCACGGCAAACGCGTGACCGAGGAGGTGGTCGAAATCGTCTGGGAGGCCAGGGGACGCGAACAGTTCTTGCGCGACGATCACTTCGACGAGTTCTCGTTCACCGCGCGCTTGCCCGAACAGGCGGGCGCTGTGTGGATACCCGTGACCCAGACTTGTGAAGTGGGTGAGATCCAGTGGTCGCAAGTGCCTGCCAGCGGCGACTCCCCCCGCGGGCTCAAGACCCCGGCCGCGAGGCTGCAGCTTTTCTGACGCACCCCACTTTCAAGACCCCGGCCGCGAGGCTGCAGCTTTTCTTGCGCACCCCGCTTGCGCAGGCGCCACCGCGTTCTGCGCGCGGCCAAAGCTCAGAAGCGCAACTGCAACCCCAACTGCACGCTGCGTCCGGGAAGCGGCGCAAGCGCTCGGATGTTGGGCAGCGCTGTCGCGTTGTAGGCGAGTTCGTTGGTGAGGTTGCGTGCGCGCGCATAGAAACTCATGCCCTTACCCAGCCCTTTCCAGCCGCGCGCATCGACCGCAGCGTACAGGTTGACCAGACGATATGACGGTGCGGGGTCGCTCTCCGAATCGCGATCCTCCTGCGTCTGGCGACCCGCCGCGGCAAAGACGAGTTCAGGGCGCACCAGCCACGCATGCCCGTGGCGTGTCTGCCAGGCCCAACCCGCAGCGAGAATCACGCGCCTGGGTGCAATCCGGGCTATCGCTTCGCCGGTGTCGGCGTTAATGCCGCGGGTGAGGTCGAATTGCACCAGTGGCCGCAGTGTGGAGTCCCCCAAGCGGAGGCTCGTGTTCCAGGAAAGCTCCACGCCACGAAATCTTGCGCGCACGGGCTGATACCGGTAGCCAGGCACGCGATCGTGATGGGCATCCTCCTCTGTTGCCGCGCCAACCGGGATGCCCCCATCCTCTGCGTGGTGGTAACCGTGCTCGGTATCAAGGCTCGGGTCGCGAACAAGGCCGATGTAGCGCTTGAAGCGGCTCTGATACACCGAGAACCTCAGCTCTTGTTCGCCCTGCCGGTAGTTGAGACTGAGATCTGCCAGATCACCCTTTTCGCAGCGAAGCAGGGGGTCGCCCTTCTCGAAGGTACCTGCCGCATGATGGATACCGTCGGCCAGCAACTCGAAGGCTGAGGGCGCGCGCTCGGCACGCGAAAGGCTGCCGAGGATGCTCAAGCCTTGCGTGAGCGGTGCACCAAACGACACACTGAAGGAGCGCGGCGAGAAACTTCGAGTACCGGCACCGCTTGCTGCGAGGGCCTCCGAACTCACGCTTACCTCCTCCTGTCGCGCTGCAAGCTGCAACTCGCTCGTTCCCAACGGCAACCGTTGCAATACAAAGGCGGCGGTCTTTCGGGTCTGGTTGGGAGGCACGAAGGCAAACCCGCCTTCAGCATCGAGTGCACTGAAGCGCTGTCGCTCGCCTTCCAGTCCCACGACGCCCGAGTACTTCCCACGACTGCCGTAGCTGAGGTCGGCGCGCCAGTCGTTGTTGCGGTTACTGAAGCGCGTAACTTCGCCATCCTCGGTCTCGTCATGGCGGTAACTGGTTTGGCCCAAACGGAATCCAAGTCTGAGATCCTGCGACCCTCCGAACGCACGCTCGCCCTCGATACGGCTGCGTTGCCGGTGCATCGCAATCCGTGTGCCCTCCTCGGCGGTCACCCCGTAGTCCTTGCGAACCTCGTCGATCGCAGCGCCGAGATGGCCGGCTGGCCCCACCCAACTGAGGCCGGCACCAGCCGAGCGCTGATCCGAGTCGGAGTTGCGGATCCTTCGGAACGGTCCTGCGACTTCACCCGCGTGGTGATCCACCAGACTGAAGGCCGGCGTGCGCGTATCGCCTGCGCGAAACCCCGATACATCAAGGTGGCCGAACCATTGCGACGTACCCGAACTCGAGCCCGATGAGCCGGCACCCCCAAAGCCGGAACCGAGCGGGCCGGCAATCACCGCACCTGCCAACCGGTCGTTGGCCCCATTTCCAGCCTGCAAGAGCACTCGCGAGGAAGCGGGATCGCTGGCCGCGCGAACAATGCGTCGGTCCACCACGTTGATCACGCCGCCCATCGCATTGCCACCGTAAAGCAGCGCCGCAGGGCCGCGCAGAACATCGACGCGGTCGATGAGGAGCATGTCGATTGCCACCGCGTGATCGGCACTGAAGGACGACAGGTCCTGCATGCCACTCCCGCCTTGCAGGATCTTCACCCGGTCCTGATCGAGACCACGGATCGTTGGTCGCGACGAATTCGGACCAAAAGCCGAGTGTTGAACCCCCGGCAGCAGACTCAAGGTCTCGCCAAGCGTGGAACCACGTCGTGCATCGAGGTCTGTGCCTTCGATGCGCAAAAGGGGACCCTCCCCCGGCTTGGCGCCGAGTCGGGCGCCAAAAACGGTCACCGACTCCTGTGCGTGTAGCGCCGTGTAGTGCACCAAAGCAAGGCTCGCCCCTCCCGCCCAGATCATCCCCACCACAAACCCGCGCCGTCGCCCCAGCCACGATATGCGCCCTGCATAACGGGAGGGGGCAGCACCCGCGTTTCTACCCGAATTCTGATCGCCGACCATCGCTGCCTCCTTCAAGGAAAGACGCTAATGGTAACCGCTTAGCAATTCGCCGTCCTGAGACGTGAGATAGGGACCCTGTGGGGTCTAAGGTGCCGGGGCAATGTGTTCCAGGGCACGATGAAGCATACGGAGTTCCTCCCGTGTACTTTGCGCCAGGCCATCAGCGGGAAGGCAATGCGAACAACAGGCTCGGGCCCTTCCACGCCGCCGCAAGCTGGATGGTTCAAATCATTGAAATCCGCTTCGCCCATGTCGAGACCCGGAGTGCGAGTTCCGAAACCTCGATAAACCTTCCGTGGGCATTCAGGGAACCAAGTTCCAGACTATTCGCTCGAAAAGATCGCGCCCATAAGCGAATGTTTCAGTCCACTGTCTGTTTCTAGCCCTGCAACTACCATAGGTCTTAGAGCCTCGTCGGGAGCAAGCCTGGCTACCCTACTCGCGCGTTGTCAGCCGTGTCGAATCAGTGGGATCCAAACACCTCTTCGAGGGTCTGCGCATCCAGCACACGATCGGTCCAGACCTCGAGTTGTTCAGGGGTGGCCTTGTGGAGGCGAAGCTCGACTTCTTCAGGCAGTTCGCCGAAGCGCTTGTGAAGAAGGCGCTTCATGACAGCAATTTCGCCTTGCTGCATGCCCTGCACCATGCCTTGTTGCATGCCCTGCTGGAGGCCTTGCTGGATGCCCTGCTGCATGCCTTCCTGCAGGCCGCGCTCCATGCCGCGCTTGGTGGCAAGACGCTCAACGCTCGTGACGTAAGGCATTCGGGTTTCTCCTTCCAAAGTTTCGATAGCTTGCCACAGCTCCTGCTCCA
>VGHO01000052.1 GCA_016868175.1 Betaproteobacteria bacterium
TGCGCAATCATCTGGCGGAAGTGGCGATCGCCAGGGCCCGTGGCGACCGGGGCCCCTGTGACGAGGGGGAGGTGCGCACGCTGCTGAACCTTCTGCGCAAGCCCTATGATGCGCAAGCCGGCTTCGAGTCCTACGCCAGCGAGGCGCCAGGCTGGGCTCAGGAACTGGTGGTGAGTTGTTCGTCTTGACCGATTCCAGGACCTCCGATCATGAGTTTCCCCCGCTCCGCCCTCGCCTCTTCCGACCCTCCCGCTGCCGACCCTCCCGCTGCCGACCCTCGTGCTGCCAACCCTCGCGCTGCCGACCCTCGTGCTGCCAACACCGGACCGGCGCGGCCGGTGGATGATGGCGAACTCCGTCGCCGATTGAGTTCGGTGCAGTACCAGGTCACGCGTTGCAGCGGCACCGAGCCCGCCTTCACCGGCGTGTATTGGAACCACAAGGCGCGCGGGGAGTACGCGTGTATCTGCTGCGGAGCAGCGCTCTTTTCATCGGCCGACAAGTTCGAATCGGGAACAGGCTGGCCAAGCTACACGCGACCGATCCGCAAGGCCGGTATTGCGTACCACACCGACCGCAGCTACGGCATGGAGCGCATCGAGGCCAAGTGCGCGCAGTGCGATGCGCATCTCGGACACGTCTTCCCCGACGGCCCAAAGCCCACCGGGCTTCGCTACTGCATCAACTCCGCCTCGCTCGGCTTCAGCGCAAAGGTGCCTGCACCTTCGGATTTCGATGAGTCGATTCGGTGAAGTTCCTCTTCGAACTCTTGCCCATCCTTGTCTTTTTTGGGGCCTACCAGGTCTGGGGTATCGAGGTGGCCACGCTTGCGGCAATCGTTGCCTCGGTGGCGCAGATTCTCTGGCTGAAGTGGCGAAAGCTCGCTGTCACAACGATGCAGTGGTTTGCGCTCGGCCTGATCGTGGTGTTTGGCGGCCTCACCCTGGTGTTGCACGACCCCTGGTTCATCAAGATGAAGCCGAGTGTGCTCAACACAGGCTTCGCGCTCGCGCTTCTGACGGCCTGGTACGGGTGGAAGCGCAACCTGATCCGCGCGCTGATGGGTTCGCAAGTGCATCTCGAAGCATCCGGCTGGCACAAGCTCATGCTTGCCTGGGCGGCCTTTTTCCTCGGCATGGCCGCGCTCAACGTGTGGGTGGCCACCGCCTTCAGCGAAGAGGTCTGGGTGAACTTCAAGCTTTTTGGCTTTCTCGGTCTTTTTCTCGTGTTCGCTGTGGCGCAGGGCGTGTGGGTGTCACGCCATGGTGAGATGATCGAAGAGGGTGCCCCCGGCGCCACCGGGGAGGGACACCCGGCAGACGCCTGGGAGCGGGGCACGCGAAGCGCCGAGGAATCCCAGACTGCTGCGCCAGCGCTCACCCCCGCAGTGGAGCGGCTCGAGGGCGGTGATGTCCGGCGAGGCTGAGCGCGCGGGTGCCTCGCGGCACGAGGTTGAGGAGCGCCTCTGCACGTATTTTCCTGGCGCTGAGTTCGAACTCGTCGATGAGACCCATCTGCACGCGGGCCACGCCGGCGCCAAGGGGGGCGCATCGCATTTTCGCCTCAGGATCCGCCATGCACGCTTCGCAGGACTCAAGCGCCTCGAGCGACATCGGCTTGTGTATGATGCGTTGGCTGACTGGATGCCTGCGCGTATCCATGCGCTCTCCGTCGTTGCACTCAGCCCCGAGGAATGAATTCCGATGTCCGCCCTCCAGTCTGCCTCCCCCCAATGCGGGTTCTCCGGGCCCGCGCCTCACCAGGACAGTCTCACCCTTGCCTTCGGCCACGGCGGCCACAATCCCACGCCGGGTGTCCGCAGCAGCTTCGATGGCGCGCCCTTTCCGGCATCCCTTTGCGCGGTCTTTCGTGCACGGCTCCCCCGCTCCTCCTCCGCCGGGATAAAGCGATTCGCCCTCAGCCTCGCAGCGCTTGTGTTCAGCGCAGGAGTCGCCGCCCAGAACGCTGCAATGGTCAACAACAAGCCAATCCCCAAGGCAAAACTCGACGACATCGTCTCGCAACTCGTTGCACAGGGCAGGCCGGATAGCCCGGAGTTGCGCAATGCAGTGCGCGACTCCCTGATCATGCAGGAAATCTTTCTTCAGGAAGCTGAGAAGACCGGCGTGAGTCAGCAGGCCGAGGTGAAGCGCATGCTCGAGAATCAGCGCGCGGAAATCCTCATCACAGCCTACCTGCGCGAGCACCTCAAGAAGAATCCTGTGAGCGAGGCCGAGGTGAAGTCAGAGTACGACAAGCTCAAGGCCCAGCAGGGTGACAAGGAGTACAAAGCCCGGCACATTCTCGTCGAGAAGGAGGAGCAGGCCAAAGGAATCATCGAGCAACTCAGGAAGGGTGGCAACTTTGCCGAGATCGCCCGCAAGGAGTCGAAGGATCCAGGGTCTGGCGCCAACGGGGGCGACCTCGACTGGAACAGCGCGGGGACTTTTGTGAAGCCCTTCTCCGAGGCGATGATGAAACTTGCCAAGGGAAAGTTCACCGAGGCACCCGTGCAGACACAGTTTGGCTGGCACATCATCCAGATCGACGATGTGCGCGACTCCACCCCGCCGCCGCTGGATCAGGTCAAGCCCCAGATCATGCAGGAGCTCGAGCGTCGGAAGGTGCAAAAGCTGCAGACCGACCTGCGCGCGAAGGCTAAGGTTCAGTAGTCGCGAAACGAATCTCCCGGACCCAGGCATCCATCGCGCCCCGCCGGCATGCCGGATCGCAAGCGCGTTGCATCGCAAGCGGTTGGCCGGTACGGCCGCCCTGCCTGCCCGGTCAGCTCCGCCAACGCCCCCTGCGTTCGCGGAAAAATCCCAGCAGTACTTCGGCGCACTCGTCCCCGAGCACGCCGGCCCTCACGCGGGTGTGATGGTTGAGTTGCGTGTTCCCGAAAAGATCGACCAGGCTTCCCGCTGCGCCGGTCTTTGGATCGGCACAACCGTAGACCACCCGCGCGAGTCGCGCGTGCATCACGGCTCCCGCGCACATCGCGCAAGGCTCGAGCGTGGTGTAGAGCACGCCGCCAGGGAGTCGATAGTTTCCGATTCTTCGGGCACCTTCACGGAGTGCTGCGATCTCCGCGTGCGCAGTTGGATCCTGAGCGCGGACACACTGGTTGCGTCCGCGCGCCACCAGTGCTCCCCCGAGAACCAGCACAGCGCCAACCGGAACCTCGCCTTCGCTCTGGGCTTGCCGTGCTTCGAGGAGCGCCTCCCGCATCCAGGCTTCGTCGGAATCGGGGTTCAAGTGCCCCAGAAGGGATTGCGGATGCTTGCCACCCAGCGTTGTCATTTGCGCTTGACCTTGCGTTGAACGGGCGCCGTGCGATCGAACAGGACAGCACATCGCGGCTGCGCCGCGATTCTAGCTGCGGGGTTCAACGCCGCATGGCATCGAGGAGTTGCAGGTCGGCAATGAAGCCAAGGCTGCTTCCGCCCGTGTTGTCTGCGTCTGCGCCGACCGCGATCGCCTGCAGCTGCGGCACCGATCCGGACTCCTCGCCGAAGGCTCGCAGAAAATCGGCTCCGAGATCCCGACGGACCGTTTGCCAGAGTGACCCCGGCTGGCCCAGGGTGATGTAGCGCACCCGCCTGCTGTAGACGTTTGCGAGCAGCGTCCCTTCTGGCCAGTTCAGGTCCCAGACGTAGCAGAGCGTTGCGGCCGGAAGCGACTCTCCGGTCCGCAATTCGGCAAGCCGCAGAAGCTGCCGCTCAACGAAGGGAACCGCCTGCCTCGGCATGGCATAGAGCGCACAGACCTTGAGCGCCACATCATCGCCTTGCCGGCTGCGAAGGTCGGATGACCGGAGCGGCCTTTCGACCTTCCAGCGCCAGGTCAACACGCCGTCGCCAGCACGGTCGATCCGGTGGATGAGATTGCCGTACGAGGCAATCGCCTCAACGCGCAAGACCGTCGACCCCTTGTCGCTGTCGATGGTGATGCGGGTGCGCGCAAGCTTCTGCTCGGGCAGTGACGCGTAAGTCCAAGGCGGCGCAGGCACCGCGCCCACTGTGCCAAGGAAAGGAGCAAGAGCAGCATTCGATGGCAGAACCGCGATCACCGCACATGCCCACCAGCCAAGCGCGAGCGCGGAGACCCGGCCCGCGATCCCAGAGGCAATCCTCAACCTGACGCGTCCGGTACGGCACGAAAGCGGTGCAGGAAGCCACGATCGATGTTGTTCTTCAGGCGCCAGACCCACGCTCCCTCCACGCCAAGATCCCCTCGCGATGCAATGGCACGACCGTTGCCGGTGGCAAGCAGACACAGAAAGCGCGACTGGGGTTGGTAGGTGGTGTAGTGACCGGACAGGCCGCAGACAGGTACCCGCAGAGTACCCTGGGCGTCGCTGCCGGGCTTCGTCTGCGGGTTGGGGTGGGCTTCAGCCTGGCGGGTTGGCTGGTGACTGCCTTGGCGGGTCGACTGAGGGCTGCCTTGGCGGGTTGGCTGGTGACTGCCTTGGCGGGTCGACTGAGGGCTGCCTTGGCGGGATGCGCAAAGCGCTACCCGAAGGTTTCTCGCCAGGACTGGGCCCATGCGCACCGCAAACACACCGGCCTTTGGAAGCGCTTGCGGGCTCCAACTTGCGCAGTCACCTGCGGCGAAAACCGTGGCATGCGAGAGGGAACGGAGTTGCGCATCAATCCGGATGAACCCCGCATCGTCAACCGCGAGAGCACCTCTCCGCTCGGGGTCGAGTTGCCAATCATGGGCCTGTGCACCCGTGGCCCAGAGAACTAGATCACTCGAGGCGTCGACCGCCTCGCTCCAGCCCTGGCCGAGCCGCAGTTCAACGCCCGCCCGCGCAAGCGCGCGCCGAGCTGCCGCCTGCACTGCCGGGGGGGTTCCCGCAAGCAACGCAGTGCTCTGACTGAAGAGGAAGCTTCGCAGGAAGCGATCCGGTCGAAGCTGTCGCAGGCGATGCACCACTGCGAGCAGTGCCTCAAAGCCTGCCGCACCGCTTCCCATCGCGCTCACGACGAGGGGGCGAGCCTCACGGTCCGGCCCAGGAGCCTCCACTCCTGGGTCGATCCGGGCCAGCAAGCCAGACTTTGCCCAACGAGCGAGGAGCGGTTCGTAGTGCTGCCGCAGCAAGGCGAGCGGACGTAGCGCAAGCACCTGCGCGTGGTGCGCCTGCGGCGGCCGCAGCGTTGAACCAAGGTTGAGCGACAGCAGATCGTAGTGCAGCGCCTGCCCTCCAGCGAGCCGAATCCGTTGGCTGTCCGGCTCGAGGCCGTCCATCGCGCCCCGGATCCATTGCGCGCCGGCCGCTGCGGCAAGCCTTTGAAAGTTGATCACGATTTCATCGAAACGGTAGGTGCCTGCGAGCCAACCCGGAACCATTCCCGAGTATGGCGCCAGAGGCTCCGGCGACACCACGATCAGTTCCACGTCAACCGGCGGGTGCCTTGCCCACTCGCGCAGCACGATCGCATGAGCGTGTCCGGCACCCGCGAGGATCAGCCTCTTCATGCCGGTGGTGAATGAGCCGACGTGGGGGTGAGCCACCCCGCTGGAAGATGTACGAGGTCGGCCGGCTCGTCGATATCGGCAACCGCAGCCAACTCCTGCCACGCAATGCCGGCAGCGCGCATGCGCATGCGGGTGTCTTGCATCACCGCTGCATGCCCCCAGTGCATCGCCGCAAAGAGGCGCGCATCGGCGCAGCGTTGACCGATCAGCGCATAACCGCCGTCCAAAGCCGGGATGAAGACCGGACCCTGCGACTTCAAGGCATCGGCGGCCTCGATCAGCCGCGCTGCATTCAATGCGGGGGCATCGCAGCCGAGGAGCAGCGTCTGCCGATACTCCTGCAGATGGCGGACAAACGCGCGATGCATCCTGGCGCCGAGATCACCGGATCCTTGAGCTGCGATCGAAGCGCCAAACGTCTGCGCAACAGCCTGTAGAGCAGGATGCCCGGAATCGGGCGTGACGCACAGCTCCACCGGTCCCAGCGTGGCCGCCACGGCCTCACGCACCGCATGCTCAAGCATGCGCGCGGCCAGTGCTGCAGCGCCCGAAGCACCCAGCGCGGGAATCAGCCGCGTCTTGGCAAAACCCGCAACCGGTGCCTTGGCGAAGACGACGATCGAGGTCTTCACGGCTGCGACGGGCCGGCAGGACAGCGAAAGCCGCTTCGAGCCCAGAGGCTCAACGGTAGGCCCTTGCCAACTGGTAAGGAGAAGCGCCGCACCAGTAACGCCAGCGCAGCCACCACATCAGCAGGATGGTGCGGAGCACCCCGCGCTGTTCCCATCGCCGGCCCGAGGTGCAAACCTTGTCGCGCAGGCACGCCGGCGGTACGGCCCGCCTGAGCCGCCGCGAGAGTTCGATGTCCTCCATCAACGGTTGCACTGGAAAGCCACCGGCATCGTTGAAGGCATTCCGGGTTACGAAGATCGCCTGATCGCCGGTGGCGATACCGGTGAGCCTCGAGCGCAGGTTCATGAGCCGCGCAACCAGCCGCAACAAAGGCGCCTTGCCGTCGATCACAACATCGAAACGACCCCAGGAGGCACCACCTTCGACCGCTCCGAGCACCAGCGCGTCGGCAAGCGGTGGAAGCCGGGTGTCGGCATGCAGAAAGAGCAGAACATTCCCGCGCGCAACTACGGCGCCCGCATTCATCTGGAGCGCGCGTCCCTTCTCGGTGCGCACCATCTGGTCAACCCAGCGACGGGAGCGCGCGACTGTATCGTCGCTGCTGCCTCCGTCAACCAGCACCAACTCAACGCCTCGGGCTCGCAACGACTGCAGGGCGCCCAAGGTGATCTCGATGCCAGCAGCCTCGTTGAGGGCAGGCATCACAATCGAGAGACGCAGTGTGCTCATGCGCGCTGCCACGCATGGTAGCGAGCGGCCAGCGCGAGCAGGCTCTTCGGGGCGTGCGCCCGCCGCCACGCGCCCGCAGCGTACTTGTTGGCCTCCGACCACGTGGGGTAGGTGTGGATCGTGCCGAGGATCTGGTTGAGCCCGAGGCCACTCCGCATGGCAAGTACAAACTCGGCGAGCATCTCGGCCGCATGCCCGCCCACAATCGTTACGCCCAGGATCCGGTCGCGCCCGGGCACGCTGAGTACCTTGACAGATCCGGGAGCGGCGCCGTCGATGATCGCGCGGTCGAGTTCCGCGAGGGGAAATCGGGTGAGTTCAAAGGCAACCCCCTGCGCGATGGCCTCGGTCTCGTTCAGTCCCACCCGCGCCACTTCCGGATCGGTGAAGGTGGCGCGCGGAACCACGCTGTAGTCGGCCTTGAACTTCCAGAACCGCCCAAACAGGGCGTTGATCACGCCGTACCACGCCTGGTGCGCCGCAGTGTGCGTGAACTGAAACGGACCGGCCACATCGCCGACCGCAAGGATGTTGGGATAGTTCGTCTGCATGAAGGCATTCGTGGCGATGGTGCCGCGCGTGGTGAGGGCGATTCCGAGTGCTTCGAGACCGTAGCCGCTCACGCGTGCGGATCTGCCAACCGCACACAGGAGCGCATCAAAGGCGATTTCGAACTGCGCTGCAGCACCGTTTGCCAGCAGCCACTTCCGACCGTCCGCAACCTCCACCCGAAGCGCCTGATGGCGGCTCAGCACCCTCACCCCGTCGGCCTCGAGTGCGGTGGCCACGAGCGCTGCGACCTCCGGGTCTTCACGCATCAGGATTCGTTCGGCCGACTCGAGGAGGGTGACCTCGCTCCCGAGCCGGGCGAAGCTCTGGGCAAGTTCGCAACCCACCGGGCCACCACCGAGCACCACCAGGCGCCGGGGCAGCTCGCGCAGGTTCCAGACCGTTTCGCTGGTGAGAAACCCGGCCTCGTGTAGTCCCGGGAGGTTCGGAATGCTCGGACTCGCGCCGGTGGCCAGGATGATGTTGCGTGTGGTGAGCGTTTGCGTGTTTCCATCGGCGAATCTCACCTCCACACGCCACGGATCCTTGATTTGCGCATGGCCGTGCAAGACTTCCACTCCCAGTGCCGCGTAACGCTCGGACGAATCGTGGGGCTCGATGCTGCAGATCACGCTGCGCACCCGTTGCAAGACTGCCTCGAAGTCGATCCTGGTGTTGGTGTTTCCGAGACCGAAGTCGTGTGCCCGGCGCATCTGGTGCGCAAGCGAGGCGGCGCGGATCAGCGCTTTGCTCGGTACGCAGCCGGTGTTGAGGCAATCACCTCCCATCCTGTGTGCCTCGATCAGGGTAACGCGCGCCTTGACGGCCGCCGCAAGGTAAGACGACACCAGTCCGCCTGCGCCTGCGCCAATGACCACGAGATTGCGATCAAAGGCCAACGGCCGACGCCATCGCGCGTAGACCCGTTTTGCCTGAAACCACCGAAGCGTGGTCCCGGCAAGGAACGGAAAGGCCGCCAGCACCGCGAGACTGCCCAGCAAGGCGGGTGACATGACCTCGTCGGGCGAATCGATTGCAGCAAGCTGCGTACCCGCGTTCACGTACACCGCAGTACCCGCGAGCATCCCCAACTGACTCACCGCATAAAACCGCGCGGCGGTCATCGGCGTGAGGCCCATCAGCAGGTTGATCAGCCAGAAGGGAAAGACAGGGAGCAATCGCAGCGCAAGCAGGTAGGTGGTGCCGTCGCGCCGTACCGCCTCGTCGACCGGGGCGAGCAAGCCGCCAAAGCGCTTCCGGAGCACATCGCGCAGCAGGTAACGCGAGGCCAGAAATGCAAGCAGTCCGCCAAGACTCGAGGCAAAGCTCACCAGGACGAGTCCCCATCCAAAGCCAAAGAGGGCTCCGCCAGCGAGCGTGAGGACCGCAGCGCCGGGTATCGAAAAAGCGGCAACGGCAAGGTAGCATGCAAAGAAGATTGCTCCTGCCCGAACGGGCTGCGCACCGACCTCCGCCTCGAGGAGAGCACGGGTGCTCTTCAACTGCTCGAGAGTGAGGAGCGGGGCTGGCGCGAAGGACATCCAGAGCCAGAGCACAACGGCAGCAAGTGCCGCAGTTGCCAACCACGGCCGGATTTTGGCCCGATCAGGCATCGAACGACTCAGGCGGATTCGGCCGCGACCACGCCGCGATCGGGCGGTTGCGCTTGGTTGAGAAGAGGGCGCTTCACTCGGGCAACCGCGCTTCAATCGGGCGACCGCGCTTCCCTCAGGTGACCGTGCTGGATTCTATTGCTTCTTCGAGGAACGACCCCTCAGCTGCCTCGAGCGCTCCACCACAACTGCTCCCCTGCCCCGCGGTGCAGCCATAGCAGTGATCCGCGACCCGGATTGTGCTGCCCGTCGGGTCGAGCGCGAGGAGGTCGCTCAGGTGTGGCCGCGAGCGCCCGGAAATCTGCGCCGGCAAATGCAGCATCTGGTTGAAGTCGCAGTCGTAGAGATAACCCTGCCAGTCAACACTGATCTGGTTGCGACACATGACCGTGGCGAGGTTTTCATGGCGATGGCTAGCCCTGAGCAGCTTCATGTAGTCGCCAAGAAGGCCCTTGCTCACCAGCGTACTCCCAAAGCGCTGAATCGGCATGTTGGTGAGCACGAAGAGGTGGTTGAACCGGACGCCGAAGTGCTGCAGAAGTTCGCGTCGGTAATCGGCCTCGAGCGCGGTCTGCGAAGGAGGAAGCGAGGGACCTTGGGGATTGAACACCAGGTTGAGCGTGAGCGGGGTTGATTCGCAGCCGTAGCCGAGCGCATTGAGTTGGCGCAACCCGGCGATGCTGCGCTCAAAGACTCCGGCGCCACGTTGACGATCCACATTGGCCTGCGCGTAGCACGGAAGCGATGCGGTCACCTCCACGCGATGCTGCGCAAGGAAGGCGGCGAGGTCCTCGTGCCCGGGCTCGGAGAGGATCGTGAGATTGCAGCGGTCGATCACCCGCACCCCAAGTGCCGACGCCTCGCGAACCATTGCGCGGAAAGCCGGATTGAGCTCCGGTGCGCCGCCTGTGAGGTCGAGGGTTTGCACCTTGCGCAGGCGCAGCACCTCGAGCACCAGCGCTGCTGTGGCGTCGTCCATCATCTCGGTACGCTGGGGGCTTGCGCCCACATGGCAGTGCAGGCAGCTCTGATTGCAGCGGTAGCCCAGGTTCACCTGGAGTGTGTCGAAGCTGCGGCGGGTGATGGTTGGAAAGTCGGTGGCAAGGAGGAGAGAAATCGTGGGATGCATCGGTTCAAACCCTTCCTGGGTCGGCTGAAGTGGGACCCATGGAGCCAATGTACCCGAAGGTCTCCGGCCCTGCCATCGCCGAACCGCCAGGGTGGCTAAGATCGGTATTTCCTTCAAGCTCGAGAGCGTATGGCAACTCCTTTTGCCGATGGGCGAGCGCCGCCGCGCAGCGCAGCAAACCCCGTGCGTTCGCTCGCCATCGGAGCTTCGCGGCGGGGTTTCCTGCTTGGGGTACTGGCTGGCGCTTCAGGCCTTGCGGTGGGATGCTCTGCGCTTTCCGACATCGCCCGGGTTGGCGCCCCAGTACCGGCAGACGCCGACCCCGACGGTGGAGGGGCGATCCGGATGAACGCCTGGGTACGCATCGGCGCAGATGGCGCGGTCACGGTTTCCCTGCAACGCGCCGAGATGGGACAGGGCGTCGCAACGATCCTTCCGCTTCTGGTGGCCGAGGAGCTCGACTGCGATTGGGGCCGGGTGCGCTATGCGCTCGACGAACCGGGCCCCTTGCACGGCAATGTGCGGATACTGCTGGAATCGCTCCCCTTTCGCGACGATCAGACCGGTTTCGGGGTTGATGCAGCGCGCTGGGTTGCCGGCCAGGCCGCTCGCCTCGGGATCGTGCTCACCGGGGGAAGCACCAGCGTGCGCGACGCATGGATGCCCTTGCGTATGGCTGGGGCCAGTGCCCGCGCGATGCTGCTTGCCGCGGCTGCATCGCGCTGGAAACTCGGTGCCTCAGCGCTGCGCACCGAGTCTGGCGAGGTGGTTGCCCCCGATGGGCGCAGGGCCTTGTTTGGCGAGCTTGCGTCCGATGCGGCGCGTCAGGCGCTGCCCATCGAACTCGGGCTCAAGCCCCCTGAGCGCTGGCGGCTGCTGGGTCGATCGGTGCCGCGCATCGACACGCCGGAAAAAACGACCGGACGAGCAGTCTTCGGTGCCGATGTGCGGCTCGCCGGGCAACTCCAGGCAGCAGTGGTGATGGCGCCGAGCGCAGGCGCGACCCTCCTCAGCTGCCCTCTCGACGAAGTACGCGCTCAGCCCGGGGTCCACGCGATTGTGATCGCCCCAGCGATGTTGGGCTCAAACCCGGCAGTTGTGGTGGTTGCCGACAACACCTGGACGGCGCAGCGGGCCGCCGCCATGCTACGGCCCCGCTGGGAAAGCTCTGGCATCGGGGATTTCGACAGTGCGACCTACCAGCGCGCGCTTCTCGCTGCGCTGGAAAGCGATGCGCAAAAGGCCTGGTGGCGCGAAGGCCGCCTTCGCGAAGAGATCGCAAGGCCGGGCGCAAGGCGGATCGATGCCGTCTATCAAACCCCGTTCCTTGCGCATGCCGCACTCGAAACCCATTGCTGTACGGCGCTTTATCGCGACAACGGCGTACGACCGTCGCTCGAAGTCTGGGTGCCCACGCAGATGCCCACTGTTTCGCGCATGGTTGCGGCCGCGGCGGCGGGACTTCCACGTGGTGCTGTCCGGTTGCACCCCACGCTGATCGGTGGGGGCTTCGGCTACAAGGGGCTTCCGGATGCAATCGTGCAGGCCGTGACCGCTGCTCGGGCCTTGCCGAACCGGCCGGTGCAGGTGCAGTGGACCCGCACGCAGGACCTCATGCTCGACAACTACAGGCCAGCGGCGGCGGCCCGGCTCGAAGCCTGGCTCGATTCAGGCGGGCGCGTGCTCGGCTGGCGTCACCGAAGCGCAAGTGCCTCGGTGGTGCAGTCCACGGTCGCGCGTTCGGCGCCAGCGTGGCTTGCCGCCCTCATTCCCGACAAGACGACGGTCGAAGGGGCCTTCGACAAATCCTACGACCTTGGCGCTGTCGAGGTGGACCATTGCGTGGTGCAGTGCCCGATCCCGATCGGTTTCTGGCGTAGCGTGGGGCACTCGCATCAGGCCTTCTTCGTGGAATCCTTCATCGACGAAGTGGCGCACGCAGCCGGGAGCGACCCGCTTGCGTTTCGACGCCAACTTCTGGTGGCCAAGCCGCGCCAGCGCAAGGTGCTCGATGCTGCCGCCGAGGCGGCCGGCTGGTCGCGAACTCCGGGACCGGGCCGGGCGCGTGGTCTCGCCTTCCACGAATCGTTTGGTTCGCTGTGCGCGCAGATTGCCGAGGTATCGCTGCGGTCAAACGGCACGATCAAGGTGGAACGCGTTGTGTGTGCCGTGGACTGCGGGACTGCGCTTCACCCCGGACTTGTACGCCAGCAAATGGAGGGCGGAATCGTGTTTGGACTGACTGCCGCGCTCCTCGGAGAGGTTCGCTTTGCCAACGGTACCGCCCAGGTGTCGAACTTCCACAACTACCCACTGCTCACCCTCGACCAGGCCCCCGAGGTGGAGACGGTGATTGTGAACAGCGGCGAACCACTGGGCGGCATCGGCGAGGTGGCCACACCCCCGATCGCTCCTGCGATCGCCAACGCGCTCTTTGCGCTCACCGGGGATCGGCAACGCGCCCTGCCGCTCGCGCCCGTGGCACGCAGGCCTGCCCCCCTTGCAACCTGAACGGATCGAGGAGCGCGACTGGATCGGGCCGGGATAGTGAATGGATCACGCCGGGATGGTGAATGGATCGGGCCGGGATGCTGCCGCGACGGTGCCGGGATGGTGCCGGGATGGTGCCGGGATGTTGCCGGGGTAGTGACGGGATGCTGCCGCGACGGCGCTATCCGGATGAAAAGCCCCTCCAATGGAGGTATGCGTCTGAACGAGCGGGTTTGGACTGGATGCTACTGAAGCTGACGAGCGCCGGAATTCCGCGTAGCGTCCCTCCCTTCGGATACGTCATCATGGTGCGTCATCATGGGCGCACGCAGGAGATGAAAGGTGGAGATTCGAAAACTGCTTGCGCCTGTGCTGGCTGGAGTACTGGCACTGGCCGTTGGCGGGGGCATCTGGTACTCGCGCAGCTCGATCAACGATGAGCGCAGCGCACAACAGGCTGCCCAATCGCAACGCGCCCGCGAGGTTACGGTACGCGGGCTGATTGGATCGGAAAAGGACGCCTTCTTCGCAGACCCGAGGGTGAGGCAGGCACTGGCGCGGCAGGGCATCACTGCCACGGTGGAAAAGTCCGGATCCCGAAGCATTGCCCACCGCTACGACGCCAAGCAGTATGACTTCGGCTTCCCGAGCGGGGCACCTGCAGCCGCCCTGTTGCGCGAGCAGGCGAAGGCGGCGGCGGTGTTCAACCCCTTCTACACGCCGATGGTCGTGGCAAGTTGGAAGCCGATTGCTGAAATCCTGGTTGCCAATGGACTGGCAAGGAACGTGGCCGGAACCTACTACCTCGACGATATGCCGCGCCTGATGGATCTCATCGAGAAGGGCGCGCGCTGGCGCGATCTGAAGTCGAGCCAGACGTTTGCGACCGGCAAAGGGGTGCTGGTGAACTCGACCGATGTGCGCACCTCGAACAGCGCTGCCATGTATCTCGCGCTCGCCAGTTACCTGGCCAATGGACAGCAGTTTGTACAGAGTTCCGAAGATGTGGACCGCGTGTTGCCGAGAGTGGCACCGCTCTTCCTGCGGCAAGGGCTGCAGGAGTCGTCGTCGTCGGGGCCGTTTGAGGACTACCTCGCGCTCGGGATGGGCAAGGCCCCGCTGCTGATGGCCTACGAGTCGCAGATGATCGAGTTCTGGCTCAAGCACCCCGACCGCATCAAGGGCGACATGGTGTTGATGTACCCGCAACCCACGGTGTATTCCAAGCATGTGCTCGTGCCCTACACGCCCGCCGGCGTTCGCCTGGGCGAGGCACTCGACAACGACCCGGAGCTGCGCGTACTGGCACATGAATACGGCTTTCGCACCGGTGGCGCTTCCAAGGGGCCCGAACTCTGGAAGGGGCGCGGCATCGTCGTGCCTGAAACCCTGATCGACGTCATCGACCCTCCCAGCCACGAATGGCTGGAACGCATGATCGTGGCAATCGAGGCGCGCTTCCGCTAGCGTGCGCCGCCTCAGCCCCTTGCCCTCCCTTACCTCGCCCCTACCCCACCCTTCCCCCACCCTTCCCCCACCCTTCCCCCACCCTCGCCTCACCCTTGCCTCACCTTTGCCTACTGAGGAGTCGCCTGTGAACCAGTCCACCTCGAACCCGGTCGCCACCGAGCAGGCCCTGTCGCCTACGCAGAACTTCACGCTGGAGCCGCCTCAGCCTGTGGCGGCGGTACCGCCGGAATCGGCCAGCGGACGCGTGCGGCTCAAGGCCGAGGACATCGCTGCGCTCGATGCCCAGGTGCGTCAGTTCATCGACGACATCACCGCGCACGACAGCCAGAGCCCGCAGTTCAAGGATGCCGTCTCGCGCATTCATGCCATGGGCAACAAGGACATCG
>VGHO01000053.1 GCA_016868175.1 Betaproteobacteria bacterium
CAGGAATACAAGCGGGAAGCCTTCGAACTTTTTGGCCGCTTGCAGGACCGCATCCGCAACGATGTGGTCAAGCTGCTGATGTCGGTCACCGTGGCCTCGCCGGAGCAGGTGCAGGCGGCCAGGGCGCTTCAGGAGCAGCAGCAGGCCGGACTTCAGATCAGTCTGATTCACGCCGACGCCGCATCCGCTGCCGACGCAGAGGCTGCCACTGCCGGCGCCGCTGCATTTGGCGGCTTTGCACCGCATGAGGATCCCGCCGCCGGCCCGGGTCATCCCGCAGGGATGCGGTCGCCCCCACGGTCGCCCCAGGGTGCAGCCCCGGGCTCACCTTCAGGCGCGTCTTCGAGTCCTTCTTCCGGCGTGCAGCAACCGCTGCGGCGCTACGGCGAGAAGGTGGGCCGCAACGATCCGTGCCCCTGCGGTTCGGGCAGGAAGTACAAGGTTTGTCACGGCAAGGTGGGCTGAGCCCCACAACACGCAGCCATGGCCGCCGGATTGCTTCCCCCCGAACCCGCGTCGCTGAACCCTGTGCGCGGCGTTGCGATCGGGACAGCGCGCGCGGCGATCCGCAAGCCCGGCAAGCGCGATCTGCTCGTCGTCCGGTTTGCCCCAGGGTCGCTTGCAGCCGGCGTGTTCACCCGCAACCGCTTCTGCGCTGCGCCGGTCCTTGTATGCAAGGAGCACCTGCTGGCGGGCACTGGCGGGATCCGGGCGCTGGTGGTCAACACCGGCAACGCCAACGCCGGCACCGGTGCGCAGGGGCTGCGGGTCGCGCGCGAGACCTGTGCGCATCTGGCCTCGATGCTCGGGGTGAAGCCCGAAACGGTGCTTCCCTTTTCCACCGGGGTGATCCTCGAGCCGCTGCCGATCGAGCGGCTGCTGGCGGGGCTGCCCGAGGCGCTGGAGGCGGGGCAGGATGCCGGCCAGGGCTGGCTCGAGGCAGCCGAGGCGATCATGACCACCGACACTGTCCCCAAGGCGGCCTCACGCCGGATCCAGCTGGGCGGCCGCGAAGTTCACGTGAGCGGTATCTCCAAGGGAGCGGGCATGATCCGTCCCAACATGGCAACGATGCTCGCGTTGATCGCGACAGACGCTGGCGTGAGCAGGCCGGTGCTCCAGCGCTGGGTGGCCGAGGTGGCCGATCTGAGTTTCAACCGCATCACCGTTGACGGCGACACCTCCACCAATGACTCCTTCCTTCTGGTCGCAACCGGCCCACCGGGCAACGCAATCGATCGCGACGATCACCCCGATGCTGCACCGTTGAGGGCAGCGATCGAGGCTGTGGCGATCGAACTGGCGCAGGCGATCGTGCGCGACGGCGAGGGAGCAACCAAGTTCATCACGATCCGGGTCGAGGGGGCGCAAAGCGTGCCGGAGGCCGCGCAGGTGGCTTATGCAGTGGCGCACTCGCCGCTGGTGAAGACCGCGTTTTTCGCCTCCGATCCCAACCTCGGCAGGATCCTTTGCGCCGTCGGCTACGCGGGCGTGATGGAGCTTGACGCGGACCGGGTTGATCTTCACCTCGACACGGTGCATGTGGCCACCCGTGGGGGACGTCATCCCGACTACCGCGAGGAAGACGGCCAGCGGGTGATGCGGCAGCAAGACATCACGGTACGTATCGGTCTGGGGCGAGGCGGCCATGCCGCCACGGTCTGGACCTGCGACTTCTCGCACGACTATGTCGCGATCAATGCCGACTACCGATCCTGACGAAGGGCGGCGCAAGGCAGGCGCTTCGGAAGCAGGCCCTGCCATCGCATCCGGCGCGACTGCCCCTTGCGCCGCTTCCCCTCAGCTGCCTGCGGGTGCCAACGAGGCGCTGGTGGGTGAACTTCGCCAGCTGGTCGCGCAACTTCAGACGCTGCTTCCCAGGCTCAGGCCCCCTGACTGGGATGCAGCGGTGGCGTTTCGCTGGCGTCGACAGCAGAGCGCACTTGGCGTGCAGGCCTGGCTTGAGCCGATCCGGCACCGCTCGGAGGTGCTGCTCGAGGACCTGCACAACATCGAGGAGCAAAAGGAACTTCTTGTGCGCAACACACGGCAGTTCGTCGAGTGCAGGGCTGCCAACAACGCCCTGCTCACAGGCTCGCGCGGCACTGGAAAGAGTTCGATGATCAAGGCGCTCCTCAACGCCTTCCACCCGCAGGGACTGAGGCTCATCGAGGTCGACAAGTCCGAACTGCTCGACTTGCCCGACATCGTGGGGCTGGTGGCGCCAAGGCCCGAGCGCTTCGTGATCTTCTGCGACGACCTCTCCTTCGAGGAGGGGGAAGGTGGCTACAAGGCGCTCAAGTCGGTGCTCGACGGCTCGGTGGCGGCCCAGACCGACAATGTGCTCGTCTATGCCACCTCCAACCGACGCCACCTGATGCCCGAGTACATGCGGGAGAATCTCGCAACGCATACCACCGACGACGGTGAGATCCACCCCGGCGAGACCGTCGAGGAAAAGATCTCGCTTTCTGAGCGTTTCGGACTCTGGATACCTTTCTACCCCTTCACGCAGGATCATTATCTCGACGTGGCGACGCACTGGCTGATCCGCCTCGGCGCAAGCCGCGCACAGGCCAGGTCTGCACGCACCGAGGCACTGCGTTTCGCGCTCGAGCGTGGCTCACGTTCGGGACGCGTTGCGTGGCAGTTTGCCCGTGACTGGATCGGCCAGCATGGCCATCGACGTCGCAGCCGGCGTTCTGCTTGACGCGCAGGGCCGCGTACTTCTCGCCCAGCGACCCCAGGGCAAGGTGTATGCCGGCTGGTGGGAAGTGCCCGGGGGAAAGTTCGAGCCTGGCGAAAGCGCACATGAGGCGCTGGCGCGCGAGTTGCGCGAGGAGCTCGGCATCGTGCTGCTCGGTTCCTCGGCCTGGTGTCGGCAGGAGTATCACTACGCCCACGGCCATGTGCGGCTGCACTTCAGGCGTACATGGAGCTGGCTCGGCAAGCCTCGCGCGCTTGAGCAACAACAGTTTGTGTGGATCGATCCTGAACTTTGCCGCGACGCGATCCCCGGCCCCCTTTTGCCCGCCACAGTGCCGATCATCGATTGGCTGAGCCTTCCTGCCAGGCTCGATGCAGCGGATCCGCGCGTTGCACACCTGAAGTTGCTCGAGTGGCCGTCTGCCATGGCTTTGCAGGATCCAGGGCCCGCCAATGGCATGGCACAACCCGAGGCGCCGACTGCGGACTGCGAGGCGCTGCTCGAGGAGGCGTCGGCACGGAGCGTTGCACCCGTCTACCTTCGATCGGGCACGGTATGTGTCGACTGGGTTCGAATCCGCCGGGAACCCAGGGCTGGGTGAGCTTGTCTTCGCGATTGGGGGCGAGGGCCCTGGAGGGCCTCGACGATCCCTGACCGGGCCATGAAGTCAGGCCCCGTCGCTAGACGTTGCAGAGTTCGAGCACGAAAGGCACGTCGCGGTCCACCGGACGAGGCTTGGATGCGCCCTCCTGCTGCGTGAAGCGTACCCACATCAGATACTGGTTGGCGCTCATCTCGGGAATCGACGCCTCCTCATCCACCAGCACCCGCACCAACTGATAGGCGCGTCCACCGAGTTGCATCTGGTAGGTACCCTTGGCCGCGAGCACCCGCTGGCGCTGGCCTGTCTCGCGCAGCAGACCTAGCATCGCCTGAAGCGCGTGGCTGAGCGGCTGCAGTTGAGCGCTCCACGAGTGCAGATCCGCAAGTCTGTTTTCTGCGGGCTTTTGTTGCCAGGCATGGTACGAAGGGATGTCGAACTGGCACGCCCCGCCCGGAATCGTCGCACGCGATCGCACCGACATCAGCCAGTCATGATCGAGCAGCGTCTGCCCCGGCCTTCCCTGAAGCGCAGCCAGATCCTGGCGCACCTGCAGCAGCATCGCAAGGGTCTGCTCGAGCCGCTCGGTCGCCACCGCGGGGTTGTCCCTCAGCCCTGCGAGGAAGTTGCGTTGCCGGTCGAGTTCCTGGAGCAGTTCCGACTTCAGATCGCTCCGTCCCGACATGCCCAGCACGTCGAAGATCGCGCCAAGGGCCACATGGTGATCGGCTGCCGACTCGCGCGCGGAAAAGAGCGCAAGGCGCGTGAAGAGTTCCTCGAGTCGCAGAAAATTGCGAAAGCGCTCGGAAAGCGGAAACTCGTAAAGCATCGCCGGATTGTCCCTCAGGACGCGGCCGAGCGCCAAACCTCGCGCCTGGCCCTGGCCGCTTGCCGTGACTGCCCGCCGCGGCTAGCTGTCCCGGCAACGGATCCCGCTGGATTGACCGGTCGCACCAGCCTCGGAAGCACCCGACGTTCCCGCGTGGTCCCCAAGGCCAGCCGCGATCGCCAGGTAGCGCTGGTGCAGCGTGCGCACCTGGGCTGCGAGGGCCTCGATTCCGCCCGCATTGTCGATCACATCGTCGGCGGCCTCGAGGCGCTGGGTCCGATTCGCCTGCGCTTGCAGGATTGCGAGAACCTGCGCGCGCGAAAGTCCGGAGCGCTGCATCACCCGGTCGATCTGCATGGCTTCCGGACAGTCGACCACGAGGATGCGCGCCACGCGCGCGCGCGCTTCGCCCGATTCGACGAGTAGCGGAATCGCCAGAAGCACATAGGGGGCGCCCGCAAGGTGCGCAGCCGCGATCTGCGCCTCGCTGGCCGCGCGTATCTGCGGATGCAAGACCGACTCGAGCCTCTTGCGCTGGGCCGGATCGTCAAAGACGAGTTGGCGCATGCGCGGGCGGTTGAGCCCGCCGTCATCGTTGATGAAGGCCTCACCGAAGAGGCTGCGAATCGGAGCAATCGCAGTGCCTTGGGGCGCTGTGAGTTGGTGTGCGATCACGTCGGTATCGACCAATGCCGCACCGAGACCGACGAAGCCTTCCGCCACGGTGGACTTGCCGCTCCCGATACCCCCCGTGAGACCCACCACCAGCGGTGCTCGGGGTGCGCAGGCCCGCGTCTTGCTTCCGGCTGGTTGGGCAGTTTGCACGACAGGAGGGCTTCGAAGAAATGCCTGGTAGTTCGGAGGGAGTGGTCGGAGGGGGTGGTCGGCGGGGTGGTCGGCGGGGGAGTTCGGAGGGGGTGGTCAGCGGGCCAGCACACCCAGCCACGGCCGGACCCAGATTTCGGCGTACAGCATGACTGCAGCACCGAGGCAGAGATGAGGCCCGAAAGCAATCGCCTCGCCAGCCTCGCGGCGTCCGGCCAGCAGCAGGGCAACCCCCAGGATCACCCCGCTCCCGGCCGCGATCACCACCACCGCCGGAAGGCTTCCAACGCCCAGCCAGGCCCCGATCGCTGCAAGGAGTTTGAAGTCGCCCGCACCCATGCCTTCGCGGCCGCGTAACCGGTGGTAGGCGGCGTTGAGGAGAAAGAGGCTGCCGTAACCTGCCACAGCGCCAAGTACCGCCAGATCGAGTGGGGCGAAGACCTCGCGGAGGTTCACGAGAAGCCCCGCCCACAGCAGGCCGAGGGTGAGCCGGTCGGGAAGCAGTCGCGTCTCCACATCGATCCACGTGAGTACCCAGAGTGTCAGCGCCAGGACGCTGATCCACAGCGTTTCCCAGCCGTTTCCGTGCTGCGCCGCTGCCAACGCCGGTAGCGCGGCGCAGCCCACGGCAAAGAGGCCCAGCGCTCTGCCGCGCAGGGCTTCAGCCAGCGGGACGCTCTGCGGATCGTGCGACCACTCGCGCAGCAGCGCCGTTGGCAACTCGCGAACCACCCGGGCGAGCGGGATCGTGCACAGAGCGCCCGCGAGTGCAGCAACGGGGATCGAGACCGCATCGGTGAGGTCCACAGGCGTGGTGACAGCAAGGTGGTGCAAAAGGGTTCACCCCAAAGCCTCGGTTGCGTCTGGATCATAATCGGGCGCGCGGCGACTGACCGCACCGGATCGATGTTTCGAGGGAGACCGTTCAAGCCATGGCTTCATCTGCAATCGCCCCCCGCCTGCGTTCCCGCGCCTGGTTCGACAACCCCGGCAACCCCGGGATGACTGCACTCTATCTCGAGCGCTATCTCAACTTCGGGCTCACACTCGACGAACTGCGCAACAGCGGCAAACCGATCATCGGGATCGCACAGACGGGCTCGGACCTCTCCCCCTGCAACCGTCATCACCTCGAACTCGCTTCACGGGTGCGCGACGGAATCCGTGACGCCGGGGGCATACCGCTCGAGTTTCCGGTGCATCCGATCCAGGAAACTGGCAAGCGGCCCACCGCAGCGCTCGATCGCAACCTGAGCTATCTCGGCCTCGTCGAGGTTCTCTACGGCTATCCGATCGACGGTGTGGTCCTCACCACCGGATGCGACAAGACCACCCCGGCGATGCTGATGGGAGCTGCAACGGTCGACTTGCCCGCGATCGTGCTCTCGGGAGGACCGATGCTCAACGGCTACCACGCAGGTGGCCTGGCAGGCAGCGGAACCGTGGTGTGGCACGCCCGGCAGGAACTTGCCGCAGGGCGCATCGACTACGACGAGTTTCTCGCAATGGTCGCCTCCTCGGCCCCCTCGGCGGGGCACTGCAACACGATGGGGACTGCGTTGTCGATGAACGCGATGGCCGAGGCGCTGGGGATGTCGCTTCCCGGGTGTGCGGCCATCCCCGGACCGTACCGGGAACGCGCGCAAATGGCGTATGCCACCGGGCGCCGTATCGTGGGGATGGTTGCCGAAGACCTGCGGCCTTCGCGGATCATGACCCGGGCAGCCTTCGACAACGCCATCGTCGCCGCCTCGGCGCTGGGGGCATCAACCAACTGTCCTCCGCATGTGACGGCCATCGCGCGTCACATGGGGGTTGAGTTGGCGGTCGCCGACTGGGACCGGATCGGCTACGACATCCCCTTGCTCGTGAACCTGATGCCGGCCGGCGAGTACCTGGGCGAGGAGTTTCACCGTGCAGGCGGTGTCCCCGCCGTGATGCACCAGCTTCTGCTGGCGGGCAAGCTGCAGTCCGAGGCACTCACGGTCAACGGCAGGACCGTCGCGCAGAACTATGCGCAAACGCCGATCAAGGACCTGCGGGTTATCCGCAGCTTCAGCGAACCCCTGTTGCCGCAGTCGGGTTTCGCAGTTCTGAGCGGCAATCTCTTCGATGCAGCAGTGATGAAGACCTCGGTGATTTCCCCCGAGTTTCGCAAGCGCTATCTGCAAAACCCGGTCGATCCCGAGGCCTTCGAGGGTCGGGCGATCGTGTTCGAGGGCCCCGAGGACTACCACGCGCGGATCAACGATCCGGAACTTGCGATCGATGCCGACTGCATCCTCTTCATCCGCGGCACCGGGCCGGTGGGGTATCCGGGCGCTGCCGAGGTGGTCAACATGCTGCCTCCCGATGCACTGGTACGTCAGGGGATCACGCTGCTGCCCTGCGTGGGCGATGGTCGCCAGTCGGGCACCTCGGCGTCGCCCTCGATTCTCAATGCCTCACCCGAATCTGCGCTTGGTGGAGGCCTGGCGCTCCTCAGGACCGGTGACAGGGTGCGTATCGACCTTGCGCGGCGCACCGCCAACATGCTGGTGGGCGAGGTGGAGCTCGCATCGCGCCGTGCCACGTGGAGGCCGGCACAACTCGAGCACCAGACGCCGTGGCAGGAGTTGCAGCGCGCCCATGTCGGCCAGCTCTCCACAGGCGCGTGTCTGGACTTTGCTGTGAAATACCAGCGCATTTCCACCAGCAAGGGGCTTCCACGTGACAACCACTGAGCCGCGATTCAGTGTTGTGCATGCAGGCGACACCGCTTTCGAGAGCGACGGCCTTCGGCCTTTTTTTCTCTACAAGGATCTGGGCATTCGCGCGTCCACCGGTGGCGCTGCGGTCGCCCATCTGATACGCGCAAGGCCGGGCACTCACGCGCACCCCGCCTGGCACCATCACGATGTGGGATTTCAGATGGTGTATGTACTGCGGGGCTGGGTGCGTTTC
Organism: Betaproteobacteria bacterium; assembly: GCA_016868175.1. Taxonomy (GTDB): domain Bacteria; phylum Pseudomonadota; class Gammaproteobacteria; order Burkholderiales; family Burkholderiaceae_E; genus UBA3064. The sequence goes on from VGHO01000053.1 coordinate 7,906, forward strand.
GAATACGAGGGCGTAGGCGAGGTAAGGCTCGAAGCGGGCAGCTGTGTGCACCAGCCCCCGGGCATCCGGCATCGCGAACTTGAGCACAGTGACGACCTCGAGTTGCTGGAAGTGGTGCTCCCCGCCGATTTCAGGACCGTCGCGGACCAGGGTTGCGCGCAGGATTGAGGCGTACAGCGGATAGCGCTGTGCTGGCTCAACCGGCCCCCCCGGCCAAGCCCCAGGCCGCCAAGCCCCCGGAACCCAAGCCCTGAACCCCACAACCATGAACGACGCCTTGTGCCCACCACTGCAGCAGATGGTGCCGGAACGTAGCGCGCAGAGCGTGCGTGTACCCTCGGAGGCTGCGGAGTCGGGCACGACGGGAGACCCCAAGGTCCAAACGCGGGGCAGTGCCGTTGCGGATCCCGACCCTGAGGAAACGCACGAATGGATCGATGCGCTGCGGGCGGTGATTGCGCAGCAGGGTCTCGAGCGGGCCAGGTTCCTGCTGGATCGGCTGGCGGAACTGGCTTTGCGCTCGCCACTGCACTGGCGGGCACCGCGCATCAGCCCTTATGCCAACAGCATCGAGCAGCACGAGCAGCCGGTCTACCCGGGCGATCTTTCGATGGAGGAGCGGCTTGCCTCCACGATGCGCTGGAATGCGCTGGCGATGGTGGCCAGGGCCAACGCTGCCGACGCCGAGCTCGGCGGACACATCGCGAGCTACGCTTCCGCCGCCGATCTCTTCGAGGTGGGTTTCAACCACTTCTTTCGCGGTGCCGACGCGCCCCAGGGGGCGGACTTGCTCTATGCGCAGCCGCATTCGGCGCCGGGCATCTACGCCCGCGCCTTTCTCGAGGGACGGCTTGCGCGCAGGGACCTCGAGCATTTCAGGCGCGAGATCTCGGCGCAGCGCGTGGGCGCGCGGGGGCTGAGTTCCTACCCGCATCCCTGGCTGATGCCGGACTTCTGGCAGTTTCCCACCGGATCGATGGGCATCGGCCCGATCAGCGCGATCTACCAGGCGCGCTTTCTGCGCTACCTCCAGCACCGAGGCCTGCTCGACGATGGTCATGGACAGCGCAAAGTGTGGGGAATCTTCGGTGATGGCGAGATGGACGAGCCCGAGTCGATGTCGGCGCTCACGCTGGCGGCACGCGAACGACTCGACAACCTGATCTTCGTGATCAACTGCAACCTCCAGCGACTCGACGGCCCGGTGCGTGGCAACGGTCGCATCATCGATGAGCTCGAATCGCTCTTCAGCGGGGCGGGCTGGAAAGTGGTCAAGGTGGTCTGGGGAAGCGATTGGGATGCGCTCTTTGCCAAGGACCACGGAGGGGAACTCCTCAAGGCCTTTGCCAACACGGTGGATGGTCAGTTCCAGACCTATGCGGCCAAGGACGGGGCCTTCAACCGTCGCGCCTTCTTCGGTCAGCATCCTGCGCTCAGCGACATGGTGGCCGACCTGAGCGACGCGCAGATCGACCGACTCCGACGGGGCGGTCACGACGTGGTGAAGATTCACGCGGCCTACTGGCATGCGGTCCGCCATCAGGGACAACCGGTTGTGATCCTCGCACACACCAAGAAGGGCTTCGGGATGGGTCAGGCCGGGCAGGGCAGGATGACCACGCATTCGCAAAAGAAGATGGACGAGGATGCGCTGATCGCCTTCCGCGACCGTTTTCACCTGCCGCTCAGCGACGACGACGCTCGCGCGATGCGGTTGATCGAGCCGGGAGAAGACAGCCCGGAATTGCGCTACCTGCGCGAACGTCGTAGGGCGCTTGGCGGTGCGTTGCCCTCGCGGTGCGTGGTGTCGCGTCCGCTCACCGTGCCCGACCGCACCCAGTGGGCTGCTTTTGCCTGGACCGAGGCCGGGAGGGAGATGTCCAACACCCTCGCCTTTGTACGCATGCTGGGCAATCTGCTCAAGGACCGCGCGCTCGGCCCTCGGCTGGTGCCGATCGTGGCCGATGAGGCGCGAACCTTCGGGATGGCGGCACTTTTTCGGCAGGTGGGAATCTATTCGTCGATGGGACAGCGCTACGAGCCCGAAGACATCGGCTCGGTACTGCACTACCGCGAGGCGCGCGACGGCCAGATCCTCGAGGAGGGTATCAGCGAGGCTGGAGCGCTGGCCTCCTGGACCGCAGCGGCAACCAGCTACGCAGTGCATGGGCTGCCGATGCTCCCCTTCTACATCTACTACTCGGTCTTTGGTTTTCAGCGCGTGGGTGATCAGATCTGGGCTGCGGCCGATCAGCGTGCCCGCGGCTTTCTGATCGGCGCCACCTCGGGCCGCACCACGCTTTCGGGCGAGGGGCTGCAACATCAGGACGGTTCCTCGCATCTGGTGGCGGCAACGATTCCCAACTGCCGTGCCTACGACCCGGCGTATGCGCAGGAACTGGCGATCATCCTCGAGGCCGGGATGCGTCAGATGCTCGAAGTTGAGCACGACGTCTTCTACTACCTCACGCTCACCAACGAGGCGCTTGCGCAGCAGCCAATCGACGATCCGGAGGGCGTGCTCCGGGGAATGCACCTGCTGCGCAAGGTTTCCGCGCAGGCTCGTGCAGGGCAGCGAGCCGCGGAGGCGGGTGCCGGTGCGCCGGTGCGGCTGCTTGCCTCCGGACCCATGGTCCATCAGGCGCTCCTCGCGGCCAACATGCTCGCTGCGCTCGGGATCGACTCCGAGGTGTTCAGCGTCACCTCCTGGAGCATCCTCGCGCGTGAAGGCATGAGAGCCGAACGCGAAGAGCGCCTCGGACTTGCCGCCTTGCAGCCGGCGGAGTCGGGCGGTGAGAGGGCTCCGCGAACCTGGCTTGCGCAGCAACTGGGAAGGGACGCGCCCGTGGTGATCGCAGTGTCCGACTATGTGCGCGCGGTTCCCGAGCAGATCCGTGCCTACCTGCCGCAGCCCGGCGCCATGACCACCCTGGGCACCGATGGGTTCGGACGCAGCGACACGCGGGCCGAATTGCGTGACTTCTTCGAAGTGGATGCATACTGGATCGCGCACGCAGCGCTGGCGCGTCTGGCCCGCACCGATGACCTGGCTGCACGCGCCAACCCCGGGGTCGATTCGGTCAAGGCGGGCGAAATCGCCCCAAGCAACGGTGTCAACCTCGAGCAAGGCCCTGCAACATCCGATCTGCGGCAGGCGCGCCGGATAGCGCCCTGGGAGCGCTGAAAGTAGCCTGAGGACTCCCGCAAGCGATGCCCTCGAGTCTTGCCCCGCTGGATGCAATCAGGCCCTTCGTTCTCGCCTACCGAGGGCACTGGGCGCTCGCCTTTGTCTTTCTGACCTTGGCTGCAGGTGCAATGCTCGCGGTGCCGCTCGCGTTTCGCTCGCTGATCGACGCTGGCTTCGGCGCAGACGATCTCAACTGGCGTTTCCTGGTGCTGCTCGCCCTGGCGTGCGTGCTGGGAGTGTCGACTGCCCTGCGTTTTTACTGGATGGCGTGGCTCGGCGAACGCATCACCGCCGATCTTCGCAAGGCGGTATTTTCGAGGGTTCTGCGCCAGCGGCCGCAGTTCTTCGAGACCTTGCGCACCGGCGAAGTGCTATCGCGCCTCACCGCCGACACTGCGCTGGTCCAGACTCTGGTGGGGACCAGCATCTCGATGGCACTGCGCTCCACGCTCCTCCTGTTCGGTGCGCTCCTGATGATGGTGGTGACAAGCCCCCGGCTTGCGGTGGTCCTGATCGGCCTTCTGATCGTGGTTGTCCTCCCGCTGTGGGCGACTGGGCGAAGGGTGCGCCGTCTCTCGCGTGACAGTCAGGATCGCCTCGCCGACAGCGCGGCGCGCGCAGGCGAGCGGCTCTCGGCGATCCACCTCGTACAGGCCTACGTTCGCGAAGCCCACGAAGCGCAGCGTTACGGTCACGAGGTCGAGCGCGCGCTTGTGGCTGCGATGCGCCGTAACCGTCTTCGGGCAGGCCTCACCGCACTCGCGATCCTGCTCAGTTTCAGCGTGATCGTGTTCAACCTCTGGCTTGGTGCGCAGGCGGTTGTAAGCCAGCGGATCACGGCCGGAGAATTGGCGCAGTTCGTGTTCTATGCCGCGCTCGTGGCCGGGTCGATGGGCGCGCTCTCGGAAGTGTTCGGTGATCTCCAGCGCGCGGCTGGGGCAGCGGAACGGCTCGGGGAACTGCTCGAGGAACCGCGCGTGCCGGGCGCGGGCGCTGGCGCGGGCGCGGCCGCGGATCCCCCGCAGCGATTGCGCACGACGGTTGCAGCGCTTGACCGGGTGGTCTTCAGCTACCCGTCGCGGCCCGGGACTGCGGTGCTCGGTGGCGTGAGTCTGCGTGTCCACGAAGGCGAGACCGTTGCCCTCGTGGGACCCTCAGGAGCGGGCAAGAGCACCGTGTTTCAGCTCCTTCTCGGCCTCTATCCCCCATCCGAGGGCGAGATCCGGGTGTTGGGACTCGATCCTCATGCGCATGCCGAGGCGGTGCGGGCATGCATCGCCTGGGTGCCGCAGGACCCTGTGCTCTTTTCGGGTTCGGCGCTGGAGAACATCCGCTACGGAGCACTCGAGGCGAGCGACGGGGAGGTCTTCGAAGCCGCGCGTATGGCCCATGCCGATGCCTTCATCGAGGCGCTGCCCCAGAGCTACCAGACCGAGTTGGGCGAGCGCGGTGTGCGGCTTTCAGGTGGGCAGCGTCAGCGCATCGCGATCGCGCGCGCGATCCTCAGGCAACCCCAGCTGCTGCTCCTCGATGAGGCGACTTCGGCGCTCGATGCGGAGTCCGAGTTGCTCGTGCAGGACACCCTCGACCGCTGGTTGCCTGGCCGCAGCTGTCTGGTGATTGCGCATCGGCTTGCCACCGTGCGCAAGGCGCACCGGATCGTGGTGATGGACGAGGGTTGCATCGTGGAGGAGGGCACGCACGAGGCGCTGATGGCCGCAGACGGACTCTACGCGCGGCTCGCGCGACTGCAGTTTCAGCTCTGAGGGCAAAGGTTTGCAGTCCGGTCACGGAAGGCTGGACGCCATGCGCGCAAGCCCCCTCGGAGGCTTCGCCGCGCGAAATGCGCTGGAAGAGGGGTCGTGCAGGCCAGTGCAATCCGCGAAAATACCGGAAGGTGGAGGCTTTGGCGCTCCGGGTGCCATGCCCCGGGGTCACCATGAATCGTAGGGAGGTTTTTGATGATGCTGGATCCTCAGGCCCGAGCGCTACTCGATCTGATCGAGAAAGCCGCTGTCCCACCCGTGTGGCAACAAACCCCTGCGGAAGCCCGCGAGGCGTATCGCGAGCGAAGGACCTTCACGCAGGAGCCGCCGCCCCCCGATCTCGCCACCTTGCCGCTCAGTGCTCCCGGGCCGCACGGCCCCATTCCGATGCGCGCCTATCGCCCCCGCGATGCCTTGCCCTCCACCGCTCTGCCGGTACTCGTCTACTTCCACGGCGGAGGCTGGACGATCGGCGATCTCGACACTCACGATGTGTTGTGCAGGCAGCTCTCGCGCGAGTCGGGGTGCGCGGTCGTCTCGGTAGATTACCGGATGGGCCCTGAATTCCGCTATCCGGCTGCCGTCGACGATTGCTGGGCGGCAACCCGCTGGATCGCTGCGCACGGCGCCGATCTGGGGATGGACAGCGAAAGGCTCGCGGTCGGCGGCGACAGCGCCGGGGGCAATCTGGCTGCGGTGATCAGTCTGATGGCCCGTGATGGGGCGGGAACCCCGGAGACGGGGTCCGCATCGACCACGATCCCCTCGATCCGGTTCCAGCTGCTCATTTATCCAGCCACCGAGATGCTCGCCGAAACTGCGTCGATGACCACCAACGGTGAGGGCTACCTCCTCACCAGCCGTGCCATGGCGTGGTTCATGCGGCAATACATGGGTGAGGACCAGCCGCGAGAGGTGATCAAGGGCTGGATGGCTTCGCCGCTTTGCGCCCGCTCGCACGCGGGGCTTGCGCCCGCGCTGATTCTCACGGCCGGGTTCGATCCCTTGCGCGATGAGGGACGGCAGTACGCAGATCGGCTCTCGGCCGCAGGCACTCCGGCGCAGTATGTGTGTTTCGAGCGCCAGATTCACGGGTTCGTAACGATGACCAGGGTGATC
>VGHO01000054.1 GCA_016868175.1 Betaproteobacteria bacterium
GCCTTGGCCACTGCCCACACCTTCGCGTTCGGCAGGACCCTGCGAAGGCGCGCGAGGTTGCGCGCCATCGCTGCAGGATCGATCAGGGCTTGCAGAGGACGCGGCATTGCAGGACTCGCTTCAGGGGACCTTCCAGCACTGCATGGTATAACCGCGCCCACATGAAAAAAGGCTTCTACACCATCATGGCGGCGCAGTTTTTTTCCTCGCTCGCCGACAATGCCCTGCTCATTTCAGCGATCGCCTTGCTGATCGAAATGACCGCCCCGGAGTGGATGAAGCCGATGCTGAAGCTTTTCTTCACCGTGAGCTATGTGGTCCTCGCGCCCTTTGTGGGCGCCTTTGCCGACTCGATGCCGAAAGGCCGGGTAATGTTTGCCACCAATGCCATCAAGGTCGCTGGTTGCGTCCTGATGTTCGCCGCAGTCCATCCTCTGCTCGCCTATGCCCTCGTGGGACTCGGCGCAGCCGCCTATTCCCCGGCAAAGTACGGCATCCTCACCGAATTGCTTCCTCCTGAGCGCCTCGTGGCGGCCAACGGCTGGATCGAGGGCACCACGGTTGGATCGATCATCCTCGGCACCGTGGTGGGTGGCCTGCTGATCAGCCCTTCGGTTTCTGCCTGGATCATCGCCCTGGGCATCCCCGGGGTGCACTCGGCGGCCACCGGTGCCATCGCCGTGATCGGGCTGGTGTATCTGCTCGCAGCGCTGATCAACCTGAGAATCCCCGACACCGGGGCGCGTTACCCCAGGCAGGCGATCCACCCCATCGTATTGATCCGGGAGTTCTGGCATTGCAACCTCACGCTCTGGCGCGACAAGCTTGGACAGATCTCGCTGGCGGTCACGACCCTGTTCTGGGGCGCTGGTGCGGTGCTTCAGTTCATCGTGCTCGAGTGGGCAAAACACCAGTTGGGCTTGCCGCTCAACCGCGCAGCGATCCTCCAGGGCGTGGTCGCCGTGGGGATCGCGCTGGGCGCCGTCCTGGCCGCACGCTTCATCACGCTGCGGCGCTCACCGCGGGTGATCCCGCTCGGCATTGCCATGGGGCTGCTGGTACCCACGATGACGATGGTGTCGACCCTCGAACTTTCCTATCCGCTGCTGGTGCTCGTGGGCGGGATGGCGGGCTATTTCGTGGTGCCGATGAACGCCCTGCTTCAGCATCGTGGACATGTCCTGATGAGCGCCGGCCATTCGATCGCGGTGCAGAACTTCAACGAAAACCTCAATGTGCTCCTGATGCTGGGGGTTTACGCTGCCCTTCTCAGCTTCGAAATGCATATCAACAGCATCATCATCCTGTTCGGCTTCTTCGTGGCCCTCACCATGATGCTGGTGAGACGCCGCTACAAGCACAACGCCCGCCATCACGATCTCGGCGCGCTGATCCTTGACCACCGGGCCCACAGCCACTGACCTCATAGTCCCGCACAGCGCAACGCCTCCGTCGCTCGGTCCTGCAGGGCAGCAAAGCGGTTCAGATCCTCCCAGGCCTTCGCCTTGTCCTGCGGACTGCGCAGCAGGTAGGCTGGATGAAACGTCACCACAGCCGGAATCTCGCGTGCATTGCTTCCGACGAGGTGGATCCGTTCACGCAGGTGCGCGAGCGGCGCACTACCGCCAAGAAGATGCACTGCCGCGACCCGCCCGAGGATCAGCAACGCGAGCGGTTCGAGTTGCCGCAGTTGCGCCTGCAGATGCCTGGCGCAGGCCGCAACTTCGGTCGGCGCAGGCGTCCGGTTGCCTGGGGGTCGGCACTTGAGCACATTGGTGATGAAGAAATCCTTCGTCCGTGACCATCCCATCGAAGCGAGCATGGCGTCCAGGAGACGGCCGGCCTGACCGACGAAAGCCTCTCCCCGCTCATCCTCCTCGGCGCCCGGTGCCTCGCCAACAATCGCCCACCGCGCAGCGGTGGACCCGGAGCCGAAGACGGCCTGCTTGCGCTGATGCCCCAGTGGGCAGTCCCGGCAATCGGCAACCCTGGCGCGGAGCTCCGCCCAGCCAGCTGGCGAATCGCTGGATGAACCCCCGGGAGACAACGCCTGCGACGCCGTCGCGCCCTGCCGCAGAACCTCGTTTGGCTGCACCGCTTCCCGCGAACCGGACCGGGGCAACGGCTCCCAGACTGGGCCGAGGTTCAGCGCAGCCCACGCGCGCTGTTGTGAGGCGCTCCACTGCATCATGCAAGGACCAAGGCGCCTGGCACCGGAAGCCGGACCCTCAGCACGAGCGCATCCTCGCGGGTCTGACCGGCAGCAGGGTAGTACGCCTTGCGCGTCCCGACATGCTCGAAGCCGAAGCGCGCGTAGAGGTGCAGCGCCACACGGTTGCTCGGTCGCACCTCGAGCAGCATTGACTGCGCGCCGCGGGTGGTGCAATCCAGAAGCAGCCAGCGCATCACCGCCGCCCCAAGCCCCTGCCCTTGTCTGGATGCAGCTACCGAAAGGTTGAGCAAATGCACCTCCTCGATCACCCACATTGTCTGGATGCAGCTACCGAAAGGTTGAGCAAATGCACCTCCTCGATCACCCACATGATCAGCGCATAGGCGAGCAGTTCGGGATCCGGCTTTGGACTCTCGAAAAGCCAGCCCTCATGCCCGGCATTGAGGGCATCCCGGAAGTTCCCCTCGGTCCACGGGAAGGGATAGATCTGTGTCTCGACAGCACCCACCCGGGGAAGATCCATCGGGGTCATGGGGCGGGGATTTCCCAGCAGGCCGCTGGATGCTCCGAAACCGGCGCAACGCGTGACGAACGCAGTGTGGCGCATACGGTGTCTGCAGTCCGACTTCAGCCAGCCCGTGCCTGCCGGTACGCCCGCTGCGCAGCCAAATCCATCGCCACGTCGTTTCGCACATAAAAGGGCGTCAACGCGGCTGGGGCGATTCCCACGTGCCCCGAGGCAAGCCTTGCGCACGCGAGGCGCGCAAGTTGCACAGCCTCGGGTCGCGCGGTGGTGAGTCTCGGCAATCCTCGTCTTTCCGTCTGGATTGCACCCCCTTGCGGGCCGCCGAAGGCCTCAACGCGCAGTCGCTCCAGCAGGGCCTCCAGCGCTTCGTCAACGACGCAGCAAGCGGCAACACCGCACCCCACCCTGGCGTGCAAGCGCGCAAGGGCCTCCTGCGGATCCGCCTCGATCACATCGCCAAACCCGTGGCAGCCCAGGCTTCCCGGCGGATGATCGCCGAGGTACACGGCGCCCATCCGCGCATCGCGGAAGGTGATCACATGCGTCTGTGGTTCTTCAAGCTGAATCCGGGATGCCATGATCTGGGCGCTGCTCAAGGGCAAAACCAGGCGATTCCACGCGAGGGCCAGCCCCTGGGCAAGTCCCAGCCCCACGCGAAGCCCGGTGAAGCTGCCTGGCCCCACGTCGAGCGCAAGGACCTCGGGTACTCCCCAGGTTCCCACCCACTGCTCCACTGCGCCGAGGAGTTCTTCGCCCGACTTCCCCCCGGACTCGTGCCGGGCGATGCACTTCACGCCAGGGCCGGCGCTGGTAGCGCTCCCGCAATCGACCAGAGCGGCCGAAGCAGGACTCGCCGAGCCAGCCAGGGCAAGCAGGAGATGGGGCGGTCGCGTCGCAAGGTCGTGCATTGCCTGAAATTGTATGATCGACGCATCCCCGGTGTGAGACTCTCGCCCCTTCATGAGCAGCCTCTTTGGCCGTACCTTTCTTCTGATCGCAGGGCTGCTCTTTGCGAGTCTGCTCGGCGCCTGGGTCGTGATGCAGAAGATGTTCGGCCCAACGCCCGAACAGTCGGTGGCGTGGGAGGTGGCCTCGCTCGCCAACGTCACCCGGATCTCGCTCGAGACCGCCGACCCCGAAAGCCGCAGGGAGTTGCTGCAGATTCTCGACCGCGGTGAAGGTCTTCGGCTCACTCCCCGGCAAAGGACCGACGTCACGGTCCCCATGGACCGGACCGACACAGGTCGGCGTCTCAGTCGCTTGCTGCGCATCGAGATGGGGGAGAACACCCAGGTGCTCGAGTCGGTCAACGGCGTGGAGGGCTTGTGGGTGAGCGTGAGCATCCGCAAGCAGCCCTACTGGCTGGGCGTGCAGCAGGAGCGCCTCGAGCGCAGCCTTGATCCGCCGTGGGAGTGGGCCGCCGCCATCGTGGTGTTTCTCTCCTTGCTCGGCACCGTCATGATCTCCGAGCAGATCAACCGCCCTTTGCGCCTGCTTGCCCGGGCCATCACCCGTATCGAGTCCAACGCCCGATCCACGCCCCTGCCCGAGGATCTCCCCGGCGAATTCGGTGAGGTCAACCGCCGCTTCAACCACATGACGCTCGCGCTCGACCGCCTCGACCAGGACCGGCGCCTCGCACTGGCCGGTATCTCGCACGACATCCGGACGCCTCTGACGAGGCTGCGCATGGAAATCGAACTCGCCATGCTTTCCCCCGACGTGCGCGCCAACCTGGTGTCCGACATCGAGCGGATCGACGGCGTGGTGCGCCAGTTCATCGACTATGCGCGAGCCTCCACGCTCGAAGGAAGCGACACCCACGATGCCGCTGCGAGCGTTGCACTCGCCGTCGAGCGCTGGCGCGACGACGGACTGCGCATCCGCCTTGACCTTCCGGAAACACTCCCCTGGAGCGGACGTCGGGTGGACATCGATCGCCTGCTCGACAACCTGCTCTCCAACGTGGCGCGGTATGCCCGGTCGCAGGGGGACTTCGATGCCGACCTCTCTCTTCGCAGCGTTCAGGGAAGTTTGCAACTCGTGCTCGACGACTACGGGCCAGGTGTGCCCGAGGGTGATTATCAGCGCCTGCTCGAGCCCTTTGCGCGACTTGAAGACCATCGCAGCGAGCGCGAGGGTAGTGGGCTCGGCCTCGCGATCGTGAACCGGATCGTGTTGCGTCATCAGGGAAAACTCGAGTTGCGCCGCTCACCCGGGGGCGGACTGTCGGTGCATCTGAGTCTGCCCTCGGTGATCGAAACCGCCGCAGCGCGCAGCGGCGAGATCCGCCCCGCTGTCATGGCCCCGTCACCCATCGACGTCGTCAATCGAGGGCATATGTAAATTCAATTGGCCTTCATCGCAATCTTCTACCGATAATACGCAGGCTTCTCGGGCCGCGATCCTCCACAGGCAGTCAACGCGAAGTACGCGCGGTCCCCGAGCAGTCGGTTTCTCAATCGTGTAACTCCCAGGAGATTGCTATGTCGAGTCTTAACGGTTCAAAGACGCATCACAACCTGAAGGAAGCCTTCGCGGGCGAAAGTCAGGCCAACCGTCGCTACCTGTATTTCGCAAACAAGGCCGATGTCGAAGGCCTGCCCGAAGTCGCAACACTCTTTCGCTCCACCGCCGAGGGCGAGACCGGCCACGCTCACGGCCATCTCGACTACCTCGCGCACGTGGGTGATCCCGCTACCGGCCTGCCGATCGGTGCCTCGAGCGACAACCTCAAGGCGGCTGTGGCTGGCGAAACGCACGAGTACACCGACATGTACCCCGGCATGGCCAAGACAGCGCGCGACGAAGGTTTCGATGAGATCGCAGACTGGTTCGAGACGCTGGCCAAGGCCGAGCGCTCGCATGCCAACAAGTTCCAGAAGGCCCTCGACGCGCTCGCAGCCAACGCCTGATCGACAGCGGCCACCGAGGCCCGTTGCCTGAAGGGCCGCACGCCAGGGTCTGGCGCGCGGCCTGCCCCCCACCTCTTCCCGGATTCGAGCCATGCGTGAAGGTTCACTCGAAGCACCAACCCGCCACCCAATCGATTGGCAGAGCGCGGCTTTTTATGACGAAAAAGCCTGCTTTGATGAGATGGAGCGCATTTTCGACATCTGCCACGGCTGTCGGCGCTGCGTGAGCCTGTGCAATGCCTTCCCCACGCTCTTCGATCTGGTCGACGCCTCGGAAACCCTCGAGGTGGATGGGGTGGACCGCAAGAACTACATGAAGGTGGTGGACCAGTGCTACCTCTGCGACCTCTGCTACCTCACCAAGTGCCCCTATGTGCCGCCGCACGCGTGGAACGTGGACTTTCCGCACGTGATGCTGCGCGCCAAGGCCATTGCCTTCAAGAAAGGAACGCCAACGAAGTTCAGGGACAGCCAGCTGGCCTCCACCGACCGCAATGGCAAGCTCGCGGGCATCCCTGTGGTGGTCCAGGCGGTGAACGCGCTTGCGAAAAACAACCGCGCCCGCGAACTGGGCGAGTCCATGCTCGGCGTGCACCGCGACGCCTGGGTCCCCGAGTTTGCGCCGCGACCCTTTCGTGCGGTTGCGGCAAGTGCGCAAGCCAAGGCGGCCAGGGAGGCCCCCGCAGTCCGCAACGGCCAGCGCACGCCGGGCAAGGTTGCTATCTTCTCAACTTGCTATATAAACTATAACGAACCAGGCATCGGGCTTGACCTGATCAAGATCCTCGAGCACAACGGGATTCCCTGGGTGGTCGCGGACAAGGAGGCTTGTTGCGGGATGCCCAAACTTGAACTCGGCGATCTCGACGGTGTCGCCGCACTCAAGGCGGCCAACATGCCCGCGCTCGCCCGACTGGCCCGTGAAGGCTACGCAATCCTCGCGCCCATCCCCTCGTGCGCCCTGATGTTCAAGCAGGAGCTGCCTCTGCTTTTCCCTTCCTGCAACGAGACGAAGACCGTGCAATCAGCCATGTTCGATCCGTTCGAGTACTTCGTGGACCGCCACAAGGACGGACTCCTCAATACCGGCTTTTCCACCTCGCTCGGGCATGTGTCCTATCACGTGGCCTGCCATCTGCGGGTTCAGAACATGGGTCAGCGCACCCGCGAACTCCTCGCCATGGTGCCCGACACGCAGGTTCACACAGTGGAGCGCTGCTCCGGCCACGCGGGCACATGGGGCGTGAAAAAGGAGTTCTTCGAGGGCGCGATGAAGATCGGCAAGCCTGTGTTCCGGCAGATGAGCGCGCATCCCAAAGGCCCCACCGACTGGATCGCTTCCGATTGCCAACTCGCTGGTCACCACATCGCCCAGGGTATCGAGCGCAACCAGTTTCCCCAGGCGCCGATGGCGCATCCCTTGACCCTCCTGCGCAAGGCTTACGGACTCCCATGATCCAGGCGCCGATGGCGCATCCCTTAACCCTCCCACGCAAGGCTTACGGACTCCCATGATGAACTCTCGAATGACTCCCAAAATCGCACGTGAATCGCTGATGACCCTCGAGGCCTACGCCAGGGCCCGCCCCGAGTTCCGCAGGAAAGTGCTTGAGCACAAGAAGCACCGCACGTTGGCGCTCGGCCAGCACGTGACCCTGATCTTCGAAGACGAACTCACGATCCGCTACCAGATTCAGGAAATGCTGCGGATCGAGAAGATCTTCGAGGAGGAGGGCATCCTCCACGAACTCGAGTCCTACAGCCCGCTCATCCCGGACGGCAGCAATTTCAAGGCCACGATGATGATCGAGTACGAGGATCCAGCCGAGCGCCGTAGCGCGCTCTCACGGTTGATCGGCATCGAGGATCGGGTGTGGATTCAGGTGGAGGGTTCGGCGCGCGTGTATGCGATTGCCGATGAGGATCTGGAGCGGGAAAACGAGACCAAGACCTCCTCGGTACACTTCCTGCGCTTCGAACTCAACCCCGACATGTGCGCCGCCCTCAAATACGGCGTAAGCCTCTCGGCGGGCATTGACCACGCAGCCTACACCTGCGAGATCTCGCCCCTTCCCGCAACACAGCGACAGGCGCTGGTCGCAGACCTGCGCTGAGAATGGTGGCCGGCCTGTCCTTGTCGAGGACGGCGGTCGCCTTGTCGGTCGAGCCTCCCCCGAGCCCCTGGCGAACCCTCGTGCAGGCCCGGTTCCAGGGTTGGGGGGATGCTCACACTCAGGCTTTGCGCATCACCTGATACGGGCGGTACCAAAGCTCGATCACCTCCCGGTCACGCTCGGGGTCTGGCCCGGGCAGGCACAACGGCCCCAGGCGAATCGCCCGTGCGCCATGGTCGAACACGAGGAGCAGGATCGGGATTTCTGCACCTGCGGCAATCCGCAGGAAGCCCGAGCGGAACCGATCGACCTGCTTTCGGGTTCCCTCCGGCGCGATGCACAGCCACATCGCTTCGCACGCTGCAAAGCTCTCCACCACCTGCTCCACCACATCGGCGGCCATCCCCCGATCAACCGAAACCCCACATGCACAGCCACATCGCTTCGCACGCTGCAAAGCTCTCCACCACCTGCTCCACCACATCGGCGGCCATCCCCCGATCAACCGAAACCCCACCGAACCAGCGCATCACCGGCCCCAGCGCGCCCTTGAAGAGCCGGTGCTTGGCCAGGAAGTTGATGCGCAGGTTGTAGGCAAACGCCACCGACATCGCCACCGGAAAGTCCCAGTTGGTGCTGTGCGGCGCTCCGGCGATCACGAGCTTCGGATGGTCGGGAAAACAACCCTCCACGCGCCAGCCAAGCAGGTAGAGGCCCAGCCTGCCGATGCCACGGGTCCATGCGCCTCCCCGGCGCGGAACCGACCCGGGCACTGCTGAGGGACCCCCGTCCGCTGCCGGCCCCGGAAGTTCGGGAAGCTGCACAGGGACGGGAGAGCCTTGCAAGGGAGCGTGCCTGCGCGGCGCGGCAACGTTGGGGAGTTGCACAGGAAGGTCCGTTCAACCCGCAGCACGCTTGAGGAGGACCACCGCCTGCGCAGAAATGCCTTCTCCCCGCCCCTCGAAACCCAGCCACTCCTGGGTCTTGGCTTTAAGGTTCACCTGATCCTGCCGCACACCGAGGCAGGCTGCCACCCGCTCGACGATCGCGGCCCGGTAAGGCGCAAGCCGCGGCGCCTGCGCAATCACGCTGCAGTCCAGGTTTTCAATCTGCCAGCCCAGCCCCCGCACGATGCGATCCTGCCGCACACCGAGGCAGGCTGCCACCCGCTCGACGATCGCGGCCCGGTACGGCGCAAGCCGCGGCGCCTGCGCAATCACGCTGCAGTCCAGGTTTTCAATCTGCCAGCCCAGCCCCCGCACGATGCTGACCGTCTCACGCAGCAGGTGCCCGCTGTCGGCATTCCGAAACTTCGGGTCCTGATCCGGAAAGTGCGTCCCGATGTCACCGAGTGCCGCTGCGCCGAGGATGGCGTCGGTGACCGCGTGCAGGAGCACATCGGCGTCCGAGTGCCCGAGCAGGCCAAGTGGATAGTCGATCGCAACGCCGCCGATGATCAGCCGTCGTCCGGGTACCAGCGCGTGCACATCGTAGCCTTGCCCGATCCTGATCTGCGGCTCGGCCACGTCTGCGCGCGGCGCGCCTGCTCTCGCGTGTGTCTTTGCGCCTGTTCCTGAGCCTGCTCCTGCGCTTGCACTCGCCCCTGCTCCTGCGCCTGCACTCGCCCCTGCCCCAAGGTCCCCCGAATCGACCGCGGAAAGCTGCGCTTCGAGCACCTGGAGGTCCCCGGGCGAAGTCAGCTTTACATTGCCCTGTGACCCTTCGAGCAGCAGCACCGGGGCACCGATACGCTCGATCGCCGCACATTCATCGGTGACATCCGGGTGCTGCGCCAACGCCCGGAGGAGGAGGGCCACTTCAAACATCTGCGGCGTCTGTGCCAGCCAGAGCCGATCCCGCAGCTGCGCTTCGAGCACCTGGAGGTCCCCGGGCGAAGTCAGCTTTACATTGGCCTGTGAACCTTCGAGCAGCAGCACCGGGGCGCCGATACGCTCGATCGCCGCACATTCATCGGTGACATCCGGGTGCTGCGCCAACGCCCGGAGGAGGAGGGCCACTTCAAACATCTGCGGCGTCTGTGCCAGCCAGAGCCGATCCCGCGCGATGGTCTCCACCCTGGCTCCCTCTGGCGTAACCCGTCGCGCTGCCAATCCGGGCCCGGAGCCGGCGGCCGCTTGGCTCTGGCCCCGGGGTGCATCGGACTCGGGGTCTCGAGGCGCCGCATCCCGGTCCAGGGTTGCCTCCGTGGCCCCCTGTGCAGGCGACTGGCTAACCCGCTTCACCGTATCCACGACCGGACGTGCAAGGATGCCACCGTGGCCTCGGTGCAGGCAGGTCTCGATCAGCGCCAGCGCGTCGGACGGTCTGAGGAGCGGCCTTGCGGCATCGTGCACAAGCGCCCAGTGTGCACCCGCCTCGCGCACCTGCTCGAGCCCGGCCAGCACGGTATCGCGGCGGGTAGCACCGCCGATCGCGCAAATCGCGAGCCGCTTCGGCCAAGCCTGCAGCAAGGGAGCCAGCGCCACGGCTGCCTCGCGATCCCCGGGCGCTGCGATCACCCACACTTTCTCCACCGGATCGAGGTCGAGCAGCACCCTCACGCTGTGAACGATGACCGGAGTTCCGGCAAGCGGCTGGTACTGCTTCGGGAGCGCTGCACCAAAGCGCGCACCCGAGCCTGCGGCCGGCACAACCGCATGCAGTGTCGGCGCACTGCGGGCCGCATCGTGAGGGCTACCGGCCAGCGCGGGTTTGCGCAAACCGGCGGTGGCATTGTTCGTGATGCCGCTCCTGGGTTGGTGTGCTGCCGCGCTCCTCGGGAGCGCAACTCCGGGTCGACCGACAGGTCCTTCGAAAGGTTTTGCCGCTGAGGGATGCCGCGCCTCCGTCTGCCGTCGCCACCAGCGACTAAAATTCTCTCATGCCCGCCACCCTCGCAGGTTTTCGCTTCCCGGATCCCGGCCAGGCGCTACGTGCGCCCGCCAGTTGGGGTGCGGGCGATGCCTATCTGCTTGCCAACTGGGCTCGTGCATTGTCGCCACGGCGGATCGTGGTGTTCACCGCCCAGCCGGCCGATGCCGAGCGGGTGGTGGAGGAGCTCGGATGGTTTGATCCAGGACTCCGACTGCAGCTCTTTCCCGACTGGGAGACCTTACCCTACGACCACTTTTCGCCGCACCAGGACCTGATCAGCGACCGGCTGCACGCCTTGTGGCGTCTGCTTCAGCGCGACATCGACGTGCTTGTGGCCCCCGCCACAACGGCGGCGCTGCTGCTGCCGCCCCGTTCGCTGATTGCCGGCCGCAGCTTCGTGTTCGCGCGCGGCGAGCAACTCGCGCGCGATGTGCTGGCGGCCCAACTGGTCGAGGCGGGCTACGAACACGTGTCGCAGGTTGTGAAGCCCGGGGAATACTGCCTGCGCGGCAGTCTCATCGACCTGTTTCCCATGGGAAACGCCCTTCCCCTGCGGATCGACCTGCTCGACGATCACATTGAGTCGATCAAGAGTTTTGATCCGGATACCCAGCGCAGCCTCTTCCCGGTCCCTTCGGTGCGGATCCTTCCCGGGCGTGAGTTCGCGCTCGATGAGGCGAGCCGGGTCCGCTTTCGTGCACGCTGGCGCGACCGCTTTGAGGGCGATCCGTCGCGATGCACCGTCTACAAGGACATCGGGCTCGGACTTGCCCCCGGCGGAGTGGAGTGGTACCTGCCGCTTTTTTTCGATGCATGTCACAGTCTCTTCGACTACATGGGCGGGGATGACCTTGTGGTGCTTCACGGAGACGTGGAATCCGCTCTGCAGCGCTTTCGCGAGGACATGCAGCAGCGCTACGAGTTCCTGAGCCGGGATGTCGAGCGCCCCTGCCTGAGTCCTGCGGAGTTGATGCTCGACCAGGAGCGCTTCTTCAAGGCGTGCCGCACCCGCGGCCGCCTCACGATGCCCCACGCGGGATCGCAACCCTGCCCGGGGCTTCCGCAACTTGCGGTTGATCGCAAGCGCACCCGGCCCCATGCCGCGCTGGAGCAGTTCGCGGAGCAGTCGCCGCTCCCGGTGCTGATCGTGTGCGATTCCCCGGGGCGGCGCGAGACGCTGATGCAGGCGCTTGCCGAATACGAAGTACGCTGGGAAAGCATCGACGGATGGCCAGCCGAGCCCTCGTGGAGCGGCGCGCGAATCGGCGTGGGCCCCCTGCATGCGGGCTTTGTGATCGAAGGTCTGATCGCGGTGGTAACCGAAGCCGAGATCTACGCCCACCACCCCCGCCGTGGCAAGTCGCGAAGACGCGAGTCGCAAAGCAATGTCGACACGCTGATCCGTGATCTGTCGGAGCTCAAGTCGGGCGACCCAGTGGTCCACGTCGAGCACGGTATCGGACGCTACCGGGGTCTGATCCATATGGATCTCGGCGAAGGCGACAACGAGTTTCTGCATCTTGCCTACCTCAACGACGCGAGCCTTTATGTGCCGGTGTCGCAGCTCCACCTGATCGCGCGCTACAGCGGCGCCTCGCCCGATGAAGCGCCGCTGCACCAACTCGGCTCCCTCCAGTGGGAGAGGGCCAAGCGCAAAGCCGCTCAGCAGGCGCGCGATACCGCAGCCGAGTTGCTCAATCTCTATGCGCGCCGCGCGCTGCGCCAGGGGCATGCCTTCGCCTTTCACGCTTCCGACTACGAAGCGTTCTGCGAGGGCTTCGGATTCGAGGAAACTCCGGATCAGCGCGCTGCCATCCACCATGTCATCCAGGATCTGGTTGCCAACAAGCCGATGGACCGCCTCGTTTGCGGCGATGTGGGATTCGGCAAGACCGAAGTGGCGCTGCGCGCAGCCTTCGTGGCCGTTGGCGACTCCCGCCAGGTCGCCATCCTCGCACCCACCACCCTGCTGGTCGAACAGCACTTCCAGACCTTCAGCGACCGTTTTGCGAATTTCCCTGTGCGGCTCGCCGAGCTGTCGCGTTTTCGCAGCGGCAAGGAGGCGCGACAGACGCTCGAAGCACTGGCCCGTGGGCAGGTCGACATCGTGATCGGCACCCACAAGCTGCTTTCGGCCGAGGTGAAATTCGCCCGACTGGGGCTCGTCATCATCGATGAGGAGCATCGCTTCGGGGTGCGGCAAAAGGAGGTGCTGAAGAACCTGCGCGCCGAAGTCGATGTTCTCACCCTCACTGCAACCCCGATTCCGCGCACGCTGGCGATGAGCATGGAGGGACTGCGCGATTTTTCGGTGATTGCCACCGCCCCGCAGCGCCGTCTGGCGATCAAGACCTTTGTGCGCAAGGAAACCGACGGCGCGATCCGCGAGGCGATCATCCGCGAACTTCGGCGGGGTGGTCAGGTCTACTTTCTGCATAACGAGGTGGAAACGATCCAGAACCGTGCCGAGAAGTTGCGTAGACTGGTTCCCGAGGCGAATGTGGTGGTAGGCCATGGACAGATGCCTGAGCGCGAACTCGAGGCGGTCATGCGCGACTTTCATGCGCAACGCTTCAATCTGCTGCTGTGCACCACAATCATCGAGACCGGAATCGATGTGCCAAGCGCCAACACCATCCTCATCCACCGGTCTGACCGCTTCGGCCTGGCACAACTGCACCAGTTGCGCGGCCGGGTCGGGCGCTCCCACCACCAGGCCTACGCCTACCTGCTGATCCCCGACGAAGCAGCGCTCACCAAGGACGCGCACAAGCGGCTCGAGGCGATTCAGAAGATGGAGGAGCTTGGCGCAGGCTTTTTCCTTGCGATGCACGATCTGGAGATTCGCGGCGCAGGCGAAGTTCTGGGCGACTCGCAGTCGGGCAACATGATCGAGATCGGGTTTTCCCTCTACAGCGACATGCTTAGCACGGCAGTGCGCGCACTCAAGGCAGGGCGGGAACCAGACCTCAGTGCGCCCCTCGCAGTGGCAACCGAGGTCAATCTGCACGCGCCTGCCCTCCTGCCGAGCGTTTACTGCCCCGATGTGCATGAACGACTCAGTCTCTACAAGCGCCTTGCCACATGCGCCAGCGAGGATGAGCTTCGCGAGATGCAGGAGGAGATTGTGGATCGCTTCGGGCGTATGCCTGAGCAGGCGCAAGCGCTCATGCTGAGCCATCGGCTGCGCATCCTCGGAGAGTGCATCGGAGTGGCAAAGATCGAGGCACACGGGCAGGCGGTGCAGTTCCAGTTCCGCAAGGACACCAACGTGGACCCCGCCCAGCTCATCCGCTTTCTCCAGCGCCGAAAGGACGCGCGGATGGCCGGCCCCGAGCGGTTGCGGATCGAGGT
>VGHO01000055.1 GCA_016868175.1 Betaproteobacteria bacterium
ATCCTGGCCTGAGCGCGGCGGAGGACAGGCTGCGTGCCGTCATCCTCGAGTTGCAGACCCGTCTGGCCGGTCCGAGCGACACTGCGGTGAGCTTGTTGAGCGATATCAGGGTTGGTCACGACCGGCTTGGCGATCGGGTCGGTCAGTCGTTGCAGCGGATCGAGTCGATCGCGGGACTAGCCGAGTCCATGCGCGCCGAGGCCTTGCGGCCGAGGCATCTGGATCAGGTGATGGGCGAATTGCGCCGTGAGTTCGGTCCGCTTGCACGCAGCAACGAAATCGACACGGTGTCGGAACGGCTGCGGGTGCTCGGGCTCAGCACCGGGAAGGTCGAGGACCAGGTCACCCGCATCCGTGCAGCGATCCAGAGCGTGGAGGCCACCTTCGGCAAGCTCGACGGCCTCTCATCGCAACTCGACCAGTTCCGCTCCGAGGCGGTCCGCGAACAGCATATCGTGGAGGCTGTGGCGCACTTGCGTCGCGACATCGAGCCGCTGGTCAAGGGCGGCGAGCTCTCCAGCATGATGGTGAACACCGTGCTCGAACGGCTCAACGCGGTGAGCGCTTCGGCCAACAAGCTCGAGGACCGGGTGCAGCGCCTGCAGTCCGAGACGCAGATGATGCACAGCGAAATGACCGAGATTCGAGGCATGCTCGCGCGCATCGAATCCAAGCTCGAACGTTGAGCGGAGTAACCGCGTCGCCCTTGACTGCGAAGCCCGGCCCCGACCCGATCGTTGCGCGCACGCTCACGGTTGGCTTCAGCGATTCGGAAGATCGCCTCTGGCTGCGGCTTGGTACCGATGAGCGCAGCGCGAGACAACTCTGGCTCACGCGGCGGATGCTCCAGCAGGTGTTCGCCCAGGTCTGGGTTCTGCTCGCCAAAACGCTCCCCGGCGATGCGTTGCGCTTCCAGGGCATCGTGGAACCGGGCTCGGGTCGCGCGGGTGATGCGCCCCAGGAGCTTCGCAAGCGCAACCTGCAATTGATGATCGAAAGGGAGTTGTCGCTCGAGGACAGTCCGCCGATGGACGAGGACTCGGCCAAGGACATGTATCCGGGCGCAATGCAGGCGTCGCCCGTCAACGACGGGCTGCTGCGCACGCTCAACATCACCGCCGACGAGAAGGCAGTGCGCTTTCTCCTTCACGGCCCCGCCACCGCGATCGAATTCCGCGGCGCCCGTGCGGACGCGCACCGCGTTTTGCAGATGCTCTGGAAGATGCAGGAATCGGCGGGCTGGGGTCTCGAGCCCCCGTGGTCGGGCGAGCCTGCATCCTGATGAGGTGCGGGGAGCGGCGGGGAAAACCTGCGCCCTTGCCCGATTGAAGCCCCCGATACAATCGGCCGAGCCTGATCCTCGACGGAGTGCACCGATGAACAAGGTTTTCCCCAGTGCCCACGCCGCGCTGCACGACATTGCCCGCGACGGTCAGATGATCGGGGTGGGAGGCTTTGGTCTTTGCGGTATTCCGGAGGCGCTGATTGCCGCGCTGCGCGACCTCGGAGTCCAGGGGCTCACGGCCATCTCCAACAACGCGGGCGTGGACGGATTCGGGCTTGGTGCGCTGCTTGCCACACGGCAGATCCGCAAGATGATCGCGAGCTACGTGGGCGAGAACAAGGAGTTCGAGCGCCAGTACCTGGCCGGTGAACTCGAGCTCGAGTTCACGCCCCAGGGCACGCTTGCCGAGAAACTGCGCGCGGGTGGCGCAGGCATTCCCGCCTTTTTCACCCGGACCGGGGTGGGCACTCTGGTGGCCGAAGGCAAGGAGACCCGGGTGTTCGATGGACATCACTATGTGATGGAGCGCGCGCTGGTGCCCGATCTTTCGCTGGTGAAGGCGCACACCGCAGACCGCGCAGGAAACCTGGTCTTTCGCCGGACCGCACGCAACTTCAATCCAAACGTTGCGATGGCGGGCCGCATCACCGTGGCCGAGGTGGAGCAACTGGTGGAGACCGGAAGCCTCGATCCGGATCAGGTTCACTTGCCCGGCATCTTCGTGCACCGGATGGTCGTCAATCCGCACCCCGAAAAACGCATCGAGCAGCGCACAACCCGGCCGGACTGAAGCGGTCGCTGTTCGCACCCGATCCGCCAGAGTCCCGCACCACAGTTTTCCGGAGACGATCCATGGCCTGGACAAGAGACGAGATGGCAGCACGTGCCGCCGAGGAATTGCAGGACGGCTTCTATGTGAACCTCGGCATTGGTTTGCCAACCCTGGTGGCCAACCACGTGCCGCCGGGCATCGAAGTCTGGCTGCAGAGCGAAAACGGCCTGCTTGGCATCGGCCCCTTCCCCCGCGAGAGCGAAGTGGATCCCGACATGATCAACGCCGGCAAGCAGACGGTGACCACCCTGCCGGGATCGTCGATCTTCTCGTCGGCTGACTCCTTTGCGATGATCCGGGGAGGAAAGATCAACCTCGCGATCCTCGGAGCGATGCAGGTGAGCGGACGCGGCGACCTCGCCAATTGGATGATCCCCGGCAAGATGGTGAAGGGGATGGGCGGCGCGATGGATCTGGTGGCAGGCGTGGGCCGTGTGATCGTGCTGATGGAGCACACCGCGCGCCGCAAGGACGGCGGAGAGGACCTCAAGATCCTTCCTTCCTGCACCTTGCCGCTCACCGGCGTGGGTGTGGTCGACCGGATCATCACCGACCTGGGCGTGATGGATGTGGTGGAGGAGGGTCTGAAACTCGTTGAGTGCGCCCCGGGGGTTTCGCCCGACCTGATTCGCAGCAAGACTGCGGTGCAACTGATCTGACCCTGAGGTCGTGTCGCCCGGGAGCCCTTTCGAATCCCTTGCTCTGGAGCGGCGTGGGGATGGGATGGCTCAACCAGCCCGAGGCGGCAACCAACCCCGGGTGCTCAAGCCTTCGAGCACCGCATTCACCATCTCCTCGAGATCGGGGCGAAGCCCGTAGGAGAGGTTGTTGCGGTGGCTTCCGCCCCAGAGCATGGCATCGCTCCGGGCGTCGTAGAGGCTTGCTGAGGTGATCACCGTAGTCACCACAACCGGAGCCCAGCCGGTGGTGCCATACCAGCGGCGGTAGGCCCCCAGGTAGCCGAAGCTGCCGTGGGTGACCGGGGCGAGTTGCTGCGTTTGTTGCGGAGCCTGGGTCTGGAGAAGCAGGAGATGACTCGCTGCAGCCTGGCCCACGGCCAGTTTCAGCGTCGGCTCGTCGGGATGGACGTTTCTGCGGTCCGGGAGCAGGCGCCAGGCCGCCACTGCCGGCACTCCGCGCTTGCCGATTGCATCGCTCATCAGATCTTCGCTCACACGGGCGATCACGGTGTCGGGGTGCTGCGCCACCACGACGATCCTGGATGCCCTTTGAGGCGGCGTGTTCTGGTTGCTCCACTCCAGCGCGAGACGTGGCGTGGTGCACCCACCGAGGGCGCCGAGCGCTGCGACGCCAAGAAGGTGTCGCCGAATTGCGGAGGTCATGTGCACTTCTCCTGCCGGAAGGGTAACCGTGGAGGGGACCGAGGTGAAGAGGGCGAACTCGATCGGGCTTGGGGCCGGAAGGTTGAGGACCGTGAAGCTGCGCCTGGCCGGGGCGGTCAGTCGGGGTGGCTGAGCAGTTGCCGGGCACGCTCGAGTCGGTTTGCCTGGCTTGCCAACGCAGGCGACGGCGCCCCGGTTGACGGGGATAACGCAGTGCCTCGCCCGATTCCCGGGACTTCCGCTTCGGCGCGCTTTCGTCGGCGCTGCACGATCGTCCAGATCAGGGCGCCGGCGCCGAGCGCGGCAAACGGTCCCACCCAGAGCAGCGCGGTCGAAGGCTGCAAGGGAGGACGGTAGAGCACAAAGTCGCCGTAGCGATCCACCAGCCAGCGCTTGATCTGGGTGTCGCTCGAGCCCTGGGCGATCTGGAGTTGCACTTCGTGACGAAGGTCCACCGCAAGGTCGGCGGCCGAATCCGCAAGGCTCTGGTTCTGGCAGACAAGGCAGCGGATTTCGCCGTAGAGCCGGCGAAGGCGTTCGGTCTGTGCTTCGTTGAGCGCAACCGGGGCCAGCGGGTTCGGTACCGGCTTGTCGCTCATCGCTGCGCCATGTGCGTGGTGAAGGCGTCTTCGGGGTTGGACCTCACGAGGCACCGAGCCGCGCAAGGAGCGGACGAAGTTGTCCGCGCACCACCTCGTCGCTGAGCGGTCCCACGTGCTTGAATCGCACCATGCCGCGCGCATCGATCACAAAGGTCTCGGGCGCTCCGTAGACTCCCCAGTCGATCGCCGCTTTGCCGTCGAGGTCCATCAGAACGAGGGAGTAGGGATTGCCCAGTCGATCAAGCCATTGGCGCGCCTGCGCTGGCGAGTCCTTCCACGCCAGCCCCACGATCGGCAGCAGACGCTCCGCCGCAAGCGCGTTGAGGAGCGGATGTTCGAGCTGGCAGCCGCTGCACCAGGAACCCCACACATTGAGCATCCAGACCTTGCCGGCATAGAGGGCGGCTGGGGAGGATGAGGAAGGTGCGCTTGTACCGATACCGTCGCTCACCGAGGGCGAAGCGGCCACGCCTGTCGGCGCGAGGCCGGACCCCTGCAAGCTGGCGGTGGCAACGGCCTGACTGGCGCTGGCGAGGTGGTGTTCGAGGTTCTGCAACCGCTCGAGTGCCGCGAGTGGCGCGGGGCGGTCGATGAGCGGGGAGGGGATTTCGCGCGGATTACGGTGCAGGCCCTGCAGCAGGAACCATGCAATCAGCAGAAAGACCGCCAGCGGAATGCTGGCGCGGATCCAGCGGCTCACCGCAGCGGCTCGGCGGAACCTGACGGGACTGCCGCTGCGGCTCCCACCCGGCGGCGATACCGTGCATCGGCCGCTGCCCAGAAGCCTCCGAGGCCCATCATCACCACACCGATCCAGATCCAGTTGACGGCGGGCTTCTTCTGCACCCGCACAGCCCAGGCATCGCCCACCGCTTCGCCGAGCGCGACATACAGGTCGCCGCCGAGGCTGCGCCGTATCGCGGCCTCGGTCATCACCTGGCGCGACGCCGCGTAACGGCGCTTCTCGGGGCTCAGCTCCCCCACCACATCGCCTGCGCGAAGGATCTCGAAGCGCACCTGCACCCCGTCGTAGTTCGGGCCGCGGATCAGACGCGCCTCGGCAAAACGCAGCGCGAGGTCGCGGTCGACCTGGAGCACCTCGCCGGGGGCAAGTTTCCTTTCAAGCTCCACTTCGTAGCTGCTCACCAGCGTGACACCCGCCACAAAGGCAGCGACCCCCAGGTGGGCCAGCTGCATGCCCCACCAGGCACCCGGCTGCAAGCGCAGGCGCAGCGGATCGAGCGGACCCGAGGGCGATTTCATGTTTTCGAGGCCGGCCATCACAACCCCGCTTGCCACCCAGAGCGCCATGATCAGGCCAAGCGCGGTGGCTGGTTTGTAGTCCGAGGGGGCGGTGAGCGGCAACAGCACTCCTGTTGTGACGCTTGCCGCGAAAGCCCAGCGCATGCGGTGGGCGAGCGCCGGCACAGGGGTTTGCCGCCACCGCGCAAGCGGACCCACGGCCATCAACAGCAACGCCGGCAGCATGAGGGGGACGAAGACTGCGTCGAAGTACGGGGGTCCCACCGAAATCCTGCCCTGACCAAGGCTGTCGAGCACCAGGGGATAGAGGGTGCCCAGCAGCACTGCGAGCATCGCCACCACCATCAGGATGTTGTTGGCAAGCAGCATCGACTCGCGCGACATCAGACCGTAGGCCAACCCGGCGTGCACTGCATGGGCCCGGGCTGCATACAGGCTGAGGGACCCGCCGATGACGAGGCACAGGAAGATGAGGATGAAGACCCCCCGGGTAGGGTCGGTGGCAAAGGCATGCACCGAGGTGAGGACCCCTGAGCGGACCAGAAAGGTGCCGAGCAGGCTCAGGCTGAAGGCCATGATCGCGAGCAGAACGGTCCAGCTTCGGAAGTTGCCGCGTTTTTCGGTGACCGCCAGCGAATGGATCAATGCGGTTCCGGTGAGCCACGGCATGAACGACGCGTTTTCCACCGGGTCCCAGAACCACCAGCCGCCCCAGCCGAGTTCGTAGTAGGCCCAGAACGATCCGAGTCCGATTCCCAGCGAGAGAAAGGCCCATGCAACATTGGTCCAGGGACGAACCCAGCGCGCCCAGGCACTGTCGAACCGACCCTCGAGCAGGCCCGCGATGGCAAAGGCGAAAGCCACCGCGAAGCCCACGTAGCCCATGTAGAGGAGCGGCGGATGAAACACCATCCCGGGATCCTGCAGCAGAGGGTTGAGGTCGCGGCCGTTGAGTGGTGCGGGCACCGCGCGCTCGAAGGGGTTGGAGGTGAGCAGTGCGAAAAGATAAAAGCCAATGCTGATTGCACCGAGTACGGACAGCACCCGGGCACGGAGCCCCTGAGGGAGGTTTCCCGACAGGGCGGCCACTGCCGCTGTCCATCCGGCCAGCATCAGGATCCAGAGCAGCATCGAGCCTTCGTGGGAGCCCCAACTGGCAGCCACCCGGTAGTTGAGCGGCAGATCGCGGTTGGAGTGGTTGGCGACCAATTGGTTGCTGAACTGGTGCGTCACGAAGTTTTCGATGAGACAGGCAAAAGCGAGCGCAACCAGCAGCAACTGCCAGTACGCCGCAGGCGTGGCCATGTCCATGAGGCGGCGGTCATTGCGCCAGACGCCAAGTGCTGGAAACACCGCGAGGCAGAGCCCGCTGAGGAGGGCGAGCGCAAGTGCAAGGTGACCAAGTTCGGTGCTCATGGGCAGGGCAACTCTGCTGTCTTCAGCGTCCCGGCGCCGGCGCCGGGGCCTGGATGAACTGCGTGGGCGCACCAACCGGATGTCCGGCCCTCTTCAGGGCTTCGGCAGCCTCGGGCGGCATGTAGTTTTCGTCGTGCTTGGCAAGAACCTCCCTGGCGAGAAAGAGCCCGTCGCCCTGCATGCTTCCCTGGGCGACAACCCCTGCGCCCTCCTTGAAGAGGTCAGGAAGAATTCCCTGGTAGTGCACCTGCACTGTCCTTGCCTGGTCGGTGATCGCAAAACGAAGACGAAGCCCATCGGATTCACGCTCCACCGAGCCGGGAACCACCAGTCCGCCGATGCGAAAACTACGGCCGACCGGCGCTTCACCGTTGGCGACCTGGGTTGGCGTGAAGAAGAAGACGAGGTTGCTGCGAAATGCGTTGAGCACAAGCGCGGTGGCCACCACCAGAGCGGCGACTCCGCCGAGCACGAGCGCGAGCCGTCGCTGCCGGGGGCTCACAGGCGATCCACCCTGGTCAGCGCTGCGTCTGCCGCCGGCTGTGACCTGCCGAAGGCCGGTTGACGGCCCTGGGGGTGGTGCCCCTCCTGAACGGCTGCCAAGGCCTCGTTGAAGGCCGGGGCATGTCCTGGCAACGATTGTGTGGAGGCACCGGTGCCATCGTCCTGCGGTGCCGCGGCCCTTTCGAGCGCGCGGGTGCGCAAGGCGAGGCGGCGTTGCTGTTGCAGCCTGAAGGCCTCGATCACCACCACCACCACGGGCGCCGCGTAGGACATTGCGAGATAGAAACTGTGGTCCTTCATGCTCCCGACCTGCTGTGCTCGGCCCCGATCCTGAGACCCGCACCGACAGACGGCGGTTCCCAGGCCTGAAACGGTTCGCGCTCGATGATCAACGATCGCACTCGCACAAGACTCGACGCCACACTATAAAGCCACGCCGCAAGCGTCATGATCAACATCGCCGACAGCATGGTCTGCGCCATCTTCGGTGCCGCGGTGAGCGACACGCTTGCGCCCTGGTGCAGGGTGTTCCACCACTTGACCGAAAAGTAGATGATCGGAATGTTGACCGCCCCCACGATAGACATCAACGCGCAGGCCTTGTCGGCCTTGCGTTCGTCGTCGATCGAGGCGCGCAGGCCGATCACCCCGAAGTAGAGGAAGAGCAGGATCAGTTCGGAAGTGATCCTGGCGTCCCACACCCAATAGGTACCCCAGGTGGGCCTGCCCCAGAACGCCCCGGTCCAGAGGGCAAGGAAAGTCATCCACGCGCCGGTGGGAGCGAGCGCATGGATCATCATGGCCGAGAGGCGTGTCCGGAGGACGAGGGTGAGCACGCCCCAGAAGGCCATGGCAAGATAAATGAGCATCGACATCCAGGCCGCAGGAACATGGATGTAGATGATCCGGTAGGCTTCGCCCTGTTGCCAGTCGGTGGGAGCCACCATGAAGCCAATGTAGAGGCCAACCGCAGCCAACACCGCGCTCAATACGAAAAGTGGCGGGATCAGGCGTCCAGCAAGCGGAAAGAACCGCGCGGGTGCCGCGAAACGCGACCACCATGCTCCGCCCTGGTCCGACTGTGCAACCTCAAGCATGCAAGCCTTTCATTCAAGCGCAATTCTAATCGCCGCGCTGCAAGCCCATGGCGCGAGCACGAGTGCGAGCAGGAGCGCGGCGCCGAGCAGGGAAAGGTGCGCCTGTGCCCCGAGTCCTGCGGCGTGGGCCTCAACCGCGCCTGTGCCGAAAACCAGGACCGGGATCGTGAGCGGAAGCATGAGCAGGGCAAGAAGTGCGCCGTCTCCGCGCGCCGGCAGACTCAGAGCGGCACAGATCGCACCCATCAGGCTCAGGGTGGGTGTTCCGATGAGCAGCGCCAGCACAAGGATGGCAATCGCCTCGGTGTCGAGGTTGTATTGAAGGCCGATGAGCGGGGCGATCAGCGTGAGAGGCAAGCCGCTCGCCAGCCAATGTGCGATCAGCTTGCCGTAGAGCATCGGCATCCAGGCCGAGCGCGCAAGAAGCATCTGTTCGAGGGTGCCGTCGAGCGCGTCGGAGGCGAAAAGCCGGGGCATCGACAACAGTACCGCGAGCAGTGCCGCCACCCAGCAGACGCCACCGCCGATGGCTGCGAGCAGACGCGGCTCGGGCTGCAGCGCAAGTGGAAAGAGGCTTGCCACGAGCACAAAAAAGAGCAGCACCAGCCACAACTCGCTGCGCTGGCGCAGCAGGAGCCTCAGATCGCGTCGGATGGCCTCGATCAGCACCGCAGCCCCATGCCACCCCTGGACTGTGGCGGGCACCGAGATTCGGTCACACGCTGCGACCGCGTCACGCCGTGAGGCTCGGCCAGGCGCTGTGGAACCGCCACGCTATGAGACCCGGCCAGGCGATGCGTTCGCGTCACGTCCTGCGCTCGGCCTCGGTTGCGCGTGCGCTTGCGGAGCGGCGACCGGATCGGGCCCGAGTCCGAACGATAAGGCGGGAGGCGCGCCTGGAATCGCTCCATGGGTGGCCACGATCGCCATTCCCCCGCGCTGGCACAGATCGGATAGCAGTCCACCCATGAGGCGCTGGCCCTGCTCGTCGAGTGCCGTAGTGGGTTCGTCGAGTAGCCAGAGCAGGATGCTTGCGCAGGATGGCACTGCGTCCAGGCTGATGCGCAGACGTGCGAGCGACACCCGGCGCCGCTGACCCGCTGAGAGCAGTCCGAAGGGTGATTCCGCCTGGGCGGAGATTCCGGTTGTGGCGATCGCGAGGTTGATCGCTTCGCGCGTGACCGCAGGCCCGCCCTGCTCGGTATCCATCCGCGACTGCCACCAGAGATTCTCGCGAACGCTCAGCGCATCCTTCCATCCTGCCGCGTGTCCCTGAAAGATGAGCCGAAGTTGCGGGGGTAATGAGAGCCGCTCGAGCCGCTGGTCGCCGAGCACGAGGTGCGGAACTTCGTCCCAGCTCAGGAGTCCCGCGAGCGCGCGCAGCAGCGACGATTTGCCGGAACCGTTCGGTCCTGTAAGGGCGATCCACCTGCCTGGATGAAGTTCGAAACCGGCGCGATGCACCAGCCTGCGCCGGCCCCGGCTGAGCGAAAGCGCAGAGGCACGCAGCATCGGGGGACCGGGTTGCGTCCCTGGCTTTGGGGGGTCTTCATCCGCAACGATTGCGGGGTCAGGGTTTGACGCGCGCACCGATGTGCAGGCTCAGCCTGGCCACCGCAGAAAGTCCTTGCGGCGCAAGTTCGAGGCTCACCGGGTCTGCAAACGGGTCCCCGGGCTGACGTCCGGCCTGTCCGCTTCGCGCGATATGCGCCTCCACGACCAACGCCCCCTCGAGCTTTCGCGAAGGGTCGATCTGGCGGCGCGCGTCAAGCACCACAGCGAGCCCATCTCTGGCTTGCGGCACCGGTCCACGCCAGACCGCGATCGGCATGCGCGGGCCCTGAGCGGCTCGCGCGCTCACAAAGAGCACTGCGCCCGGCCCGAGATCGGCAAGCATTGCGGGATCGATCGTGAGCACCACTTCGATGCGGGTTGCCGCGTCGCCCGGTCTGGGGACCGATTCAGACCCGGATACGGGAGCTGATTCGGACCCGGATATGGGCGCCGGCCCGGGGCGGGCGATTCCACCGGGTGCACTTGCGGGACCGGCTGCCTGGCCGGTCGGGGAGGCGGTTTTCGGGCTGTCGCTATCCCTGAGGCCCGCAATCAGCTCGCGGAGTTGTGTTGCCTGCGGGTTGTCGCGCGACATCGCAGCCAGAAGTTGCTCGAGCAATGCCCGCGCCTCGGCGCGTTCACCAGCCTGGTAGTGTGCCGCTGCCATCAGCGAGACCACCTTCGAATCCTGCCCGTCCAGCCGCATCGCCTGCTGGAGCAAGATGTAGGGTTCGCCTGCGAATCGCCGATCGCGGCTCAGCGCGATGGTTTCAGCATATTCGGCGAGAAAACGTGCATCGCCGTCGGCGCCACGCTTGTGTGCCTCGGCGAAGCTCTCCACAGCGGCCGCGTAGTCGCCTGCGGTCTTGTGCAGCATCGCGAGCATGACCCAGGTGTCGACGTCGTCGGGGGTCTGCACAAGCGTCGAACGCAGGTTGGCAAGCGCCTCCCGGTAACGCTGCGGGTCGGCTGCGAGTTGCTCGAGCATCGCGTGACGGGTCTCGCGGCCCTGACTCTGCAGCGCTCCGGGAAGCGTGAGTTCGGGACTACCGCCGATCAGGTAGGTGGAGATACCCAGCACTGGAAGCGCGGCGAGCAGGAAGGCGGCAAGCCAAGGCCGGCGCGGGCTTTGATCGGCTGGATTACGGCTGCTCCGCACGCTGCCCGCCTGTACGTTGCCCGCCTCTACGCTGCCCGTCTGCATGCTGCCCGTCTGCATGCTGCTCGTGTGTAAGCTGCTGGGGCGTACGCTACTAGGGTGTACGCTGCTGCGTTGTGGGTGGTTGCCGCTGGCCGCGCCGGGATTTTGGCGATCTCCGTGACTTATGGGCGCCAACTCGTTCTGGTTCAGCCGCTCGGCGAGTTCAGCAGCGAGCGCTTCTTCGG
Organism: Betaproteobacteria bacterium; assembly: GCA_016868175.1. Taxonomy (GTDB): domain Bacteria; phylum Pseudomonadota; class Gammaproteobacteria; order Burkholderiales; family Burkholderiaceae_E; genus UBA3064. The sequence continues at coordinate 11,283 of VGHO01000055.1, forward strand.
CGCGCTCCGCCTGAACCGGAGTGATCAGCCCTGCCTCGAGGTCCTTGCGGATGAGGCGCTGCCGATCCCGGAACGACGCCGCAAGCTGCTCCTCCGATATCCCCCGCGCGGGAGACGATCGGCGCAGCAGCGGCCAGACGAGAACGACAGCGGTGAGCAGTGCGAGTCCGAACCCGATCAGAAGAAACATGCCGGGTCGGTTTCCATCGCATGTCTGAGGCGATCAAGGAAGTGCAGGCACCTCTCCAACTGGTCGAGTTCCACAAACTCGTTGGCCTGATGCGCCACACTGATCTGGCCCGGGCCGCAAATGACCGTGGGGATGCCTGCGTCCTGCAAGATGCCGCCCTCGGTCCCGAAACTCACCCGGCCCGGGCTGTGGCAGGCGCAAAGCGGCATCATGGCCCGCCCAAGGCGGGTGTTGCCGCGCTCGTCAAGGCCGGGGCTGTCGGTGATCTCTTCGATGGCGATGTCGCTCGCTTCGGCAATCGCGCGCATGGCGGGCAGCAGTTCCGCTTCGCACCAGGCGCGCAACTCGGCGATGTAGGGCGCTGCCGCCCGACCGGGCAGTGCCCTGATTTCGAGCAGGAACTCGCAGTCCTTGGCGGTGATGTTGTGTGCGGTGCCCCCATGGATACGACCCACATGGATACTCGAAAACGGGAAGTCAAAGCCGTCGTGCCGAAGGTCTTCGCGCATACGCTTCTGGATGTCGAGCGAACGTACGATGATCCGCGCAGCGGTTTCCACTGCGGAAACGCCGCGGTCTCTCAGCGAGGAGTGCACCTCGAAGCCGCGCACCCTGAAGCGATAGATTGCGGCGCCCTTGTTGGCCACCACAACCTGCATGCTGGTCGGTTCGCCAATCACTGCGGCACGCGGCAGTTGGCTGCTTTCGCGCAACCGGGCGGCAAGCTGCTTCATGCCGCCCATGTCGGTCTCCTCGTTGTACGACAGCGCAAAGTGGATCGGAGCTTTCAACTTCGCCCGGGCAAAGCCCGGCGCCGCCTGCAACAGGCACGCGATGAAGCCCTTCATGTCGGCGGACCCGCGTCCGTAGAGCCGGCCTTCGTGTGCGCGGAGGGCAAAGGGGTCGCTGCTCCAGGGCTGCCCGGTTACCGGGACCACGTCGGAGTGCCCCGAGAGCATCAGTCCGCCCTCCCTTTGGGGTCCGAAAGTCGCGAAGAGGTTTGCCTTGCCCGGCTCCGGTGCCTCCTGCACCATCACCTCGAAGCCGAGGGGCTCAAGGCGGTTGGCAACCCAGTCGATCAGCGGGCGGTTGGGCAGTTGGCTGGTTGTGTCGAAGGCAACCAGACATTTCAGGTCCTCGAGCGTGGCTTGGAGATCCATGCGCGGATGATACGCAAAGCAGAGCCTTCGGGTCTTGCGGGAGCCGAGCCCTGGGGTATGCGGGAACCATACCCTGGAGTATGCGAGAGCCGAGCCCTGGGGTATGCGGGAGCCGTGCCCGTGGAGACTTCTCGCGCCTCGGGGTCAGCCCGCGTTCACTGCAGGGCCTGTGTGCGCACGATCGCGCAAAAACGCGGCAAGCAGTTGGCCCGTGTGCCCGGGATGCTGCGCCACGAGCGCTGGAGGCCCCTGGACCGTGATCTGTCCGCCCCGGTCGCCGCCCTCAGGCCCAAGGTCGATGATCCAGTCTGCCTCGGCCCAGAGGTCCATGTCGTGTTCGACCACGACGAGGGTGTGGCCTGCATCCACCAGCCGATGGAGCACCCGGATGAGCTTTTCGACATCCGCCATGTGTAAGCCCACGGTCGGTTCATCGAGCACATAGAGCGTGCGCGGCGCATCCCGAGCGCGGGCCTTGGCCAGTTCGGCCACCAGCTTGATCCGCTGCGCCTCGCCGCCTGAAAGCGTTGGGCTGGGCTGGCCAAGCGTGAGATAGCCAAGCCCTACGTCCTGCATGATCTGCAAGGCACGATCCACCGAGGGGTGCGCCGCAAAGTGCGGCAGCGCCTCGTCAACCGACAGCTGCAGGAGTTGTCCGATGCTGAGGGACTGCCAGCGGACCTCGAGCGTGGCGGCGTTGAAGCGCGCACCTCGGCAGGCTTCACAGACCACCTTCACATCGGGAAGAAAACTCATTTCCACGGTCTGCATCCCCTGTCCCTCGCAGACGATACACCGGCCCTGACCGGTGTTGAAGGAGAAGCGGCCCGCCTCCCATCCGCGGACCCGCGCCTCCTGCGTGTCGGCGAAGAGCCTGCGGATCGCGTCCCAGAAACCCACGTAGGTGGCGGGGCACGACCTGGGGGTCTTTCCGATCGGCGTCTGATCCACTTCCAGCACCCGGTCGAGTGCAGCAAAGCCGCGCGCCTCGCGCACCGCCGCCAACTGGGCCTTTCGTGCGCCAGCGCTCGGGGGTGCCTTGCGGAGGTGCTGTTCGGCCAGCGGCAGCAGCACTTCGCG
>VGHO01000056.1 GCA_016868175.1 Betaproteobacteria bacterium
TCGTATCTTCCACCTTTGGCACTCTGATGCCGTCGGCCCGTGAGGGTCCACCTTCAATCAGCCACCACCGCAGCGTTATCCATGGCTCCGGGCGCCGCAGGTCCCTCACTACCGCAGGCGACCGGCGAGGTGGATAACGCGTGTTCAGCGCTCACGAGGTGGGAGGCGTCCATTCAATTCTCCCTACAATGGGGCATACGCCCGCCCCGCGATTCATTCATGCATTGGCCCGGCATCAGCCTCCGGGGCAATGCCTGCGCCGAGTTTACCGGGCCGGGCCGCCCCGGCATAGAGGATCCGGAGTTGTCGGTTCACGACATCTTCGTGACGCATCACCGCAGCGGGATGCATATCGCCCTCGGGCGCTTGCTCAGGGTCGAAATAATGATAATGATCGACACCGCGAACCAAAGTGGCGCTTTCGCGGGTTGCACCCAGTTGCCGAACATGGGTGGGGATGTAGCGGATCGCAAAACCCACGCGGCGGTGATCCGCCTTGTTGGGTTCGGAGCCGTGAAAAATCAGGACATGGTGCAACGACATCTGTCCGGGCCGAAGGATCACCGGCACGACTTCCTCCTGGCGAACCTCGATGCGGATTTCCTGACCGCGTGAGAGCAGATTCGACTCGGCAAAAGTATCCACATGCTCCACCCGCTCCCGATGCGTGCCCGGCACCACCTGCATGCAACCATTCTCGGGGGTTGAAGGCGTGAGCGCGACCCACGCAGTTACCACATCCGGAGTCGAAAGGCTCCAGTAGGTTCCGTCCTGATGCCATGTGACGTAGGAAGGATCGCGCGCATTCTTGGCAAAGAATTGGGCGCCCCAGCACAGCAGATCGGGACCAAGCACATCCTCGACCGCATCAAGGATGCGCGGATGCCTGATCAGGTCGTGCATCCACGGGTAAAGCAGATACGGCTTCTGGTTGATCCGGGCGGGAAGGCGCCCACCATGCGCGGCTTCGACCCGCTCGAACCGCGCGAGCAGTCCGGCCGCCTCGTCCTGCGACACAACATCGACCGGAAAGTGGATTCCACTCCTCCGGTATTCCCCCTGTTGGGCCTGCGTGAGTACCTTTCCCATGCAGCGGTACCTCCCCGGGATGTCATGGACCCTGAATGTGCTCCTCGAGTCCGGGCTGTGCGGCCAGCTCGCGCGCGGCCGCCGCTTCGTCTTCGAGCCGCTGCAACTCGGCTGCGGCCTCGGCCTCGGCCATCGCACGCTGTTCGGCCGCTTCGAAGCGCTCCCTGTCGCTGCGCGCCCGGTGAAATGCAAGCCCGGTGCCCGCGGGGATCAGGCGACCCACGATCACGTTCTCCTTGAGTCCGCGCAACTCGTCGCGCTTGCCCATGATTGCTGCCTCGGTGAGTACCCGGGTGGTTTCCTGGAATGACGCAGCCGAGATGAAGGAGTCGGTGGAAAGCGAGGCCTTGGTGATGCCAAGGAGCACGTTGTCGAAGTGCGCAAGGCGCTTGCCGGCAGCCTCGGCCTTGTCGTTTTCGCCGAGCAGTTCGGAACGCTCAACCTGCTCGCCGGTAATGAACGGTGTATCGCCCGGATCGGTGACCTGAACCCGCCTCAACATCTGGCGGATGATCACCTCGATGTGCTTGTCGTTGATCTTCACCCCCTGCAGGCGGTAAACATCCTGCACCTCGTCAACGATGTAGCGCGCGAGCGCCTCCACCCCCAGGAGCCTGAGGATGTCGTGCGGGTCGGCGGGACCGTCCACGATCGACTCGCCCTTGTTCACCACCTGCCCGTCGTGCACCAGCACATTCTTGTCCTTGGGGATAAGAAACTCGTGTGCGGTACCTTCGGGTTCGGTGATCACCAGACGCTGTTTGCCCTTGGTGTCCTTGCCGAACGACACCGTGCCCGTGACTTCGGCGAGCATTCCGGCGTCTTTCGGCGCGCGCGCCTCGAAGAGTTCGGCCACCCGCGGAAGACCTCCGGTGATGTCGCGGGTCTTTTGCGACTCGGTTGGAATCCTTGCGAGCACCTCGGCACGTCCAATCCGCTGCCCGTCCTTCACCATGATCAGCGCCCCCACCGGGAAACCGATCGTGACCGAGTGGTCGGTTCCGGGAATCTTCACCTCCTCGCCCACATCGTTGATGAGTTTCACCTGCGGCCGCATCGCCTTGGCAGCCGCAGACCGACGCTTCGCATCGATCACCACGAGGGTGGAAAGTCCGGTGACCTCGTCGATCTGCTTGGCCACAGTCACACCGTCCTCGATACCCTCGAATTTCACGGTACCTTCGTATTCGGTGATGATCGGGCGCGTGAGCGGATCCCAGGTGGCCAGTTGCGCACCCGCGCGGATGGCTGCGCCGTCGGCCGCAAGCATCACGGCACCGTAGGGAATCTTGTGACGCTCGCGTTCGCGGCCGGCATCGTCGGCAATCAGCACCTCGCCCGAGCGCGAGATCACCACCGCCTCGCCCTTGGAGTTGTTGACAACGCGCATCGTGCCGGTGAAGCGCACATGGCCGTTGGATCTGGCCTCGACCGCCGAAACCACTGTGGCGCGCGACGCCGCTCCACCGATGTGGAAGGTCCGCATGGTGAGCTGGGTACCGGGTTCGCCGATCGACTGCGCAGCGATCACGCCAACGGCTTCACCGGAGTTCACCAGCGTGCCGCGGCCCAGGTCGCGCCCGTAGCACTGGGCGCAAAGGCCAAAGCGGGTTTCGCAGGTGAGCGGGGTACGCACCCGCACCTCGTCGATCCCGAGCCGCTCGATTTCGTCGACCGCATCCTCCCCGAGCAGGGTGCCGGCCTCAAACACCGTGGCCTGTGTTTCCGGGTGAATCACATCGCTGGCGGCCACCCGGCCGAGGATCCGGTCGCGCAGGGGTTCGATCACTTCGCCGCCCTCGATCAGCGCCTTCATCGACACGCCCTGATCGGTACCGCAGTCGTCTTCCACCACCACGAGGTCCTGGGTGACGTCGACCAGGCGCCGGGTGAGGTAGCCCGAATTGGCAGTCTTGAGCGCAGTGTCGGCAAGTCCCTTGCGCGCGCCGTGGGTGGAGATGAAGTACTGAAGGACGTTGAGCCCCTCGCGAAAGTTGGCGGTGATCGGCGTTTCGATGATCGAACCGTCGGGCTTGGCCATGAGTCCACGCATGCCGGCGAGCTGGCGGATCTGCGCTGCCGAGCCGCGCGCTCCCGAGTCGGCCATCATGTAGATCGCGTTGAAGGACTCCTGATCGACGGTCTCGCCGCGCCGGTTCACCGTCTTTTCGGTGCGCAGCTGGTCCATCATGGCCCGACCCACCTCGTCGCCCGCGCGACCCCAGATGTCAACCACCTTGTTGTAGCGCTCGCCCTGGGTGACGAGGCCCGAGGTGTACTGCTGTTCGATCTCCTTGACCTCGGCTTCCGCCTGCGCAAGGATCAAGGCCTTCTGCGGCGGCACCAGCATGTCGTCGACCGCAATCGAGATGCCGGCCCGGGTGGCGAGCCTGAAGCCGTTCTGCATCAACTGGTCGGCAAGGATCACGGTGTCGCGCAGACCGCAGCGGCGAAAGGAGGCGTTGATCAGGCGCGAAATCTCCTTCTTCTTGAGGGGCTTGTTCATCAGGTCGAAGGAAAGACCCTTGGGCAGGATCTCCGAGAGCAGCGAGCGGCCCACGGTGGTCTCCACCCGCCGCATCCGCGCAGTGGACTCGCCGGTTTCGCGGTCGCGGTCGTATTCCTTGAGACGGACCGTGACACGGGCACCGATTTCCACCGTCCCGGTTTCGTAGGCACGCGCAACCTCCGCCACATCGGCAAAGGCCATGCCTTCGCCGCGCGCGTTCACCCGCTCGCGGGTGGTGTAGTAGAGCCCCAGCACGATGTCCTGCGAGGGAACGATCGAGGGTTCACCGTTGGACGGGAAGAGCACATTGTTGGAGGCGAGCATCAGGGCGCGCGCCTCGAGTTGGGCCTCGAGCGAGAGCGGCACGTGCACCGCCATCTGGTCGCCGTCGAAGTCGGCGTTGAACGCGGCACACACCAGCGGATGCAGCTGGATCGCCTTGCCCTCGATCAGCACCGGCTCGAAAGCCTGGATGCCGAGCCGGTGCAGCGTTGGTGCGCGGTTGAGGAGCACCGGGTGCTCGCGGATCACATCCTCGAGGATGTCCCAGACGATCGGCTCCTGCGCCTCCACGAAACGCTTGGCCTGCTTGATGGTGGTGGCAACCCCGAGCACTTCGAGCTTGTGGAAAATGAAGGGCTTGAAGAGTTCGAGCGCCATCAGCTTGGGCAACCCGCACTGGTGCAGCTTGAGTTGCGGACCCACCACGATCACCGAGCGCCCGGAATAATCCACCCGCTTGCCGAGCAGGTTCTGGCGGAACCGTCCGCCCTTGCCCTTGATCATGTCGGCGAGCGACTTGAGTGCCCGCTTGTTGGCCCCGGTCATCGCCTTGCCGCGTCGGCCGTTGTCGAGCAGTGAATCAACCGCTTCCTGAAGCATGCGCTTCTCGTTGCGCACGATGATTTCGGGTGCGCGCAGCTCGAGCAGCCGCTTCAGACGGTTGTTGCGGTTGATCACCCTGCGGTACAGATCGTTGAGGTCGCTGGTGGCAAAGCGGCCGCCGTCGAGCGGCACGAGCGGGCGCAGTTCGGGCGGCAGAACCGGCAGGACCTCCATCACCATCCACTCGGGCTTGATGCCGGAGCGCTGAAAGCCCTCGAGCACCTTGAGGCGCTTGGCGAACTTCTTGATCTTCGCTTCCGAGCCGGTCTGCTCGAGGTCGCGCCGCAGGGTCTCGACCTCGCGATCGATGTGGATCGAGCGCAGCAACTCGCGGATCGCCTCGGCACCCATCAGCGCGCGAAACTCGTCGCCCAGCTCATCGACCTTTGCCACATAGTCGTCCTCGGTCATGAGTTGACCGCGCTTGAGCGTGGTCATGCCGGCGTCGACCACCACGAAGGCCTCGAAGTAGAGCACCCGCTCGATGTCGCGCAAGGTCATGTCGAGCACCATCCCGAGCCGCGAGGGAAGCGACTTGAGGAACCAGATGTGCGCTGTGGGCGATGCCAGTTCGATATGCCCCATGCGTTCGCGCCGCACTTTGGCAAGCGTGACCTCGACGCCGCACTTCTCGCAGATCACCCCGCGATGCTTGAGGCGCTTGTACTTGCCGCAGAGACACTCGTAGTCCTTGATCGGACCGAAGATCTTGGCGCAGAACAGACCCTCGCGCTCGGGCTTGAAGGTGCGGTAATTGATCGTCTCGGGCTTTTTCACCTCGCCGAAGGACCAGGACCGGATCTTGTCGGGCGCGGCCAATCCGATGCGGATGGCCTCGAAGTGTTCGTCTTCCTGAACCTGCTTGAACAGGTCGAGCAACGCATTTCCCATCTGAACCTCCGTGTTACCGAAAACGATAGGTGCCCGCGGCGCCTGCGCGCACGCGGGCGGGTCTGGCGTGGATGATCAGTGACGCTCCAGATCGATGTCGATCCCGAGCGAGCGGATTTCCTTCACGAGCACGTTGAAGGACTCGGGCATTCCGGCGTCGATCGCATGTTCGCCTTTCACCAGGTTCTCGTAGACCTTGGTCCGACCGTTGACGTCGTCGGACTTCACCGTGAGCATCTCCTGCAGGGTGTAGGAGGCACCGTAGGCCTCGAGCGCCCACACCTCCATCTCGCCGAAGCGCTGTCCGCCGAATTGCGCCTTGCCCCCGAGCGGCTGCTGGGTCACGAGCGAATAGGGGCCGGTGGATCGGGCATGCATCTTGTCGTCGACCAGGTGATGCAGCTTGAGCATGTGCATGTAGCCCACCGTGACACGGCGGTCGAAGGCATCCCCGCTGCGCCCATCGTAGATGGTGACCTGTGTCTTCGTCTTGTTGAAGCCGAGCATGCAGGTGTGCGCCTCGTCGGACGGATACGCCAGATCGAGCATGGCGCGAATCTCGTCTTCGGAGGCGCCGTCGAAGACCGGCGTGGCAAACGGCACGCCCCCGCGCAGGTTTGCTGCCAACTCGAGCACCTGCGCATCGTCGAGCGTGTCGAGGAGCGCCTTCTGGCCGTGCAGGTTGTAGACCTGCTCGAGCATCTGGCGCAGATCGGCAGCGGTGGCCTGCTGACGCAGCAGGTTGCCGATGCGCAGGCCGATACCCTTGGCTGCCCAGCCGAGGTGGGTCTCGAGGATCTGCCCGACATTCATCCGCGAGGGCACGCCCAGCGGATTGAGCACGATGTCGACAGGGGTACCGTCGGCCATGAAGGGCATATCCTCCACCGGCACGATACGCGACACCACACCCTTGTTGCCATGGCGGCCGGCCATCTTGTCGCCTGGCTGCAATCGGCGCTTGACCGCCAGGTACACCTTCACCATCTTGAGCACGCCCGGGGGAAGCTCGTCGCCCTGGGTGAGCTTCTTGCGCTTTTCCTCGTAGGCAAGGTTGAACTGGTGGCGTTTCTGCTCCACCGATTCCTTGAGGAGTTCGAGTTGCGTGGCGGCCGCCTCGTCTTCCAGGCGGATGTCGAACCAGTGGTAGCGCTCCAGACTGGCCAGGTACTCGGCGCTGACCTCGGTACCCTTGGCGAGCTTGCGCGGACCGCCATGGACCGTCTTGCCCACCAGCAGCTTCTCGATCCGCGCAAAGCTGTCGTTTTCCACGATGCGCAGCTGGTCGTTGAGGTCGAGACGGAAGCGCTTGAGCTCGTCGTCGATGATCGACTGCGCCCGCTTGTCGCGGGTGATGCCCTCGCGGGTGAAGACCTGCACATCGATCACGGTGCCGCTCATCCCCGATGGCACCCGCAGCGAGGTGTCCTTCACATCGCTTGCCTTCTCGCCGAAGATCGCACGCAGGAGTTTCTCCTCCGGGGTGAGCTGGGTTTCGCCCTTGGGCGTGACCTTGCCCACCAGCACATCGCCGGCGTGGACCTCGGCCCCGATGTAGACGATCCCCGAATCATCAAGCCGCGAGAGCTGGCCCTCGGAGAGGTTGGAGATGTCGCGGGTGATCTCTTCGGGCCCGAGCTTGGTGTCGCGCGCTACTACCACGAGTTCCTCGATGTGGATCGAGGTGTAGCGGTCGTCGGACACCACCTTCTCGGAGATCAGGATCGAATCCTCGAAGTTGTAGCCGTTCCAGGGCATGAAGGCCACCAGCATGTTCTGGCCGAGGGCAAGCTCACCGAGGTCGGTGGACGCTCCGTCGGCAATCACATCCCCGCGCACGATCGCATCGCCCTTGCGCACGATCGGCCGCTGGTTGATGTTGGTGTTCTGGTTCGAGCGGGTGTACTTGATGAGGTTGTAGATGTCGACGCCCACCTCGCCGGCCACCGTTTCGTCGTCGTTGACCCGGATCACGATGCGGCCTGAGTCCACATAATCGACCACGCCCCCGCGATGCGCGGTGACCACGGTGCCGGAGTCGACTGCGCAAGTGCGCTCGATGCCTGTGCCCACCACCGGCTTTTCAGGTCGCAGGCACGGCACCGCCTGACGCTGCATGTTGGATCCCATGAGCGCACGGTTGGCATCGTCGTGCTCGAGAAAGGGAATGAGCGAGGCCGCCACCGACACGATCTGGCTCGGCGCAACGTCCATGTATTGCACGTTCGCCGGCGAGGTGAGTTCGGTCTCGCCGCTCTTGCGCACCGACACCAGCTCGCCGGTGAGCCTTGCCTCGGCATCGATCTCGGAGTTGGCCTGGGCGATCACGTAGCGGCCTTCCTCGATCGCCGACAGATAATCGATTTCGTCGGTGACCGTACCCCCGGTGACCCGGCGGTAGGGCGTTTCGAGAAAGCCATACTCGTTGAGTTGGGCGTAGAGGGCCAGCGAGTTGATCAGCCCGATGTTGGGTCCCTCCGGAGTCTCGATCGGGCAGACCCGGCCGTAGTGGGTGGGGTGCACATCCCGGACCTCGAAGCCCGCGCGCTCGCGGGTGAGACCGCCCGGACCGAGCGCGGAAACCCGCCGCTTGTGCGTGATTTCCGATAGCGGGTTGGTCTGATCCATGAACTGCGACAGCTGGCTGGAGCCGAAGAATTCCCGGATGGCTGCCGAAATCGGCTTGGAGTTGATCAGGTCGTGCGGCATCAGGTTCTCGGTCTCGGCCTGCCCGAGCCTTTCCTTCACCGCGCGCTCCACCCGAACCAGCCCGGCACGGAACTGGTTCTCTGCAAGCTCGCCGACGCAGCGCACCCGCCGGTTACCCAGGTGGTCGATGTCGTCGATCTCACCGCGCCCGTTGCGCAGCTCCACCAGGATCCGGATGACCGCAAGGAGGTCCTCGTTGACCAGTGTCATCGGGCCGGTGAGCTCCTCGCGGCCGACCCGCCGGTTGAACTTCATGCGCCCCACCTTCGAAAGGTCGTAGGCCTCGGCGTTGTAGAAGAGCCGGTGAAAGAGCGCCTCGACTGCGTCTTCGGTGGGAGGCTCCCCCGGGCGCATCATGCGGTAGATCGCAATGCGCGCGGCCAGCTGATCGAGCGTCTCGTCGATGCGCAGCGTCTGCGAGATGTAGGGCCCCTGGTCGAGGTCGTTGGTGTAGAGCGTGTGGAACTCCGCCAGGCCTGCGGCGCGCAACTTGTTGAGCAACTCCTCGGTGATCTCGTCGTTGGCGCGCGCCACGAGTTCACCAGTGTCGGGAACGATGAGGTTGCTGGCGATCGTGCGACCAAGCAGAAAATCATCGGGCACGCTCACCTGGCTGATGCCGGCCTGCTGGATCTCGCGCAGGTGCCTTGCGGTCACCCGCTTGTCGCGCGCAACGATCAGGCGGCCGTCCCTGTCGCTGATGTCGAACCGGGCCACTTCGCCGCGCAATCGGTCCACCACCAGATCCATGAACGCGCCGTCGTCTTGCAGCAGAAAGCGGTCGAACTGGAAATACTCGGCGAGGATCTGCTCCGAGCTCATTCCAATGGCCTTGAGCAGGATGGTGGCGGGCATCTTGCGGCGACGATCCACCCTGAAGTAGAGAATGTCCTTGGGGTCGAACTCGAAGTCGAGCCATGAGCCGCGGTAGGGGATGATCCGCGCCGAAAAGAGCAGCTTGCCCGAGCTGTGGGTCTTGCCCCGGTCGTGCTCGAAAAACACGCCTGGCGAACGGTGCAGCTGCGACACGATCACCCGCTCGGTGCCGTTGATCACAAACGAGCCGGTGGGCGTCATGAGGGGGAGCTCCCCCATGTAGACCTCCTGCTCCTTGATCTCCTTCACCGTCTTTGGCGACTCGCGGTCCATGATCACCAGCCGAACCTTGGCCCGCAGTGGCGCCACATACGACAGGCCGCGCTGCTGGCTCTCCTTGATGTCGAAGGCGGGCGAACCGAGGGTGTAGCTCACGAACTCGAGCCTGGCCATGTCGTTGTGCGAAACGATCGGAAAGATCGAGCGGAAGGCCGCCTGAAGGCCGTCGGTCTCGCGTGCCGAGGGGGCAACCTCGGCCTGAAGAAAACGCGCGTAGGACGCGATCTGCGTGGCGAGCAGATACGGCACCTGCAGCACCGCTCTGCGCTTGGCGAAACTCTTGCGTATGCGCTTTTTCTCAGTGAACGAATAGGCCATGGCGATCCTTCACGAACGGCGGATTGAATCGGATCCTGCGCGCGAAAGCGCGCGCAGGATTTGCGGACGGCAGTCGGGCCACCTGCGACTTCGGACGGCTACTTGAGTTCGACCTTGGCACCCGCGTCTTCGAGTTGCTTCTTGAGCGCCTCGGCGTCGGCCTTGGAGATACCCTCCTTCACCGACTTGGGTGCAGCGTCCACCAGGTCTTTTGCCTCCTTCAGGCCAAGACCGGTTGCTGCGCGAACCACCTTGATCACTTCCACCTTGCGCTCACCGATGGCAGCGAGGAACACCGTGAATTCGGTCTTTTCCTCCACAACCGGTGCTGCAGCGGCACCGGCCGCGGGCCCGGCCACCGCAACGGCTGCGGCGGCCGCAGACACACCGAACCTGGTTTCGATCATCTTGATGAGCTCGGAGAGCTCCAGCACGGTCATCGCGGCAATGGCATCGAGAATCTGTTCTTTCGACATGAATGTAAACCTCAAGAAAGGATTGATGGGGGAGGGTCGGCTTCAGTCACTCATAAGCCCGGGCAGGACCTCGCGCCTCGAGGCACCACGCACACGCAGCGTTCAGCCATGCTGCACGCCAGTGGTGCCGGTTGGGCTTGAAGTGCCACCGGCCTGTGGCCAAAGCGGCGGACACGCGCACAGCTTCAGGCGAGCGCCTTTCGCTGCTCTTCGAGCGCGGCCAGGGTACGGACGAATCTGCCGGGTACTTCGTTGAGCGTGCGGGCGAGTTTGGCCACCGGAGCCTGCAGCGTGCCGAGGAGCAACGAAAGCAACTCCTCCCGGCTGGGCATGCTGGCCAAGGCCCTCACCCCCTGCTGGTCCATCAGGTAGTTGGGAAGCGCACCCGCCTTGAGGACAAGCTTTTCGTTGCCCTTGGCAAATGCGTTCAGCACCTTCGCTGCCGACACAGGATCGGAGGACATCCCATACATCAGAGGGCCCACCATGCTGCCGGCAAGCACCTCAAAGGGCGTACCCGAAACTGCGCGCTGCGCGAGGGTGTTCTTGAGCACCCGCAAATACACACCCTGCTCCCGTGCCTGCTTGCGCAGGTCGGTGAGGGCCTTCACACCCAGACCACGATACTCGGCAAGAATGATCGCCTGCGCCTGCGACACACGGGCGCCGACCTCGTCGATCACGACTGCTTTTTCACTACGGTTAAGACCCAAGGTACCGCTCCTTAAAGGGACAGGGGCAGTGAACCACCGCCTGACCGTTGCCAACACGGCGACCGAAACCGAAATCAGTGCAATCGACTTGTATCCATCGAAAATACAAACATACTGCCATGACCTCCATCCTCGGGAACGCCATCTGCGCAGGGCGCCGATTACCCGGCCATTAAGGCGGCAGGACTCGCGGGAGCCAATTCCCTCCCGAGTGCCTTGCCGCCGCCTGCGGTCTTTGACGACTCGCCGACCGCACCGCCCCGTAGGCGCGCGATGCGATCGACGACCCCAAAGTTCAGGTGCGCATCAGGCCGTTCTGGCCTGGGCGCTGAACATCGAAACGTCGAGCTTCACCCCAATCCCCATCGTGCTCGACATCGCCACCTTGCGTAGGTACACGCCCTTGGAGGTGGCCGGTTTCGCACGCTGCAAAGCTTCGATCAGCGCACGCAAGTTGCTGGTGAGCGAATCGGGGGCAAACGACGCCCTGCCGATGGTGCAGTGGATGATGCCCGCCTTGTCGGTCCGGTATTGCACCTGGCCCGCCCTGGCATTACGCACCGCAGTGGCGACATCAGGGGTGACGGTGCCCACCTTGGGATTGGGCATGAGGCCCCGGGGACCGAGGATCTGCCCGAGCGCACCCACCACCCGCATGGCATCCGGCGAGGCGATCGCAACATCGAAGTCGATCTGACCGGCCTTGACGCGTTCGGCCAGATCCTCCATCCCCACGAGGTCGGCGCCGGCGGCGCGCGCCAGTTCGGCGCGTTCACCCGAGGTGAAGACCGCAACGCGTACTGTCTTGCCGGTGCCCGATGGCAACACCACCGAACCCCTCACGATCTGGTCGGACTTCTTGGCGTCCACCCCGAGTTGCACCGCCACATCGATCGATTCGTCGAACCTGGCGGTTGCACAGGACTTGAGCAGGCCGAGCGCCTCCTCCAGGGGGTAGAGCTTTTGCCGATCCACCTGCTCACGGATCAGCTTGCGGCGGCGCGAAAGGCGGCTCATGCCATTCCCTCCACAGTGATACCGATGCTGCGCGCAGATCCGGCGATGGTGCGCACCCCGGCCTCCAGGTTTGAGGCGGTGAGATCGGGCATCTTGAGCCTGGCAATGTCCTCGGCCTGCGCGCGGCTGAGCTTTCCAACCTTGTCGCTGTGTGGCCTCGAAGAACCCTTGTCGACCTTGGCGGCCTTCTTGATCAGGATGCTTGCCGGCGGCGTCTTCATCACGAAGGTGAAGCTCTTGTCGGCGAAGGCGGTGATCACCACCGGAATCGGCAGGCCTGGCTCCATGCCCTGGGTCTGGGCGTTGAATTGCTTGCAGAATTCCATGATGTTGAGACCGCGCTGCCCGAGCGCTGGCCCAATCGGCGGCGACGGGTTTGCCTTTCCCGCCGGAACCTGGAGTTTCACATAACCAACAACTTTCTTTGCCACCTGGGCTCTCCTTGCCTTGAGTTCGAGCGCACAACCTGCCGGGACTCTCGCGCTTGCGGCCAAAGCCGCTTGCGCGCATTACAGCGGACATGCTCCTCAGAATCGGCCCGCCTGTTCGGGTGCGGGTGCGGCCGCGGGTGCGGGTCCGGATACCCATGCCGGTTCGCGTGGAGGCGAGCTTGCAGGTGCACCCCCGGGTCCTTCCAGCGCCTGCCGAGCGTTGATCATCGTACGGCGTCTCAGAGCTTTTCGACCTGGGCAAACTCGAGTTCAACCGGAGTTGCCCGGCCGAAGATCGTGACTGAAACCCGCACACGGCTCTTGTCGTAGTTGACTTCCTCCACGCTGCCGTTGAAATCGGTGAACGGACCGTCACGCACACGCACCATCTCGCCCACCTCGAAAAGTACCTTCGGTCGGGGCTTTACTACACCTTCGCGGATCTGCGCGAGGATCTTGTCCACATCGCGGTCAGGGATCGGTGTGGGTCGGTTGCCCACCCCGCCGACAAAACCGGTGACCTTGTTGGTGTTCTTGACAAGATGCCAGGACTCGTCGGTCATCTCCATCTCAACGAACACATAGCCAGGAAAGAATCGCCGCTCGGAGATGGCCCGCTGGCCGTTCTTCATCTCCACCACTTCCTCGGTGGGTACAAGGATCCTGCCAAAGAAGTCCTGCATTCCGGCCCGGTCGACCCGATCCTGGATCGCGCGTCCCACGCTCTTCTCCATACCCGAGTAGGCGTGCACCACATACCAGCGCTTGCTCATCAGTTCTTCCACCCGAGGATCAGGTCGTAAAGGACCCACTCCAGCGACTTGTCGACGATCCACAGGAAGATCGCCACGATCACAACAAAACCAAAGACGGTGAGCGTCATCTGTAGGGTTTCCTTCCGGTCGGGCCAGATCACCCGCCGGGTTTCGGACCATGCCTCACGCGCAAAGCGCACAAACTGCTGTCCCTGAGCCGAAGTGGCCGCAACCGCACCTCCCGCGACAAAACCCACGATCACCACCAACACCCGCAGCGCGAGTGCCTGCGAGGAAAGCCAATAGAAGGCAATCAGACCGGCGGCAACGCAAAGCAGTCCTGCAGCGAGTTTGGCGTGGTCGATCGTTCCTGCGCTCATCGGTTCCCGCTGACTGACCACCCTCGCTCCTTTGCTACACCATCTGCACCTGACAACGGCCTGTTGTGGCAGGGGCAGAGGGAATCGAACCCCCAACCTGCGGTTTTGGAGACCGCCGCTCTGCCAATTGAGCTATGCCCCTTCAGCCTCCACTGCCGCTTCGAGAGTTGCGGCCATGCCGGACCATTCCACCCGGTCCGCCAGGGACCGCCGATCTTCCTGGGACCCCCGGTCAGTCGAGGATCTTGGCCACAACGCCCGCACCCACCGTGCGACCACCCTCGCGGATCGCA
>VGHO01000057.1 GCA_016868175.1 Betaproteobacteria bacterium
ATTGCCTCGAGCAGATCGGGGTGGGTCTGAAAGAGCTTGCGAAAGACAAAGTCGTTGCAGGGGTCGAGCAGATCCTCGAAGGCTGCATCGGGCGGCCACGAGGGCATGGGTTGCGGCAAGGGAATGGACATGACGGGGATTCTCGGGGGTCGGTCTCAGGGTTGATGGGCTCCCGTTCGGAGGCGATGGTCGTGATCGGGGAGCGCCGCGATCGGGTTGGCTCGCTGCGCTTTCTGCCCACGAGGCCATCACCAGGCTGGGACTACCGGGCCACTATCCACGTGCTACCCGGGCGCTACCTGGACGCTACACAGCCCAGGTCGCGAGCCGCGACCAAGCCTTACACGCCAGAGGCGATCCATCGCAACAGATGACCCGGATCGGCGCGAGGATCCGGCGAGAAAGGGCAACCATGCGCGCTCAACGCGCGCTGTGCGGTTGGCCTGGGGCTAAACTCAGCCGCCAACCGAAGCATCCGGCCCAGCCGCCTCGACCGCCCCTCCGACCCCTGCGGTCCAACCAGCCCAATCGGCCGAATCGGCCGAATCGGCCCAATCAGCCCGAGCAGCCCTACTCCATGCCAGAAAGCGTTGCCGACGACCTCGTGCGCGCCGCCGAACTCCTGCGGGACGCAGTCGATGCGTTGGCTTTCGCCGCACCCGTCGCCCATGTCTACAACCCGCTTCGCTACGCAATGGGCCCATACCGGGAGTATGTGCATCGATTCGCAAGCGGGACGCGACCGGTGCTGCTGCTCGGCATGAATCCCGGGCCTTTCGGGATGATGCAGACGGGTATCCCATTCGGCGAAGTCGCAAGCGTCCGTGACTGGATGGGCCTGCGCGCTTCGATCGATCGGCCTGCACTGCAGCACCCACGGCGGCCGATTCGAGGCTGGGAAACGACCCGCTCCGAGGTGAGCGGCAGGCGACTCTGGGGTTGGGCGGCCTCGCGCTACGGACGCGCCGAACAGTTCTTTGCCCGCCACTTCGTGATCAATTACTGTCCTCTCGTCTTTCTTGAGACCTCGGGGCGCAACCGGACTCCGGATCAGTTGCCCCGCGGCGAACGGTCCGAACTGGATCGGCACTGTATGCGCCATCTTGACGCCGCAATCACGATCCTGCAGGCAACGGTACTGATCGGCGTGGGTGGCTTTGCTGCGGATCGTTTGCACAGTGCGGTGCAACGCTTGGGGCACATGGGAAAGGTGCCGCGGGTCATTCGCATCCTTCATCCAAGTCCCGCCTCGCCTGCCGCGAACCGCGGGTGGGAGGAGGCGGTTGATGCCACACTCCAGGCCGAAGGGGTGCAGGCTCCGCCCTTGGAAGCACGTGGGCGAAACCCGGGATGATCACATCGTTTTCTTCGATTCCGGCTTTCGCGCCGCGATACAGACTGCACGTCAGCCCGGCTGTTTCATGCGCGCTCCACCGCGTGAGCCCCTGAGCCCTCGAGCCCTTGAGCCCAGGCAAGGGCCCCGGAGTCCGATCAGTGCTTGTTGGGCGCACCGACACCCTGGATCTCTGCTTGCGTGGCGCGAAAACGCATCACGCCGCTGTCATCGATCCGGCGTGTGAGTTCGCCTGCGTACCACAGCGCATGCAGATGGCCAAGCGCCTCTCCGAGCGCGAATCCAAGCTGGTGGTCATCGAGGGGACGCCTGAACATGATCGGAACAATGTCGAGCGCACTGCAGATCCTGTCCGCGCAGGCGTGCCGTACCTCCTCGAGCCGCTCCTCATGGTGAAGGCACAGCTGTTCGATGCGCCGATGCAGCCCCACAAACGGCCTGCCGTGCGAGGGCAGCACCATCGTCTGGGGGTTGCATCCGGATAGCCGCCTGATCGAGTCGAGATACCACTGCACCGGATTGGACTCGGGCTCGATTTCCCAGACTGCGGTGTTGGTCGAAATGCGCGGCAACACCATGTCCCCAGAGATCAGGATCGGATCGTTGGCGCTGCTGCTGCCAGGGCTCCGGCCATCAGCACAACTGCCGGTGCGCTGATGGATCGTGGCACGGCCAAGCGCGGTCTGTGGGTGTTCGGCACCGCCGACAGCGGACAGCTGGTCTGCGGCGCTGCAATCGCTGTAGAGGCATGCGTGCTCTGGTGAGTGACCGCACCCGGTGATCACTTTCCAGTTGCGGCGACCGATTCGGATCGACTCGCCGTCGCGGATTCGCCGGAAACGCCGGGGAAGCTCAGGCACCAGCCGATGGAAGGCATGGCTGCCACGGCGTGCACCGAGCGCCTGCGACGCGGGATCGGCCATGCCGAGGCTGCGGTAGAAGGCCAGCACCAACCCGTCCTGCGCGTCACTGGGAGGTTGCGCCAGGATTCTGCAAAGGGCGTATTCGCCAACGGTCATCCAGAGCGCACAGTCAAAGCGCCGGGCGAGCATCGCCGCGAGCCCCACATGGTCAGGATGCATGTGCGTACAGAGAACGCGCAGAATCGGCAGCCCGTCGAGCCCGCCACCACCCTGCGGCGAATCGATGAGTTTCGACCAGCATTCCCGGGTCGCTGCGGTGGACGCGCCGCAATCGACCAGCGTCCAGCCCTCGCGTCCGTCGAAGCAATCGCGTAGAAGCCAGAGGTTGATATGGTCAAGCGCAAACGGCAAAGGCATGCGGATCCACGCGATGCCCTCGCGCAGATCGAGGCGCGCACCACCAGCCGGCACTCGATCGCCGAGCGGGTAGTGGAGTTCCTGTTCCTGAGGGTTCATGCCGGAGCGCTACGGGCAGGGCCATTCACGCGGGTAACGCCATTTATGCGATCGACGCCAGAGTAGTTCGCGGCCAGCGGCAGGGCTCTGCGCAGCCCGGGGGTGCACCATCCTCACTCGCGAAAGCGAGTGTAGTGCACCAAAGTCGTCCGTGCGACACTCCACTTGCCGCCGGATGTTGGACAATAGGGGCGCAGCTGCATGGGGCCGGGCGCGCGCAGGTGCCCACCCCGTGGTGTTGCCCGCCACAGCGAGCCCGACCCGCAGCGGGCCCGCCCGCTCCACATAGCCTTCCCAAACCCAAGGAGACGACTGGATGGAGATTCCTGGCCTTCAGTTTGATCTGGGCGACGACATCGGTCAGTTGCGTTTGGCGCTACAGGATTTTGTTGCCCGGGAGATTGCTCCGCGCGCCGGCGCGATCGACCGCAGCGACCAGTTTCCGATGGACCTCTGGCGCAAGTTCGGCGACATGGGTCTCCTCGGGATCACGGTCGACGAACACTACGGCGGTGCGGGCCTTGGCTATCTGGCCCATATCGTGGCCATGGAGGAGATTTCACGCGGTTCAGCCTCGGTGGGGCTGTCCTACGGCGCGCATTCGAACCTCTGCGTGAACCAGATCTTTCGCAACGGCAGCGATGCGCAGAAGGAGCGCTATCTGCCGGGGTTGATCACGGGTGAGATGGTGGGAGCGCTGGCGATGAGCGAACCCAATGCTGGCTCGGATGTGGTCTCGATGCGTACCCGTGCCGATTTTCGCGGCGACCACTGGTTGCTCAACGGCAGCAAGATGTGGATCACCAACGGACCCGACGCCGATGTGACCGTGGTCTATGCCAAAAGCGACGTGGAAGCTGGACCACGTGGTATTACCGCGTTTCTTGTGGACAAGGGCAGCCCGGGATTTCGGGTAGCGCAAAAGCTCGACAAGCTCGGCATGCGGGGCTCGCACACCGGCGAGCTCGTCTTCGAGAACTGTGAAGTCCCGGCCGACCGGGTGCTCGGCGGACTGGGGCGCGGCGTCAGCGTGCTGATGAGCGGACTCGACTTCGAGCGCGCAGTGCTTGCTGGTGGTCCCCTCGGGATCATGGCTGCTTGCATGGACGTGGTGCTGCCCTATGTGCACGACCGCAAGCAGTTCGGTCAGCCGATCGGCGAGTTCCAGCTCATGCAGGGCAAGCTCGCCGACATGTACACCACCATGATGGCCACGCGCGCTTACGTCTATGCGGTGGGCCGTCAGTGTGATCAGAGCCGCAACGGCACCGTGGATGTGCGCAGTCTGCGCAAGGACGCTGCAGGCGCGATCCTCTGGGCTGCCGAGAAAGCCACCTGGATGGCTGGCGAGGCCATCCAGACGCTAGGCGGAAACGGCTACATCAACGACTACCCGACCGGAAGGCTCTGGCGCGACGCCAAGCTCTACGAGATCGGCGCCGGCACCTCCGAGATTCGCCGTATGCTCATCGGCCGTGAACTCTTCGCCGACACCCGCTGAACAGTGATCCTCCGCGGCAAGCAGCATGAAAACCTGTTTCTTCCCACCTCCGGCGCAGCATACGGCGGCAGCTTGGCCGCTGAACTTTCCGCACCCCACGATTCCTCTACAGGAGCAATTGCCATGAAGGATTCCGTCGTGATTGTGTCGGCCGCCCGCACCCCGATGGGGTCGATGCTCGGCGACTTTGCCGGTCTGGCCGCCCACGATCTTGGTGCGGTAGCGATCGCTGCCGCGGTCAAGCGTGCCGGCGTGAGTCCCGATCTGGTCGAGGAGGTGATCATGGGCTGCTGTCTGATGGCAGGACAGGGACAGGCGCCGGCGCGGCAGGCGGCGCTCAAGGCGGGACTCCCCACCTCGGCGGGGGCCACCACCATCAGCAAGATGTGCGGTTCGGGCATGAAGGCAGCAATGTTCGGCCATGATCTGTTGCTTGCGGGCAGCGTCGACCTGATGGTTGCTGGCGGCATGGAGAGCATGACCAACGCGCCACACCTGCTCGTCAATGCCCGCAAGGGTTATCGCTACGGCGCCGTCACAACCTATGACCACATGGCCGTTGACGGCCTCGAGGACGCGTACCAGCGCGGCAAGGCCATGGGTGTATTCGCCGAGGATTGCGCAGCGAAGTACCACTTCAGCCGAGAGGCTCAGGATGCTTTTGCGATCGCATCCACCGAGCGTGCGCAAAAGGCCAACGAGGATGGCAGCTTTGCCTGGGAGATTGCGCCGGTTACAGTCGCCGGGAAGAATGGCGAGCAGCAGATACTCCGCGACGAGCAGCCCTTCAAGGCGCAACTCGACAAGATTCCAGGCTTGCGTCCAGCCTTCAGGAGGGACGGCACGATCACTGCCGCCAACGCCTCGTCGATCTCCGACGGCGCAGCCGCGCTCGTGCTGATGCGCGAAAGCACCGCCCGCACACACGGTTGCGTACCGCTTGCGCGCATCGTGGGCCACAGCACTCACGCACAGCAGCCCGAGTGGTTCACCACCGCGCCGGTGGGTGCCCTGCACAAGCTTCTCGACAAGGCGGGCTGGCGGGCCCAGGACGTCGATCTGTATGAGATCAACGAAGCCTTTGCGGTGGTCACGATGGCCGCGATCGCCGAGTTCGAACTTCCGCACGCGAAAGTCAACCTCCATGGCGGTGCCTGCGCGCTCGGCCATCCGATCGGCGCCTCGGGAGCGCGCATCCTCGTGACGCTGCTCGGCGCACTGCGCAAGACCGGCGGCAGGCGCGGCGTGGCCGCGCTTTGCATCGGCGGCGGTGAGGCAACCGCGATGGCTGTCGAACTCCTGTGATCGACACGGCTTCAACCCTGGAGACGCTTTGATGCCCGGCGCACTTGTGCTCGGTGCCTCCCGAGGCATCGGCTTTGAGTTCACCCGGCAGTACCGAGATTCCGGGTGGCAGGTCCATGCAACCTACCGCAGCGAGGAGCATCGGTTGCGCCTTCGCGATCTGGGGGTCCATCCGCTCAAGCTCGACGTCGGATCGGTCGAGGACGTGGCCGGGCTTGGCTGGCAACTTGACGGCGAGCGCTTTGACGTCGTCGTGATGAATGCCGGGGTATTTGGGCCGCGCGATTCAAGCACCCAGAAGCCCCCTGATGACCCCACCTTCGATCTCGTAATGCGCACCAATGTCCTCGCCGCAATGCGCCTGATCCCTGTGGTAATGCCGTGCCTGTCGGCACAACGCGGCACGATGGCCTTCATCTCCTCGCGCATGGGTTCGATCTCCGAGGCCTCCAGCAGCTACGGACTCCTTTACCGGGTGTCGAAGGCTTCGGTGAACATGCTCGCAAAGCTCGCCCATGTGGACTACCACGCCACCGGGGTGCGGGTGCTGGCGCTGCATCCGGGCTGGGTGCGTACCGACATGGGGGGTCCCAACGCGGAGGTGGATGTCGAGACTTCGGTCGAGGGCCTGCGGCGGGTGATTGCCGAGCCGCTCGCCTATCCTTCGGGCCAGTTCTTTGACTACCGGGGCACTTCGTTGGCATGGTGAAACGCGCTGCAATCCACCGTCGCAGGGGTTCCGGGAGTTCCGGGGGTTCCGGGGGTTCTGGGGTTGCTGCGGGCGCCGGGGGTACGAGGACCGGGGCCGGTTGGAGCTTCGATCCATGAACGCACCCCTTCCGATCCAGGAATCGGCGATCGACCTCGGTATGGTCCGCGACGCGGTGGCGGCGTATGTCGGCGCGGAGATCGCGCCGCACGCTGCGGCCTGGGACCGCGAAGCGCGGTTTCCGGCGCAGGCGCTCAGGGGGCTGGCTGCGCTTGGCTGCTACGGGATCGCGGTTCCGGAGGAGTTTGGCGGCGCCGGACTCAACTACCAGGCACTTGCGGTCATTCTCGAGGAGATCGCTGCGGGCGACGGCGCCACGTCCACCGTGATTTCGGTCAACAACTGCCCGGTCTGTTCGATCCTGATGGCGTGGGGCAACGCTGCGCAGAAGGAGCAATGGCTCAAGCCTCTGGCGAGCGGGGCGATGCTTGGCGCATTCTGCCTCACCGAGCCGCATGTGGGTTCGGATGCCTCGGCGATCCGAACCCGTGCACAGCGCCACGGAGAAGACTATGTGCTCGATGGCGTGAAGCAGTTCATCACCTCGGGCAAACACGCCGACGTTGCCATCGTGATGGCCGTCACCGATCCGCAAGCCGGCAAACGGGGAATCTCGGCGTTTCTGGTTCCTACCAACACCAAGGGTTACCGCATCGCACGGCTGGAGGACAAGGTTGGCCAGCGCGCCTCCGACACTGCACAGATCGCTTTCGAGGCATGCAGGATCCCTGCAGGCTACCGTTTGGGTGACGAGGGTCAGGGCTACCGCATCGCGCTCTCGGGCCTTGAGGGCGGACGGATCGGTATTGCAGCCCAGTCAGTGGGGATGGCGCGAGCGGCCTTTCATGCAGCCTTGCGCTACGCCAAGGATCGCGAGGCCTTCGGCACGCGGATCTTCGAGCACCAGGCGGTGCAGTTTCGCCTCGCCGATATGGCGATGCAGGTCGAGAGCGCGCGCCAGCTGATTGCCCACGCTGCGCGCCTCAAGGACGCAGGCAGGCCCTGCCTGAAGGAGGCCGCGATGGCCAAGCTGCTCGCAAGCGAGATGGCCGAGAGGGTGTGCTCGGATGCGATCCAGATTCACGGGGGCTACGGCGTGGTGCAGGACTTTCCGGTGGAACGGATCTGGCGTGATGTGCGCGTTTGTCAGATCTACGAAGGCACAAGCGATATCCAGCGCATCCTGATCGCCAGAGCGCTCGCGCAGGAGTCCGGCGTATGACCCGGATACCCTTCGCAACTGCCCCCGCGCCGGAAGGCCGCGTATGACCCGGATACCCTTCGCAACTGACCCCGCGCCGAAAGGCCGCGTATGACCCGGATACTCAGCACCGCCAACCCGCGCGATGCGACCTTTCGGGACAATGCGCGCGCCATGGCGCAGGCCTGCGCAGATCTGGAGCAGCAACTTGCCCGCGCAGCCCTGGGTGGCGGAGAAAGTGCACGCCAGAGGCATGTTGCGCGCGGCAAGCTTCTCCCGCGCGAGCGGGTGAATCTTCTCCTCGACCCGGGAACCGCCTTTCTCGAACTCTCACCACTTGCAGCGCATGGCATGTACAACGGCGAGGCGCCCTGCGCAGGCATCATCACGGGGGTTGGCGAGGTGCATGGCCGCAGGGTGATGGTGGTGTGCAACGATGCCACGGTGAAGGGCGGCACCTACTACCCGATGACGGTGAAGAAGCATCTGCGTGCGCAGGAGATCGCTGCCGAGAATCATCTGCCGTGCATCTACCTTGTGGATTCGGGCGGTGCCAATCTGCCCAACCAGGATCAGGTGTTCCCGGACCGCGAACACTTCGGCCGGATCTTCTACAACCAGGCCAATCTTTCGGCTTGCGGCATCGCGCAGATCGCTGTGGTGATGGGGTCTTGCACCGCGGGTGGCGCCTATGTTCCCGCAATGAGCGACGAGTCGATCATCGTGCGTGAGCAGGGCACGATCTTTCTGGGCGGCCCGCCGCTGGTGAAGGCAGCGATCGGAGAGGTGGTAAGCGCCGAGGAATTGGGCGGGGCGGACGTACACACACGCCTGTCCGGTGTTGCCGACCACTTCGCGCACGACGATCGCCATGCGCTGGCGATCGCGCGCCGGATTGTGTCGCACCTGCCTGCGCAGACACCGCAGACCGGCCTCGATCTGCAGGCCGCGCGCGAACCGGACTACGATCCGGCCGAACTCGGAGGCATCGTCCCGGCCGATACCCGCAAGCCCTACGACGTGCGCGAGGTGATTGCGCGTCTGGTCGACGGCTCGGAGCTCGACGAGTTCAAGGCGCGCTATGGGGCTACCCTCGTGACCGGGTTTGCCCGCTGGCACGGGATCCCCGTGGGGATCCTCGCCAACAACGGCATCCTCTTTTCGGAGTCGTCGAACAAGGGCGCGCACTTCATCGAACTGTGCTGCCAGCGCGGCATCCCGCTCATCTTTCTTCAGAACATCACTGGGTTCATGGTGGGTCGCAAGTACGAAAGCGAAGGCATCGCGCGGGCTGGCGCCAAGCTGGTCACAGCGGTCGCCTGCGCCAGGGTGCCAAAGTTCACGGTGATCCTCGGGGGCAGTTTCGGTGCCGGCAACTACGGTATGTGCGGTCGCGCCTACTCACCCCGGCTGCTCTTCATGTGGCCCACCGCCCGCATCTCGGTGATGGGTGGAGAACAGGCTGCAGCGGTCCTTGCCACGGTCCGGCAAGACGGCCTGGTGGCGCGGGGCCAGGCGATGAGCGAAGACGAAATCGAGGCGTTCAAGACACCGATCCGGGCGAAGTACGAACGCGAGGGACACCCCTATCACGCAAGCGCCCGAATCTGGGACGACGGGGTGATCCATCCGGAAGACACCCGCCGCGTCATCGCATTGGGGCTGCGCATGGGCCTGCACGCGCCACCTCGGCACACCCGTTTTGGCGTGTTCCGGATGTAGGCGCAGAGCCGACCTCACTTCACGGTCCGCCTCGCACAGCACCCGCCGCGTCACGCCCCGCTTCACCCACCGCATCGCATCCCACTTCACCCTGCGAAACCTCCCCACCTCGATCCGGTCCACAGGAGAGTCCATGCACTACCACCACGTCGAATGCGAGTTGCAACAAGGCGTCGCACTCGTCTGGCTGAACCGCCCCGAAGTGCGCAACGCAATGAACGATGTGTTGATCACCGAACTGGGCGAAGCGGTCGCGCGCGCAATCGACGATGACGAAGTGCGCGTGATCCTGCTTGCGGGACGCGGGAAAGCTTTCTGCGCGGGAGGCGATCTCGCCTGGATGAAAAAGGCGCGCGACATGAGTGCAGAGGAAGCGCGCGCCGACTCGGCGCAGCTCGCACATCTGCTGCGCTTGCTCTATGGAAGTCCCAAGCCAACGCTTGCCCGTGTGCACGGCGCCGCCTTCGCGGGCGGCATGGGACTGGTTGCCGCTTGCGATATCGCGGTGGCGAGCGCTGAAACCCGGTTTTCGCTTTCCGAGGTGAAACTCGGACTCATCCCCGCCATGATCAGCCCCTATGTGATCAAGGCGATCGGCGAAAGGCAGGCAAGGCGCTACTTCCTGAGCGCCGAGGTCTTCGAAGCAGCCGAGGCCTGGCGTATCGGACTGATCTCCGACATCGTGCCCGAGGCCGAACTCGATGCGCGTGTCAATGCGATGCTTGGGCAACTCCTCGCAGCCGGCCCGAAAGCGCTAGGGCATTGCAAGCGGCTGATCGCAGATGTGGCGGGACAACCCATCGACGAGGCGCTTACCGCAGAGACTGCGCGACGCATTGCCGAAGTCCGGGCAAGCGATGAGGCGCAGGAAGGTATCGCCGCATTTTTCGGGAAACGCCCGCCCGCCTGGATTTCCGGGGTTGCCGCTGGATGAGCGCGGAGCCTGCATCGCCACGCCCTTTTGAACCTGGCTCGCGGATCGGGGGCTGCCGGTCGAAACCCTCGCGTCGAAACCTGAGGTCCGAACCGTGAAGATCGAAGCACGCCGCATCCACCGCCTGCTGGTTGCCAACCGCGGCGAGATCGCCTGCCGGGTAATGCGCACTGCGCGCGCAATGGGGATGGTCACGATCGCGGTCTACTCCGATGCCGACCGCAACGCTGCACACGTCGCTGGCGCTGATCATGCGGTCCGGATCGGTGAGTCGCCCGCGCGCCTATCCTACCTCCGCAAGGAAGCGATCCTCGAGGCCGCACGCCAAACGCAAGCCGACGCGATTCACCCAGGCTACGGATTCCTCTCGGAAAATGCCGACTTCGCGCAGGCTGTCTGCGATGCCGGTTTGATCTTCGTTGGCCCCACGCCTGCTTCGATCGCCGCGATGGGCAGCAAGGCACAGGCCAAGGCGCTCATGTCGGCAGCCGGCGTCCCGCTGGTGCCCGGCTACCACGGCGAACGTCAGGATCCCGACTGGCTCGAGGCTCAGGCCGAGGCCATCGGCTACCCGGTACTGATCAAGGCGTCTGCGGGCGGCGGCGGCAAGGGGATGCGCAGAGTCGATTGTGCAGAGGACTTTGCGGCCGCGCTTGCATCATGTCAGCGCGAGGCGCTCTCGAGCTTTGGCACTGCGCAGGTCCTGATCGAGCGCTACCTGCTCGAACCCCGCCATGTCGAGGTCCAGGTCTTTGGCGATCAGCACGGACATGTCGTGTCGCTGCTCGAGCGAGATTGCAGCCTGCAGCGCCGTCATCAGAAAGTGATCGAGGAGGCGCCTGCGCCGGGATGGAGCCGGGAGGCGCGCCAGGCGATCAGCGCAGCGGCGGTTGCCGCAGCGCGGGCCGTCAACTATCAGAACGCGGGCACCGTCGAGTTCATTGTCGACACCCACGGTGTGTTCTACTTCATGGAAATGAACACCCGGCTGCAGGTGGAGCATCCGGTTACCGAGATGATTCTTGGCGAGGATCTTGTGGCGTGGCAGTTGCGCGTGGCGATGGGTGAGCCGCTTCCCCCGCGCTGGGACTCGCTGCAACCACAGGGACATGCGGTCGAAGTGCGGCTCTACGCCGAGAACCCCGCTCGGGGCTTCCTGCCTTCCACTGGCCGCTTGCAGGTGCTGGAGTTCCCGCAACCCCATGGGACCTTCTCCACCGCAACCCCACTTCGGGTCGACAGCGGTGTCCGCGAGGGCGATGTGATCGGCGCCGACTACGATCCGATGATCGCGAAAGTGATTGCGCATGGCCACAACCGGGAGGAGGCGCTTTCAAGCCTGGGGCTTGCGCTTGCTCGAACCCGGCTGATCGGTCCAGGCAGCAATCTCGCTTTCCTGCAGCAACTGCTTGCGCATCCCAGGGTGAGGGCAGGCCAGGTGAGCACCGGGCTCATCGAATCGTCGATCGACGCCCTGCTTCCGTTGCCGACAACCGACACCCAGCGCGAGGCCCTGCTTGCGGTCGCGGCCGCACAACTGCTCGACATCCGCCGTCGGCACCCCGACCGCGACGGCTGGCGCCATGCGGGCCTGCGCAAAGCCGACCCCGCCGCCTTGTTGCTCTGGCTATGCCCGGGCAGCGACCCGCATGCCAGGCCTGTCCCCGTCAAGGTCTACTGGTCCGCACCAGGGATGCCGCAGATCGAAGTCGAGGGACAGAGATGGCTGCTGGTGCAAGGCGCGCTCGAGGGCACGCAACTCGTGGCGCAGTTCACCTGTGTTGCATCGGATCCGGCCCATGCCACTACCTCAGGGCCTGCAATGTCCGGCCTCGAAGGCAAAGCCGAGAACCTCCTGCGAGCCGACAACCCGCTGCAAGCCCACAACCCGCTGCAAGCCGACGTTCCGCTTGAAGCCGACGTTCCGCTTCAAGCCGGTCTCCAACTGCAGGCCGACGGCTGGCTGCGCGATGAAATCCGGGTGCAGGCCGACGTTCGATGGGTGGAGTCCCTGATCGGGGGGCTACCTCGCCGTGACGTCCATGTGTACTTTGCGCAGACTGTGGTTCATCTCACCCTCGTCGATGAGGATACGCCGCTGCTGGGTGGCGAAGTCAGCCAGGGCACCCTTCGCGCGCCAATGCCAGGCAAGATCATTGCGCTCGAGGTCGCCGAGGGCGATGCAGTCGAGGCTGGTCAGACGCTCCTCGTGATGGAGGCAATGAAGATGGAGCACAGCATCAGCGCGCCCTGCGCCGCGCGCGTGCGAGAGCTCCCCTTTGCGCTCGGGGACCAGGTGGATGAAGCAGCCGTCCTCGTCAGGCTCGAACCAGTGGAAGTGCGCATACCCTCCGCGCCCTGCGAGGCCTCGGGTTCCTGAAGATGGTCAAGCGATGCCGCGCGTTTTGGGTCCTGCGGACGGCACCGTGCCCGAGGCAACACACCAGGGCGTACCCTGCGGAATGTTTCAGGGCAACTCCACCGGAGCCCATCCACGATCCCCGCTGGACACCCGGGCTCCGAAGGAGCAACGCGGCTCTGCCGCTGCTCCGCACGCTGTGAAAGGCAAAGCTCCGATTCGCGTCGCGGTGGCGTTTCCGCAACCACATGAAGCGCTGCGCTGGGCAGACGCCCTCGCGCAGGCCTGTGTGGTGCGATCGATCGATGCCGCAGTGAGGCCCTGGCACGACAGCACTGCGCAACCATTGCCTGGCAACGCATCGGCCGACTACGCCATGGGATGGCTCGCGCCCCGCCGTTTCTTTGAGGCGAACCCTCGGCTCAGAGCCTTCTTCAACGCCGGCGCGGGCGTGGACGCAATCCTCGACACGCGCGCAGTCCCTGTCTCCTTGCCGATCTATCGGCTCGAGGACGCAGGAATGGGCCTGCAGATGGCACAGTACTGCGCACTCGAGTGTCTGCAGCGGATCGGAAACCGGAAGGCCTACGCCACAGACCAGCATCAGCGCCGCTGGCAGCCGCGGCGACCGCTCGAAGCTTCGGACTTTCCAGTCGGCATCGTGGGCATGGGTGTGCTCGGCACCCAGGTTGCCGCAGTGCTCGGCGCACTCGGGTTTCCAGTCCACGGGTTTCGGAGGAGCGAAATCCCGGGTAGCCCGGGTAGCTCCGCTGTGCAGTGCTACGCGGGCCCAAAGCAATGGAAGGCCTTTGCCGAGGCAACCCGCATCCTCATCGTTCTGGCGCCGCTCACGCCGGAAACCCGCGGGATGATCAACGCGGGCACGTTTGCGCGTCTGCTTCCGGGAGCATGGCTGATCAATGTGGCAAGAGGACCCTTGGTTCACGAGCCCGACCTGCTTGCTGCACTCGAGCAAGGGCAGCTCGAGGGCGCAACGCTCGATGTTTTCGCCACCGAACCCTTGCCAGCGGAGAGCCCGCTCTGGATGCACCCTCGTGTGAGCATTACGCCGCATGTGGCTGCCTGTACACTCCTT
>VGHO01000058.1 GCA_016868175.1 Betaproteobacteria bacterium
CCGCGCCCACTCTCCGGAGTCGTGGCGGGCCTATCACGCCGCCATTGCTGTGCACCTTGCAGGCAAGCCTCCCGAAAGGCCTGCCCGCTCTCGGCAGGCCCTCGCTGCGTTCACAATCGCGGAACTTTCCGAGCGCTGGTACTTGGCAGAGCAGGAACGCTTCGGCCCACGCCATCAGCGAACCTATGAGGCTGGCTACGCCTCGAAGGAACTCATCAGGCAGCACGCCACGGCGAGCGTCTGTGAGTTCGGCCCGAGGGCGTTTAAGGCCATTCGCGATCGCATGGTGCAGGATGGCCGCTCTCGGCAGTGGGCAAACCGCATGATGAACACCATCAGGCGGTGCATCCGCTGGGG
Organism: Betaproteobacteria bacterium; assembly: GCA_016868175.1. Classification (GTDB taxonomy): domain Bacteria; phylum Pseudomonadota; class Gammaproteobacteria; order Burkholderiales; family Burkholderiaceae_E; genus UBA3064. The sequence goes on from VGHO01000058.1 coordinate 358, forward strand.
CGTGGGCGAGGAACTAGTGCCGGGTGATCGGCTCGAGGCGCTCAAGGCTGTCGATGGTCTGCGGCATGGTGCGGCACCTGAGGCGCCTCCTCGGCAGGCGGCCGATCCCGAGGCCGTGGAGATCGTGCTGCGATGGCTGGAAGCGAATGGGCAGGCAGGTGCAGCGCTGATCATCCGCTTCCTTCGGGCCACAGGCTGCCGACCGGGCGAGGCCTGCCAAGCCAAGTGGAGCGAACTGAATCTGACGGGCGAGCTGCCGCACTTTGTGCCATCCAGGCACAAGACGGCTCGGCACGGTATCGAGAGGTTGGTGCCGCTCAACGCCGACGCCCTGGCCGTGATCGGCGGCAGCATGAGGCTTGGCGTCGACGGATTCGTCTTCCTGCACACCCGAGGGCGTCCGTTCACTTCCAACGCCATCCTGCTGGCAGTTCGGCGGGCCATTGCCGCCACTGGGTGTGCCAACTGGAGTCCCTACGGCTTGCGGCACCTTGCGGCAACCGTGGCCCTTGCCCGGACGGGTTCAGAGGCCGCAGCAGCCGCACTGCTCGGCCATACTCCACGCAGCACGATCATCCAGCGGTACAGCCGGGACCGCCTCCTGCTCGCTACCAAGGCCGCCAAGGCCATTGAGGAGGTCGCATGACGAGTCATGCGCGCAAGGCACGCATCCAGATTCCCTCGCCGGAACTGAGCGGCTACCAGCTCGACGAGGAAGGAGCCGTGTGGCACAAGGGCGGTCACCGCAACGGTCGTGACAAGCGGCTGACATCGATCTCCTTTACGAAGGCGATGCAATGTGTGGGCGAAAGGGTAGGACTCGCACTTGTCCCAACCCAGGTCGTGCCTGGCATATGGAAGATGAGATTCGCCGGCGCCCTTGAAGGCATGCCTTACTTGGGTGGAAGGAGCCTGGCAGACTTCTTCCGGCAGCACGCCTTTGGACCGGATCGAGTTCAACCCGAGTGGTGGCCTACGTGGTCACGACAGGCAACTGAGGTGGCCGCCAGTATCAATGACGAACAGGCGCAGATTTGGACGGTCATTTCCCATCTGAAGCATGATCGAGAATCTCGTCCGGCCCTGGAGAGGTTCGTTGAGACGGTCGGAATGCACTCGATCTTGGATCAGAGCAGTCCTGTGATTGTGCTCGGGCCACTCGCACGAATTGAGATTTTTTCGGCGCGCTCGACGTGATCAAGAGGAACCGACGGTATAATCGGTACATCTAATACCCGTTAGCCGCTAACGGTGCATAGTCGTGCGTCTCGACGTGAGATACACGACACCCTTCGCGCAAGGTCTGGCGCACTTGCAGGCAGTCGGCTCCGCCGACGGCCCGCTTTCGCGAAGGAACATTGGATGCGTACTTTCGACAAAGAGAAGGCTGCCGAGCTGCTGTTCGGCATGCGCGATATCGCAAACGTGATTCAACACACGACAGGCCACCGCCCGAGTCGCTCCGTGTTGTGGCGCTGGCACCTCAAGGGTCGCCTGAGGACCACTCGAATTGGCAATAAATTGTTCGCCACCGAATCGGCCATCCGCGAAATGCTGGCGCAAGACGAGAGGCAGAACCGTGGAAGTTGTGACACCCGTGCCGCCGCAGCCGTAGCCCGGCTGGAGCAGCAACTCGGCCAAGTTCCCACGCGAAATCGCGCAGACTGAGTGAACCCGTCAAACAACGAAGCCGCCCTGCCAGGCGGCTGCATCATCAACTGCACGGGCCGCGTTGGAAGCGCGGCGGAGGTTTCGGATGCCTCGGAGTGTACCTCGTAGGAATAGGCCACACGGCGATCCTCCATCGGTGTCGGAGGCACAAGGCGCATGGATCGCACTAGCGCGCCAGCGTGGTGTCAGCGACAAGGAGTTTCGGTTGGGCATTGAACTGTGGACGCACGCCGGGCTTGAACCATCTCAAGGGCAACCGCGATGCTGTAGGGAGGGTGACGGCTGGGCCTACCGGGTATGGCCACGAGTAGAGCCAAGGGAGGATGACCCACCCGACAAGCAGGCGCAGGCGCTCATGATACGAATGGGATGCAAGAGACGGAAGGTCGAACAGGCACTGAGTGGGTTGTGCAAGAAGGCACTCATTCGCCGTGTCTCGCGTCCCGGCGGACGGCCGGGCAAACGTGAGAGATTCAATCTCCAAGCGGACACGATCCTGCTCGTTCCAGATAGTGCCTCAAAGGCAGCGAGCCCGCACGTTTCGACCAATGAGTCCGCACGATCAGGTCAGAGTGATACGCACAAACGTACGGAGCCTAATCAACTCTCTCACTCAACTTCTCTAAAACAAACCAATCCACCATCAATCGATGCCGAGCCGCAGCCCGTTGGTATTGGTTTGGATTGCTTCGCAGGGCAGGCAGCCGAACCAGACGAACCATCCGAACCAGCCGATCCGGCCTGTCCGGTGGAGACAGTCGAGACGGCGGAAGCCGATCCCACCCTCGAAGGGCTGAACGCACAGCAGCGCCACGATGTGCTTGAGTTCTGCCCCGACGGTGCGAAGCGCCGAGCGGTTTGGCAGGCGGCGGCTACGCCATACACGGGCAAGCGCAGCGATAGCCCGGAAGACCGCTATGGGTTGCGCCAGAGCGACCTTTGGCGACTGATCGTGAGGTATCCCGGTGTTGCGATTTTCGCGAAGTACTGCAATACCCGCAAAGACCCTTCGCTATGGCGTGACCTTGAGGGCCTACGGCGGAAGATGGACGGCGAATCGACGGATGGATTTGGATTCTTCGATGAGGACGCCGACGGGCCACCCGCCACGGCTCCCGCGCCACGTTCCATGAACCAGCTTGTGGAGCGGATGGTGACGAATGGTGTGGCCCGAAGGACCGCCGAAGCGTTGTACGAGCAGCACAAGCGAGACCCGGAGCGAATCCGGCAAGCTTGCTTTGACGCAGAGCGTGGCGTGAAGGAAGGCACGAGCCACAGCCCGGCGGGTCTGATCGTGTCGAAACTCAACAAGGCCGCCAAGCGTGTTGCTTCGGAGAGATATTCTTGGGCGCAGTAGCGGCGGGCCTGCCGGGCCGGAGTTCCTCGCCGCGTCGGAGGTTTTAGGAGGCGGTGCGCCTGCGTCGGGTCGAATATCCACAACGGTTCGATGGGCTCTCGCGGGCATTTCGGAAATTGCGCCTCGACCCGGCGGCAATTACCCGTCGCCCACCTGTGATTCGGTCTTTAGAAGCCGCCGTGGGCGAACAGTATTCTGAAATCCTGAACTGCCAAAAAACCCAACCCGAAGGCCACTTAATGGTGCACTGCCCACTTGCCGTAGTTGTGGTTACTCAGATCTCTGCGCCGACCGTTGTCGATAGTGCAGCAAGGTTGGCAAGGAGCCGTGGCTTGACTGCGGCCCTACTGGGCGCCCGTGTCCTTGTGACGGCGAGTTCCGAAAGATACCTCGCCGCGCCGCCCGAAGGCGACACGGCGAGGAGTGTGGTCGCCGGCCGAAGCCGGCGGAGATGCGCGAAGTGAGGGTCAGCGACGACGGCGCGCGCCGACGAGGCCTGCCACGCCAAGGAGCGCGATGGCGCCGGAGGCTGGAACAACGTAGACGCTCAGCCCGCTGTCGCCCCCCGCGTAGATCGTGCCGCCACAGCGCGGAGTGCGGCCTCACGGTTCGACCCTAAACACCGCCGCTCCCGCCATCTGGAAGATCTGCGCCGGCGACATCTGGGACGTATCTGCCCCAGCCGGGAGGGTGATTCCCTCCAGCATGGGACGGAGATAGGCCACCTTTACTGCATACGCCACGCCCTCCGGGATGGCACCGGAGGCCTTGGCGACAGGTAGCCAGTTGAGCTTTGAAGTCACGATGCCCACAGCTTGGCCTGACGAATTCATGAGTGGGCCACCACTGCTGCCGGGCTGAACCGGTGCGCTGAATTGGAACACCCGCGGGTCATCGGCGATGCCCGACAGCGATGAGATGTCGCCTGACGTGAGCTTGGCCTCTGATCCCATGACGTCCGCGAGCGGGAATCCGATGGCTACGACTCGCTCGCCCACCTTCGGTGCACCCGCAGCCAACGGGATCGGCGTCAAACCTCGCGGCGGGGCGTCGGCCACAAGCACGACTAGGTCATTCGCAACGTCTGAGGCAAGGACACGCGTCTCCACGACAGTCCCGTCGGAACCGACCAACTTGACCAGCTTTCGATCACCGACAACGTGGCGATTGGTCACCCAGTGCTTGGGCGAGACAAGCCACGCCGTTCCCTGAACGCCCCGCTCAGCACGCCCCGCCTTGGCGAAGGTGATCATCTTGCTCCGCTTGACACCAGTCTGGCCGCGTTGATCTTCGACCTGATGCAAGCGCACCCGTGGATACATCCATCCCAGTTTCATTTCAAGCCACAGGTAGTTGATCTTCCCCGCCTCGGCATCAACCAAGAGCTGCGCCGTCGCCTCCGGCGTTATGGATGTGAACTCGTAGGAGCCAGGCCGTACATCGAACACCCCATACGTCATTGCTGCAAAGTCACCAATCCTCTGTTCATCGATGGACAGCGTCAGCGGATGCGAGTAGCCGAAGTTTTCATCGCGAAAGACGTAGATGCGACTCAAGCCTTCCGGGCACTTGAACTGCTTTGCCTCGGCATCCGCCTCAGGCGTTGCGTAGGTGACGGGGACGGAAATGCAGCCGCCAAGGCCCAAGATCACCGAACCCAAGGCAACTGTCAGTAGGGCCTTTGGCACCCGGCGAAGTACCCACGATTTCCATGATTGCTTAACCCACTTCATGGCTCTAGATTAGGCGCGGGCGCCCCGCGCCACGCTGATTCACGAGGCGCGACGGCGCAGAGGACGTAGCGGCGAAGGTGGCGTCGCCGGAGATCGCCGCCCGAGCGCGTGAGATCATCGCCCGCAGGTTCGCCATGCCAAACGCCTAGCGGGTCTTCGGCTTCGGCTTGGGCTTCGGCGCAGGTTCCTGCACGGTGAGGATCCCGCCGACGCGCTGCACCGTGAACTCGCCGCGCTCGACTCGCCGGCGAACGGTTCGTTCGCAGACTCCGAGTGCCGCCGCCGCCTCGTCGATTGAACGCCACACTTGCCCGCTCGGGTTCGTCATGCCGTATCGCATCGACCGACTGGCGCACGGCACTACGATTTTGACGTGAACGAACCTGATACTTCACGCGACGCGGGCGGTCGATGGATGGCGGGACACTCGGGGAATCCCTCGGGCAGACCAGTCGGCGTCGGTTCGATCACGGTCGAACTTCGACGGCAACTCGAGCACGTCGACGGCGACGGCGTGCCGCTGCACGCTCGCATCGCACGACGCCTGCTCGAACTCGCCGAAGGCGGCGACCTTCGTGCCATCCGTGAAGTGCTCGACCGCGTCGACGGGATGCCCGCTCGTTGCGCGCTCGAAGTCGAACCGCAGCGGATCGAGCTGCGCCCGATCACCTTTGAGCGGCGCGACTAGGTGCGGTTACTCGTCTCTCCCACCTGCGATCCAGCCGACGATCGCGCCGTGGATCACGCCGATGATCGCCAAGATCATCGCGAAGCTGCCCGCGCCGACGAGCGCTTGGTGACCCACGCCGCCGCGGAACGTGCCGCGCAACACGCGGCCGGTCCCGAAGAAGTCCGCGCCGACGAACGCGCCCATGAGCCCGCCGCCGATCGCGCCAAGGATCGCGCCGCCGATCGCGCTGAAGATCGCTATCTTGATCGCGAGGATGGTCCTGCGCTTAAGCTTGCTGTCGCTCATGCCGTGCAGACTAGCGGCGCGACTAGGTGCGGTTAGAGGAGCGATTGACATCGATTGATGTGAGAATGCTCGTGCAGATAAAGCCGACCACCGCACCGACGATCCCGCCGAACGCGGAGCCGATCACGAAGCCGATCACACCGAACGCCAGCGCGACCAACAAGCCCCACACTAAACACCGCCAAGCCGCCGTGACATGCGACATCTGCCATCGGCGATGCCTCTCCTGCCTGTCCCCAATCGCCGCGAGCCATTGCTCGATGCGAGCGAGTTGATCGTCACGATGCATCGATGGTGGTGGTGGTAGTGGTGGCGGTGGTGTCGGCTCTCGTGGCGTTGGCACTGGCTGCGACATCGCAGGCTTGGCGCGCTTGTCGGGCGGGATCCACCGACCGCTCGCATCACGGTGATCATTTGCCCCGCTCATGCCGTGCAGACTAGCGGCGCGTGAATGCCATTAGCCGATCACGTTCGAGGTGCGCGACTAGGTGCGGTTACTTGTCCTTACGCGTTTCGAAGAACGCGGAGAAGAATGCGTCGAGGCATACGCCTAAGGACGCGCCACAAAGAGCGCCGTAGATCACCATGAGTACAGTCCCGGCGAAGCCTTGGAATGTGGTGAGGTCGGACTTCGCGGCGATGAACGCGCCTAATGCGATTCCGCCGACGATCGCGCCGCCGAGGATCCAGCCGATAAAAATCTTGAACGGGCGCTCTTCGGCTTCCGATTTCAATCGCACGGCGACCAGTCGCTTTCTGCGGCGGTGCGAAGTGCGCCACCGTTCACCAGTCGCTCGTAGTCGCGGATCGTTTGCCGTCGGGTCACGGGGTTGCATCCGTCGCCACTGTCGATGACGAGATGCCCTTCGGAGGTTGGTCGGATCGTGCGCTTGCCGTCGCGGTGCTCGAAGGCGGCGCACGGATTAATTGAATCCATGCGCTGCACGAATAGCGGCGCGCCGAGGAACGCGCCGCCGATCGTGGGCTTGGGCTTGTCGTCGCTCATGCCGTGCAGACTAGCGGCAAGGGTCTCGAGCGGATGCCATTAGAAGCTCCGAACTATTCGAGGTCTCGAGATACCGCGGGACATCTTGGAAGCCCATACGGGTCGAATGCGGAGGTCGATTCTTTGGTCGATCGTCAAGAAATGCGAAGATCTGTTGACGCATTCACCAAGATGAACTGGGTGCGACCTTTTTGGTCGCACCGCCAGTGCCACGCAGAGAGGCGCTTTTGGCAAATCCCCCCACTTTGTGAATGAGAACCCATTCGGCGGGACTCTTACTCCCGACACCCCTCTGGTTCCCCGAACGCAGCCTCCCATTGCACCGTGCCGATCCCTGCCACGAACGGCTTGGGCGGCACGGTGTTGTTTGGGGCGGATCAGGGAGGCGATCAGGGCTTGCGCGGCGTTGGAATGGGGCTGGACTCCCGTATGGCATGGATGGCAACTGCGGTCACTGCGCCAAAGCAGAGTGCCATCACGAGATAGAAGAGCATTCACGCCACTCCTCTCAAGTGCCGCGCACGGCGCTCACCACAGAATCACCCGCATACCAATCAGCGAGGCGGGCACAGCAACGATCAACGCAAGGGGGATCAGGCAGCCCGACATATTCGCCTTCACAGGTGTTGGATTGGTCTGGTGATCGTCCATCACAGACTGGTAGAACGGCTCAATCTCCCTGACAACGAGCGTCATATCAAGCACCCTGCACAGAGTCGCTAACTCCCCGTACACCCACTGGCAATCGATTCCATAGTCCGAGCAGATCTTGGGGATGTTTGCACACAGGATCTGCCGAGCGCGTTGGCTGTGCTTGAAAGATCGTGACTGGAGCACGAACTTCGCGAACTGGCGTCCGATCTTCTGGTACCCACTGCGCTGCAATGAGGAGGGTGGCTTATCGCCCTCGGCTTGGTGTTGCTGTAAGAGATACAAAGCAGATTGGCTGGCAATCGTTGAAGCCACTCGAGTCTCCCGTTGTTGTGTCGCACCGACCCTCAGTTACGCCGCCCGAGCCCCCTTTTAGACTTGTGGATCGTAGAGTAAACTTGCGTAGCGTGACCGAGTTGCGGCTGGGGTCGAAGAAGTGTGTTTTCGGGAGGTTGTTCGAATGAGCAATACACTCGGGGATGGCGTGTTGCACCTACTTGGATTTCTAATGGGAGTGGGAGTGTTTGCTCTTGTGATCGCGCAGTTAGTTGCTGGTGTTAGTGGAATCGCTCACCACCTCGGGATTACCGCGGCTGTCATCGCAGGGCTTCTCTTTTTCTTCGCTCGCTTCACGCTCCCGATCACGGTCGGCGCATTCTTTGGAGCCATGGATGTTTGGGGATGGCAGTGGTACTGGGCTCTGGCGTTCACGCTGCCAGGGCTTGCCCTCATGGCAATCATGATTCCTGGCGTACTAGTCGCGTCACTTCCGTGGAAACGCAACACCTAGTTCCAAACACACGAGTGCCAGATCCGCACCGACTTCATTACCGCTCGCACACGCATGAATGACAGATCTGAATCGTCACTACACATACCACTCGCAGTGATCGTCTTGGCATCGGGGGTGATCCTGCTCGGCGTTGCCAAGATGCCCTACGGGTACTACACACTGCTGCGCATCGTTGCCACCGCAGTGTTCGTGTGGGCAGCATTCGTGAGCCACAGTCGGCAGCACCAAGCCCTTCCGTGGGTGTTTGGATTTGCTGCCATCCTGTTCAACCCTGTGATACGCATACACCTTGACCGATCAATATGGGTGTGGGCAAACATAGGAGCAGGAGTGCTGTTGCTCGCCAGTGCACAACATCTCGTTAGACGCAGGTGACACATTCGCACCCCGATGACCGTGAGGGTGTTCAGCCATCTTGACTCTGGAGACACAATGGAAGACGACCCACCACCTCACATCACCATGCTCGCGAACGATGGGCGATCGAACTCATGGAGCGGCGAATCATCGTCGAGAAGATTGTCGAGATCTCGAAGAGGCTTGGCGATAAGGAGGAGCCAACGGGGATCAACCGTCGAGCGATGATTCGTCTCGGGATGCTCGTCGTCGCGATGGACCGAGCCTCATACGAGACGACCGCTCGAGCGATGGACTCGCTCCGTAGCGGAGAGCGGCGCGACTAACCGTCGTGCATCCCGCCGATGATCCCGCCTGCGATCGCGCATGCGATCGCGAGGCCGATCGCGAAGACGATCGTGCCGACGAAGTTTTCGGCGCCGCCGAAGATCGCGCCGTAGATCGCGCCGCCGATCACGCCCGCGATCGCGCCTTCGATTGCGCGTTTGCTCGCGCCGACGATCGCGCCGACGACCGCGCCTTTGCTCGCGCCTGCGATCGCGCCTGCGATCGCGCCCTTGCTCCAGACGCCGAACACGCCGAGGATCGCGAAGAGGATCGCGAACAGGATCGCGCCTTTGAACGCGCCTGCGATCGCGCCTGCGATCGCGACGCCGATCCTGTCCGAGATCTTGTCGTCGCTCATGCCGTGCAGACTAGCGGCGCGGGTGTCGAGCGGATGCCATTAGAAGCCCTCGACTTTCCAAGGTCTCGAGATACCCATCGACATACGGGAAGCCCATACGGGTCGAATGCGGGGGTCGATTCTTTGGTCGATCGTCAAGAAATGCCAAGAAATAAGGTCGGAAGCGGGGGAAGCCCCAGATCCCCAAGTAGGTTCGGGGAACGATGAAGACCTCGAATCACTCCGCCTAAGAACAGATCGCCACGACCTCGAGAACAAGTCCCAGACCCCACTAGACCGTACCTCGAGCGGTCCGTCGCGATGTTGCTGGATCGGTTCTATATCGCGACTTCAATCTGGGCAGGCTCGAGGTGCGTGGATGAAAGGGCAGCAGCACCGCAGGTACTTGCTATGAAGCGGTCTAACAATTGAATTGTCAGACCACATGCAATAGGCCACCGTCCAGCCATTGAAATCATGTAGACCCGCACTCACGATCCGCCGAGCTCCACCCGCGACTTGCGCGAAGGCCTCGCTGCCGCTGAGGCGCGTGGCGATGAACGCGGTGGCGACCATGCCAACCGAAAGGGCCACAAGGCCCGCACCCGTGTTTATCTGCTTCATGTTGTCCAAACCTCTCTGCCGGATCCCGGCAGGAGGAGTGTGCCACGGGAATCGGGCAGGGCAGAGAGTGCGCTGCGCGATGTGCTGAATCGGCCTCGAGTGCGTCAAGTGGCAGGCCAAGTCAGAGCCGGGTGCCCGTTGAACCAGCGCAACGCCCTACAACGCGCTCATGGGCCACTCAAAACGAAACGGACGGACGGCGACAGGGCACTTCGCCAAGGGCAACGCTGGAGGCCCCGGCAACCCTCATGCGAAGCGTGTGGCCGCGCTGCGGGAGGCGTTGCTTGCTGCGGTCACCGAGGCCGACATCGTCGCCGTGGCGAAGGTGTTGGTGGTTCGTGCGAAGGCAGGCGAGGTACCTGCCATCCGTGAGTTGCTGGACAGGCTTCTGGGCAAGGTCACGGCGGATGCCACGCCCGAGGATAGGAAGCAGATCGTTCTGAATGTGGTCACGAATGTGCCGCGAGCGGATGATGAGGAGTGACCTCGCAGGATCGCTTCGGGTCGCTTTGGACAGGCGGGTAGGGTCGAAACGCCGTCCATGCCAGCGAACGCGCCAGCGGCCCGTCTAGCGCGTCGTGGCTCTTTCCCTTCCTTTGGGACGGTCACCACCTGCACAATGCAGACATGGAAGCACCGTCACGAAACGGGCGAACGGTGTCGGGTCAGTTCGCCAAGGGCAACGCGGGCGGCATCACTTTGCGTGATGGTGGACTCGGACGCGCATGGGGTGTCACGCGGCCTTCCCTCGCCTACTTCCCCGCTTCGGCGGCGGCTTGGGCGCGGACGATATCGGCGGCGGCTTCGGCGGCGGCGTGGGCGGCATCGGCGCTGCGGGGTGAGGTTCTAGCAACTTCGGCGGCGATTGCGGCGCGTTCGGCGTACTTGGCGGCGGCGGCGGCTTCGGCGGCGGCGCGTTCCTGGGCTCGGGCACAATCGCTCAGCCGGTGGGGCTGGCGGGTATCACCTGTGGCTTTGCCGATGGCGAAGCTGGCGATTTCGGCGCGTTTGAGATCGAAGGCGGCATCGGCGGCGGCGTAGGCGGCTTCATCGGCGGATGCCTTTGCAGCGCGTGCGGATGCCTCGGCATTGGATGCGTCCGAACAACCCACAACGGCGACAGCGGCTACGGCTACGGCGATGATGGCGGGTAGTAGTTTCTTCATACCGCGCAGGGTAATCCCCTGCCCTACTGCCCCGCTTTGGCGCGTTCTTCGGCTTTGGTGGCTTCGGCTTCGGCTTCGGCGGCGATGACGGCGGCTTTTGTGGCGTGGCGGGTGGCGCGGTGAGCGGCATTGCCGGCGGAGCGGTAGAAATCGAGCAGCGCATCGTTGATGCGGCACCTATCCAGTGTTGCGTGCAGCTCAGTCATCGCATCATGGGCGGCGAAGGCTTTGGTGGCTTCGGCGGCATCCTTGGCGGCGGCTTTTTTGGCGAGTTCTTCGGCGAAGACGGCGTGATCAAAGATTTCTTCGGCGAGTTCTTCGGCTTTGTTGGCTTCGGCTTCGGCGGCGAAGGCGAAGGCGGCGGCTTTTGTGGCGTGGAGGCGCGGCTTGGCATTGCGCTCGGCGTCGTAGGCGCGGGCGGCGGCGGCGGAGGCGCGGGCGGCGGAGGCGCGGGCGGCTGCTGCTGCGGCTTTGGCTTCGCGCTTGGCGGGTTCGGTAGCGGCGCGGGCGGCAGCCCCAGCGGCGTACTTGGCTTCGGAGACGGTTTTGCGGGTCTTGACAATAGCCACCACCACACAAACGATGAGGACGATGAGGATGATCACCCAACAGCCCACCATGCCGCGTAGGGTACGGCGACGGCGACGAGGCCGTAGCGGCCTTTGAGGTATCGCCAGAGATCGCCGCCCGAGCGCTTGAGATCATCGCCCGCAGGTTCGCCATGCCCAACGGCTAGCGGGTCTTGGGCTTCGGCTTGGGCTTCGGTGGGGGTTCCTGCACGGTGTGGTTCACTTGCCGTCCTTCGTCGGGTAGGTCACGGTGCCACTCGCGAAGGTGCCTGCGGTGATCCGCCCCTTCCCGTCCTTGTCGAACCACCCAACTCCGGCGTCGCCATTCGCGAGGGTGCTTGCGCTGATCCGCTCCTTCCCGTCCTTGTCCCACCACGTGACTGCGGCGAGGCCACCCTCAAGTGTGCCTGCGGTGATCCGCGTCTTCCCGTCCATATCGCTCCACATGACTTTGGCGGTGCCATCCGCAGTGGTGACTGTTCTGATCCGCTCCTTCCCGTCCTTGTCCAACCACCCGACTCCGGCGTTGCCATTCGCGAGGGTGCTTGCGCTGATCCGCACCTTCTCATCTTTGTCGAACCACCGGACGTCAGCGTCTCCGCTCGAGACTGTCCTCGCCTCCAAGCGTGTCTTCTCATCTGGATCAAGCCACGTCACGCAAGCCCCTCCAGAGGCGAATGTGGCGGCGACCAAGCGATGCTTCTCGGCCTTATCTGTCCAAGTCACACTAGCACTGCCATCACCATCTGCGCCGACTCGGATGCGCCCCTTCTCTTCCTTATCGAACCAAGTCACGCCAGCGTCGCCAGTAGGCATCGTCGCTGCGACGATGCGTAAATTCCCCTTCCGATCCAGCCATATCACTCCCGCATCTCCTTCGCCGGCTGTGCGGGCTGCGATGCGCTCTGTTCCGTCCGTGTCCACCACCTTCCACGCCTTGCAGGTGATCGTGTCGAAGGTGGCGTCACCCGCTGGGCGGACTGCACCGATCAGGGCAGAGCCTGCGAGGATGGTGCCGAGAGCGACGATGGCGAACCGCTGGCGGCGGACGCCGGTTTGGAGAGCCCGGATCTGGTCTTCGATGTTGTCCATGCCGGAGAGGGTAACCCGGTCTTGCTGATCCTCCCGGTACAGACTTGGTACAGACTTTCGGTGACACAAGAGAGACAAACGGCACACTCATCGCTACGCTGATGCCCATTCGGAGCGCAGAAAGGCGCTTCGAGTGCCAGCGGGTTCATTCGGAGGCGATTCCCAAGCTGAATGTCGAGGGTTCGAGTCCCTTTGCCCGCTTTGATCGCGGCGCAGACGCGCTGCGAGCGCGCTGCAGAAGCGGCCCAACTAACGCACATTCCCACGCCAGGGGGCTGCGGCATAGCCGTGCCGGGGCTCAGACAGCTCTCGCCTGCTCCACGCGGCTGACGCCGCGCGTTCGCAGGCTCGAGAACTCGCCCGGCACAGGCATGCCGCAGCCCACACGCGGGGTGTGGTTCGGCTCGTCGATTGCGTCCGCAAGTACGCGGTAAGTGTCTCAGGAAACTGTTCAGCGCACCCCTGTCAGCGATCCTTGGACTTCGAAGCCCCCGCCAGCGCTTCGGCGAACGCGCGCCCGATGGGCGCCATGATCTTGGCCGCACCGAGGTAGTGGTAGCCACCATTCGAGGCACCCTGAAGGCGCTTGCGT
>VGHO01000059.1 GCA_016868175.1 Betaproteobacteria bacterium
GAGGAGGTCGTGGAGGGTGCGCGCCACAACCTTGGTTGCCCTGCGCAAATCCTCGAGCACCAGATTCTCGTCGGCACGTTTGGCGTTGGACTCGAGCACTGTGCGCGGCCCGGCACCGTAGATCACCGCGGGAATGCCGTGCTCGCCGTAGAGGCGCACGTCGGTGTAGAGCGGCGTACCGGAGCAGGGCGGGCACTCGCCAAAAATCTCCCCGGCGTGGCGCTGAATCGCTGCAATCAGCCCTTCCGCACCCGCGCGGGGTGGCCAGGCCCTTGCGAGAAGCAGCCTGCGGACCTCCACCCGGAGCCCCTCGACACCCGGGGCCGAATCGGCGATCAGCGCCCGAACCTCGGCCTCAACCTGCTCCGGGTCCTCTTCAGGGATCATGCGACGGTCGAGTCTGAAACGCACCTTGCCGGGTACCACATTGGTGTTGGTGCCGCCCTCGATCAGGCCCACGTTGAGGTAGGGGTGACGGATGCCCGGCACTTTCGAGAGCACCGAGGTGTAGTGGGTGTTCTGTTGGTAGAGTCGGTGCAGGATCTGCACTGCGGCCTTGAGTGCGTCCACGCCCGAATGCGGGATCGCAGCGTGCGCCATCTTGCCGTGCACCGTAACCTCGAGCTGGAGACAGCCGTTGTGAGCCGTTACAACTTCGTAACTGAATCCAGCCGCGATCAGCAAATCCGGCTTGCTCAGGCCCTGGGAGAGTATCCAGCCAGGCCCCAGCTCCCCGCCAAACTCCTCGTCGTAGGTGAAGTGCAACTCCACAGCGCCGTGCGTGGGGCGCGCAACAGCCTCGAGGGCCCTCAAGGCAAACACATAAGTGGCGAAGTCGCTCTTGTTCACCGCTGCAGCGCGCCCGTAGAGCCTGCCTTCGTGAATGTGGGCTGCGTAGGGGGGGAAGGTCCAGCCTTCGCCCGGCGGAACCACATCACCGTGGGCGTTGAGCGCAATCCTCAGGCCTGCGCCGTAGTCGCGGCGCAGGATCAGGTTGGTAACGCTCAGCATCCCCTGGGCGCGTACTTCGGCCTCCGGTACCGGGTGCCGCTCGCAGGCAAGGCCCATGGCCGCAAGGAGTTCGGCGGTACGCAGCGCATGCGGCGTGTTGTTGCCCGGCGGTGTGTCGCTTGGCACACGCACGAGTTCCTGGAGGAATTCCACTTCCCTGTCGAAGTGGGCATCGATCCAGTCGTCGAGGCGCGCATAGACTGCCGTTGGAGAGCCCGGGTGGGGGCGCGGCAATGCTTCGGCGGATGGTTCCGGCATGACAGACGATCCCGATGAAGACCTGGTGCAAACGGCCAGGATATTATCCGCCCGCCTTGAGCCTGGGCCCATCTTTCCTCCAGCCTTAAACCCGGGCCCGCAGCGTCCATGCGCATGTTCCTGCTGAAGCTCGTGCCGGCCTGGCTTGTTTCCTACCGCGCCGGGTGGTTTGCGGGCGACCTGAGCGCAGGTTTCGTGACCGCGCTGATGGTGGTCCCACAATCGATGGCCTACGCAATACTTGCGGGGCTCCCGCCGGTCTGCGGCCTCTACGCCAGCGTCCTTCCAGTGCTGGTCTACGCCTGGCTGGGCACGAGCTCGGTCCAGTCGGTGGGGACGATGGCCATCACCTCGGTCATGATGGGCGGGGTGCTCGCCGAACAGCGTCCGGCGTCTCCCGAGGAAGCTGTGGCGATTGCCTGTGGCCTGGCGCTCCTTTGCGGCACGATATTGCTCGGGGCGGCGTTGCTTCGCCTTGGATCGCTCACGTCGCTGATCAGTCGTCCTGTGCTGAGTGGCTTCACCACGGGCTCTGCAGTCATGATCGCCTGGAGCCAGCTTCCCTACCTGCTCGGACCCCGGGCTTCGGCGCAGACTCTTGCCGGGTTGCCGGTGCCTGATCCAAGGATCGACTCGAGCCTGCTCGGACTCGGCGCCTGCCTTGCCCTCTGGCTTGCGGGGCCGATCATCCTGAGGCTCCGTCAACGCCTTCGGCTGAGCCTTGTGCTGGCCAATCTTGGCCTTCGACTGGTGCCCTTTGCGGTCATCGTCGTTGCGGCTCTGGTGGTGTACCTTGCCGGCGCGGATGCGATCCGGCTCGTTGGCGAGGTTCCCTCGGGCCTGCCACGCCTCGGGCTGCACTGGATCACCGGAGCCGGCCTCCAGCAACCCTTCGAGCGTGCGATTGCACTCCTCCCGAGCGCGCTGTCCATGGCCGTGATGGTGTTTCTGTTCGGACAGAGCAGTGCGCTCGCTCTGGGCCGCAAGCGGCAGGAGCGGGTTGACAGCAACCGCGAACTCCTCGCGCTGGGCGCATCGAACCTTGCCGCATCGATCAGTGGCGGTCTCCCGGTCACCGGGAGCCTTTCGCGCTCGGCGGTGAACGCGCAGGCAGGTGCCAGCAGTCAACTCGCCGGGGTGATTGCGGTGCTGGTTCTCCTTGCCGCGCTCGCAACCTCCACACGATGGCTCGGTCTCCTGCCGATGCCCGCGCTGGCTGCAACCATCCTGGTTGCGGTGGTGGGGATGATGGAATGGCACGCACTCGCGGGGCTTTGGCGGATTGATCGACGCGATACGCTGGCCTTTCTCGCGACAGCGCTTGCGGTGATCCTGCTCGGCTTCAATGCGGCCACGGCCATGGCGCTTGGCGTTGCCCTGTCGCTCGTGCTGCTTGGTCCGTCGTGGCGCCGCGGGCGCCTGCTGAGCAAGCTGCTTTCTGCACCCGCCACCGCGCTCGAGGTGGTGCCTTTCGATCTCACTGCACCAGGAGAAGCGTTTCGGGGCTCTGTGGGCGTTGCTTGCCGCATCGAGGGAGCGCTGGTGTTCGTGAACGCCGAACGAACCATCGACACACTGCGCGCCCGCCTTGTGGCCTCTCCGCTGCCCGCTGCGCTGATCCTCGACCTATCCGGGCTCACGGATCTCGATGCCAGTGCCTTCAAGGTGCTCGATGAGCTCGCACACCACCTCGAAGCCGCAGGCTCGCGGCTGGTGCTTGTGCGGCCGCAAACTGCGCTCGGTGCACGCCTGCGACGCGATGGGGATCTGCTCGCAAGCCTTGGCGTGCCGGTTTTCGATACTCCCGAAGCGGCTCGGCATGCAGCAGGTCGAGGCTGATCGGCCCCCTTGCCCGCCCTCGTGCGCCGAGCCTTGCCCAGACCCGGGTGTGAGCCAATTGCCGGTTGCCGCCTACCCCGCCTTTCACGAAACCCGGTTTGCCGCCAGGGCCGATGCGCTACCGGGTTGGGCCCGCCCCAGGCGCAGTATCGGCGCGTTGCGAAAGCTCGACTGAGCGCGATGCCGCTGCCTCCAGGGCACGTCGAATCAGCCCCGGGAAGTCCCCCTGATCCATCACGGCAAGCGCTGCTGCGGTCGTGCCGCCCTTGGAGGTGACCTGCTCGCGTAGTACACGCGGAGGAAGCGCGGAGGTCCGCGCCAAGGCGGTTGCGCCGTGCAGCGTGGCCAGCACCAGTTGTCTGGCCTGCTCCGGATCAAGACCGAGCGCGGTGGCCGCATCCTGCAGCGCCTCGATGAAACGGAACACATACGCGGGGCCGCTCCCCGAAACAGCGGTGACCGCATCAAGTTGCGCCTCGTGGTTCACCCAGAGCGTTTCGCCAACGCCCTGCAGCAGCGCCTGAGCCTGCCGGCGATCCCCGGTGACCAACCCGGCAGCACCAGCCCTCGCCTGCGGATCTTCAGCGTTGGGGTGGGAATTCGCGGCCTCGTGCCGGGGTCCCGCGTAGAGCGCGCTGATACCCATGCCGATCAACGCGGGGGTGTTGGGCATGCTGCGGACGATGCGGTGCTGCGGGCCGAGCCACCGCGCCAGCGTTGCAAGGCGTATGCCTGCAGCAACGCTCAGCACGAGAGCGCTCTGATCCGGTGCCGCGTCGTGCAACTGCGCACACAGCGTGGCCATGTCCTGCGGCTTGACTGCAAGAACCCAGCATGCGCTGGTGCACGCGGCAGCGCTCACCCCGGGATGCCATTGCGCCTGGAAATCCCTGATCCAGCGCGTACCAACGGCGGCCAAGGGGTCAACAACCTGCACCCGGATCGATCCAGGCGCCGATGCCCGCGCAAGACCGCCCATGATGGCGCTGGCCATGTTGCCGCCGCCGAAGAAAGTGATCGAGTCGGGCATGCGGGAGGCTCCCTGCAGGGGTTTGGGAAATCGTGAAGGTGTGGGCGAGGGGTGAACGCTCAACGCTTCAGCATGGCCTTCCAGCGCACGCCAAGCAAGGCAAGGACCGCAAAGTAGCCCAGGGTACACCCCAGGACCACGAAGAGGATCCAGCCGGCGCGCTCCAGGGGATGCCCGGCGAGGGACTCCCAGGCAAGCCAGCGCTGCTCTTTCGCCCACCCAAGCAAGACGCCAAGCGCAGCTGTGGATGCGGCCACAACGGCCATCAGGCGCGGCCAGCCAGGCTGCGGTCGGTACATGCCGCGACGGATCAGCCCGGCGAGGAGCAGCAGCGCGTTGCACAGCGCAGCGAGTGAAATCGACAGCGCCAGCCCTGCATGACCCAGGAGCGGTACGGTCACGAGGTTGAGGAGCTGGGTGAGCGCGAGGACTGCGAGCGCAATGGTCACCGGCGTTCGCAGATTCAACTGTGCATAGTAGCCGGGGGCGAGTACTTTCACGGCTATCAGCCCGAGCAACCCCACGGCATAGGCGGCTCCGGCCTGCGCAGTCATGCGTACGTCAAGCGCCGAGAACTTTCCATAGTGGTAGAGGAGCGCAGTGAGCGGCTCGGCGAGCACCCCCAGGCCAACGCTCGCGGGAAGCGCGAGCAGCACCACGAGGCGCAAGCCCCAGTCGAGTTGCGCGCTGTAGCTGGCGAGGTCGCCCTTGGCGCTCGCGCGCGACAGACCGGGAAGCAACACAGTGCCAAGCGCAACACCGAGCAGCGCAGTGGGAAACTCCATCAGCCGATCTGCGTAGGAGACCCAGGACACCCGACCGGCACCAAGCGTGGAGGCGATGTGCGTGTTGATGACCAGACTGAGCTGGGCCGCCGACACCGCCAACACGCCAGGCACCATGCGTACGAGGATGTCGCGGGTTGCGGGCGCCTCCCAGGCCGATCGCACGGTGCGCCATCCAAAGGCCAGTGCCGGCCGTTTGCCGATTGCGCCCAGCGCCCACCATTGGAGCGCCAGTTGCAGGACTGCACCGAAACTCACGCCGGCGGCGAGCGCGTACACCGGGGGGTCGAAGCGGTTGTGCAGCGTGAGCGCGGCAACGATCATTGCGAGGTTGAGGAGCACCGGGGTGAAAGCGGGTGCAGCAAAGCGGTGCTCGGCATTGAGTACCGCGCTTGCGAACGCCACCAGCGAGATCGGCAGGATGTAGGGGAACATCCAGCGCGACATGGTGACCGCCGCTTCCATCGCCTCAGGGTACTGCGCCATTCCTCCAGCCATCATCCAGACAAGCGCTGGTGCTCCCACCGCACCGGCAACCGACACCATGAGAAGAAACCAGAACAGGACGGTTGCGGTCTGATCGATCAGGCGCTTGTAGGCTTGGTCATCCGCCTCGAGCCTGACCCGCGCGAGGAGCGGCACGAAGGCCTGCGAGAAGGCGCCCTCGGCAAAGAGGCGGCGCAGCAGGTTCGGAAGGCGGAACGCCACAAAAAAGGCATCGGTGAAGGCACTACTGCCAAAGAGCACTGCGGTGATGTTCTCCCGCAGCAGTCCGGTCACCCGCGAAAGCAGCGTCAGCGCGCTGATCAGCGCCGCAGAGCGAAAGAGGGTCATGGACAGGCGGTCAGTCGAAATGGATCAGGAGCTTGGCCGGCAAGGCGGATGGCTGGATGACTGCGGAAGATTGTGCAGCCAAGCCAGGCCGGAGTTGGAGTCGATTGGTTGCCTGCTTCGCGCGTGCACCGATATACTCCGCAGCTTTCCCGCATGCAGCATTTTCAAGGCACAAGGCAAACATGGCCAATATCGCTTCAGCACGCAAACGTGCCCGTCAGGATGTGAAGCGCAATGCACGCAACACATCGCTTCGCTCACGCTACCGTACCGCCATCAAGGCGGTACGCAAGGCGATCGAGGCCGGCGACAAAGTCAAGGCTCAGGCGCAACTCTCGGCCTCGCAGAGCGTGATCGCGTCGATCGCCGACAAGGACATCCTGCACAAGAATGCCGCCTCGCGCTACATCAGCCGACTCTCGGCTGCAGTCAAGGCGATGCCCTGACGCCCCTCAGGGGCCAGTACCGGTGCTTCGCGCGCCGAAGATCGCGCTGCCGATCCGCAGCCAGCTTGCCCCCTCGATCACTGCCGCCTCGAGGTCGCCTGACATACCCATCGACAGCGTGTCCATCGCCTGATCCGGTCTGAGCTGCAGGTTGGTTTCGCGCAGCAGCTTGCGCAGGCGTGCAAAGGGAATCCGCTGCGCGGCCGGATCGGCCACCGCTTCGGGAATGACCATCAGCCCACGCAGCCGCAGGCCCGGGAGTTCGCTCGCGGCACGCACGAGCGGGAGAAGTTCGCCGGGCTCGACTCCGCTCTTGCTCGCTTCCCCGGAGATGTTCACCTGGATGCAGCACTGGAGTGGCCCACGCGATGCGGGCCGTTGTGCGCTCAGACGCTCTGCGATCCTTAAACGGTCAACGCTGTGTACCCAGTGGAAATGCTCGGCGATTGCGCGGGTCTTGTTCGACTGGATTGGGCCGATGAAGTGCCAGCGCAACCCGAGGTGGGGCGCTGCCGCATCACAGGCGGCGATCTTTGCAAGAGCCTCCTGCACATAGTTCTCGCCGAAGTCGCGCTGGCCGCCCGCGGCAAGTGCAAGGACCGCCTCGGCAGGAAAGGTCTTGCTCACCGCAAGAAGCGCCGGCGCGAGGGCCACGGGTGCACAGTCCGCCGGCGCGAGGGCCACGGGTGCACAGGCCGCCGGCGCGTTTGCCAGCGCATCCGCGATCCGGCTCAGTACCGCAGCGCGTCGGTGCGCCAGAAGTTCCCGGTCAGGCAGCTGCATGGCCCTGCTTCCGTTTGACCCAAGCCTGGTCCGGCCCGCTGCGTGCGGTTGAGCCAAGTGTCGGCGCGGGCATCGCGCTGCCTTCGGGCTCGCGACGCGGCGTGTTGCCTCTCAGTGGAAAGGCATAGAGACGACACGGTAGCGTTCCGTTCATCAGCGCGATCTTGCGTGATGCACGCATGCGCCAGAGCGCCGCAAGTTCGGGCTCGTTGCTCAGGATCCAGAGCGTCCAGCCTGGCCAGCGATCACGCAACCCCCTGCCGAGTGCGAAGTTGTCGGGGCGCTCGAGCCTCTCGCCGTAGGGGGGATTGGAGATCAGGAGGCCGGGGGCGTTGGCCAGATCGGCCTCGGCCGGGCTGCGGCTGAGGAATGCGTCGCCGCGTTGCCAGGTGATGGCGCCTGCAGGAAGCCCTGCCCGCTCCGCGTTGCGTCTGGCGCGCGCGAGTTCTTCCGCAGCGATATCCATGCCAAAGAGCGGCGCCAGCCTCAGCGCCTGTGCCGTGAGGACGCTCGCCCGCTGCGCCGCCTCGGCTTGCAGTGTGTGCCACATTGGGGCGTCGAAGTCGGGAAGGCGCTCGAAGCCGAAGCGGCGTTGACTTCCCGGAGCGATGCCAAAGCGACGCTGTGCCGCTTCGATCAACAGCGTTCCCGATCCGCAAAAGAGGTCGCCGAGCGGTTGCGTGGGGTGCCAGCGGCTCAGTGCCAGCATCCCGGCCGCGAGATTCTCCTTCAGCGGAGCCGCACCCTTGTCGTCGTGGCCGCGCCAGCCCCGCTTGAACAAGGCCTCTCCGCTCCAGTCGAGGTAAAGGTGGAGCTGGCGCGCATCGAGGTGACCGAAAATGCGCACTTCGGGGGTGTGCGTGTCCACGGAGGGACGCTGTTCGCAGTGCGCGCGGAAGGCATCCACGATGCCGTCCTTGATCCGAAGCGTGAGGAAGGCAAGCGAGCGCACGTGCGATCCCTGGGCACTCAAGTCCACGCGGATCCGCTGCTGCACCGCGAAGCGCGCCGGCCAGTCCTGACGCCGTGCGATGCGATAGATGTCATCGTCATTGCGGTAGCGGCCTGATCCCACCCAGAGCAGCACCCGACTTGCGATCCGGCTGTGCAGATTGGCCCGGTAGCCGCAGTTCCGGTCGCCCTGAAAGTGCACACCCGAGTTCACTACGCTGCACCCGAGAGCGCCCAGCGCAGTCAACTCCTCCACGAGCACCGCCTCGAGCCCGCGCGGACACGGCGCAAAGTAGCGGCAGTGCGGATCCGCGCTCAACCGGCCCCTCGCTGCAGGTTCAACCGCCCCACGGCTTCACCACCACCAGGGCCACGGCCCCAACCAGCAGCAGCACCGGGGCCTCGTTGTACCAGCGGAACCAACGGTGCGAGCGCACTTCGACGCCCTCACGGAAGCGCCGAAGCAAGCGACCGCAATGGAAGTGGTAGCCGATCAGAAGCGCGATCAGCGCAAGCTTGGCATGCATCCACGCGCTTCCGCGGCCCACACCGTAGCCGAGCCACAACCAGAGTCCGAGCCCAAGCGCGAGCCACATCAGCGGCTGCATGAACCTCAGGAGCTTCGACGCCATCAGCAGTAGGCGCGCACGCTCGGCGTGCGCCTGGGGCTCGAGCATTGCGAGGTTCACGTAGATGCGCGGCAGATAGAAGAGCCCGGCAAACCAGCTGGTCACAAACACGATGTGAAGGGCCTTGATCCAGAGGTACGCCACGGGGTCCCTTCAGCAACGGATTTCGCCCTGGCCGAGGACCACGAACTTCTGCGAGGTGAGACCCTCGAGTCCCACAGGTCCGCGCGCATGGAGCTTGTCGGTGGAGATGCCGATCTCGGCGCCGAGGCCGAACTCGAAGCCGTCTGCGAGCCGGGTTGATGCATTCACCATCACCGACGCAGAATCGACTTCACGCAGAAAACGCAGGGCGTTGACGTGGTTGGCGGTGATGATTGCATCGGTGTGCTGTGATCCGTGGCGGGCGATATGGGCCATTGCCTCGTCGATCGAGTCAACGATCCGGATCGCGATGATGGGGGCGAGGTACTCGGCGGACCAGTCAGCGTCTGTGGCGGGCGTTGTGGCGATGCCAAGCGGAGCAAGCAGCGCGGCGCAATCGGCGTCGGTGCGCATTTCCACAGCCTTGTCGCGGAAGATGGCCGCAATGCGCGGCAGGAATACCTTCGCGATGGCGCGGTGAACCAGCAAGGTCTCCATTGTGTTGCAGGTGGAGTAGCGCTGTGTCTTGGCGTTGTCGGCAACCCGTACAGCCATGTCGGGATCGGCCTCCCCATCCACGTACACATGACAGATCCCGTCCAGGTGCTTGATGACGGGCACCCTGGCCTCGCGGCTGATACGCTCGATCAGTGACTTTCCACCACGGGGAACGATTACGTCCACCCACTCGGGCGCCTGGATCAGTGCACCGACCACACCCCGGTCACGCGTGGGCACTGCCTGTACTGCATCGACCGGCAGTCCGGCGTGCGCAAGAGCCCTGCGCATGCACCCGGCGAGTGCCCTATTGGAGTGGAGCGCCTCCGAACCGCCCCTCAGAATGGTGGCGTTTCCCGACTTGATGCACAGCGCGGCCGCGTCGACCGTGACATTCGGACGCGACTCGTAGATGATGCCGATCACGCCCAGCGGGACCCGCATGCGCCCAACACTGATGCCGGAGGGCAGCTTGCGCAGCGATTCGATGCTGCCGATCGGATCCGGGAGCGCTGCGACCTGTTCGAGGCCCTCGGACATCGCTTCGATCACTGCGCTGCTCAGCCTGAGCCGGTCGATCGCTGCGGGTTCCAGCGCGGCGCGCTCCGCCGCGGCGAGATCCTCACGGTTTGCCTCTGCAAGCTCGGCTCTGGTGGCCCGAAGGAGTTCAGACGCATGGAGCAGTGCCGCGTTCTTTGCAGCGGTTGAGGCAAGCGCCATCGCGGCAGCGGCCTTGCGTGCGTTCTGGCCGAGCTGCAGCACGATTGTCTGCGCGGAGGATTCCGTGGATCGTGTGGAGTCCACCCGAGGGGATGCCTTGCTCACCTGTGGATTATCCGGCGAGTAGATCGGCGGCAGCAAATCGGCCCGCCTTCGCGGTCCAGCGCAGCACCAGGTCGCGTAGGGCTGTGCCCGCGTCCTGAGGTCCCACCCCCTTGATGCAACGGTCGGCGATGCCGGCTGCTTCCAGCAGTTGCAGGCACTGCCCTGGGTCGAGCCGGTCGAGCGCGCGCCCCAAGGCCGGAAAACGCTGAGGATGCACCCGGAGTTGCCGAAGCGCCTGGCTTCGCGGCACTCCACCGTTGCACAAGGCCTGCGCCCGGAGCACCTGACGAGCGCCCTCGGCAAGTGCCCACACGATGAGTGGCATCGGTTCCCCTTCCGCCAGCAGCCCGGCGAGAATCCGCAGCGCACGCACGCGGTCGCCCTCCTGGCAACTGCTCTGCAGATCGAAGGCGCTGAACCGGGCCGACACGCTCAGACTGGCCTGGGCGACTGCATACTCCACCTTGCGCGTCCCGATCATCCCGAGCTTGCGGATCTCCTGTGCCGCGGCAAGCAGGTTGCCTTCGGTACGCTCCACGATCAGACCAACGACCTCATCGCTCGCCTCGAGCCCTTCAGCCTTCAGCCTTTGGCGCACCCATGCGGGAAGTTGCTCGAGCCGCACGGTGGAGGCGTCGATCGCCCAGCCCTCGCGCTCAAGCGCCCTAAACCAGGTGGTGTCCGTGTGCAAGCGGTCGAGCCTTGCACAACTGGCCATCACCATCACACCGGTGAGCGGGTTGTACGCCCAGGCATTGAGCCACTCGATGCAGCCCTTGTGCGGCTTGGCCGGAAAGCGCAATTCAACGAGTTTTCCCTGGCTGAAAAGTCCGGCGCTGCGGCAGGCGCGGTCGAGGCTCTCGACCTTGAAGTAGCGGTCCACCTGCACAACCTCGCGTTCGTCGAACCCCAGGCTCCGCCCCCAGGCACGCACCGCGTCGGCGGCCTCGATCCTGAGGAGCATCTCGTCGCCATGGATGAGGAGCCATGCAGGCGGCTTTGCCTTCGCCAACCGGTCTGCGAGGTCGCGTGCCACGGAAGGCCTGCCTCGCGCAAAGTCAGCTTGCGCGCAGCTGCCGAACGATCCGCTCGATCGCTTCGGCAAGCATGTCACGGTGGAGGTAGCGTTCCTGCTGCACCGTGGGACCCTGCATCACATCGCTTGTGACAAGATCACGGCGCAGGGCAATGTCGCTGCGCGCCAACTTCTCCTCGTCCTTGCGGTCCGTAACCCGGAACACCACCTGCAGGCCAATGCGGATGTCGCGTGGGCGACCGGTGGCGGTGAACCCCACCACCTCGCGGGTGCGTTCCTCGCGCTCGATGAAGAGCTTGCGCTCTGCGCGCGAGGGATCGGGCTCGATCTGCGCGCCGCCGGCAACCCGGATCGCCCTTCGCAGGTCTGCGCCCATCTCCGATTCGGCGGGGAGACTGATCCAGACACTTGCAAATGGCAAGCTGGTGCTGCCGCGCAACTGGAAGCCACACCCACCCAGCACCCCCACCAGCGCAAGGATCGCGCGACGCCCGGGCCGATCGCAGCAACGACTGCGGGAGGATCGGCCACCAGCCGGCCAGGGTACTGACACGGGTACTAGCCGGTGACCAGGTTCACAAGACGCCCCGGAACAATCACGACCTTGCGGATCGTCTGGCCGGGCGCAAAGCGCCTCAACACCTCCTCCTCTTCGGCCCAGCGCTGGGCTGAGGCCTCGATCAGCTCGCGCGCTGCGTTGGCCTCGATCTCGAGGTTGCCGCGAAGCTTGCCGTTCACCTGCATCACCAGGCTGATCCGGGGCTGGATCAGCGCACTCGCATCGACGAGGGGCCATGGGGCGTCGAGCAGATCGCCAGCACAGGCTTCGTAGCCCAGTTCGCGCCAGAGCGCCACCCCGATGTGCGGCACCACCGGATAGAGGGTACGGATCAGGATCGAAAAGCCTTCGGCGATCGCGGCCTGGTCGGTTTCGTGGTGTGGAGGGGGCGCCGCAGGGCATGTGGCGGCGGTCCCCGCGCCTGTATTCCCCGCGCCTTCAACCGCGGTGCCTGCACCCCCCGCGCCTGCAACCCCAATGCCGGGAGCGGCCTCCAGCGCATTGAGCAGCTTCATGCAGGCCGAGACAACGGCGGTGCCTGCACCCCCCGCGCCTTCAACCGCGGTGCCTGCACCCCCCGCGCCTGCAACCCCATTGCCGGGAGCGGCCTCCAGCGCATTGAGCAGCTTCATGCAGGCCGAGACCACGGTGTTGTACTGCCTTCGCTGGTAGTCGAGGTGAGCCTGGCGAAAGATCTGATGAATCTCGAAGCGCAGCGTCGAGGCGGCCGCACTGAAGCGGGGAGGGGCCTTCGATTCCCTCGCGGTGCCTGCGGCCCAGCCGCTGTAGGGGCCGGCAAGCACCTGGCGAATCGCCCCGGCGCGCTGCATCGCGCTTGCCCAGAGTCTGCGCAGGTAGCGGTGCGCGCCCTCCACGCCGGCATCCGACCACTCGAGCGACTGCTCCGGGGGCGATGCAAACATGGTGAAGAGGCGTGCCGTGTCGGCGCCGTAGCGGTCGATCAGGTGTTGGGGATCGACACCGTTGTTCTTGCTCTTGGACATCTTCTCGACGCCGCCGAGTTCAACCGCTTGCCCATCCAGCCGGAGGCTTGCGCCCACCGGGCGTCCCTTGTCGTCGTGGGTGACGTCGACCTCGGACGGGTTGAACCAGGTCCTCCGACCTGCACCGTCTTCACGGTAGTAGGTCTCGTTGAGTACCATCCCCTGGGTGAGCAGGTTGCTGAAGGGCTCCGAGAAGCTGAGCAGGCTGCGCCCGGGTGCCTTCGTTGCGCACCCTGGTTGCCCGCCAGGCTCGAGTTCCCCCTTTGCCTGGGGTGCTTGTCCAAACAGGTCGAGGTCGCGCATCACCTTGGTCCAGAAGCGCGCGTAGAGCAAATGCAGCACCGCATGCTCGATGCCGCCGATGTACTGATCCATCGGCATCCAGTAGTCGAGGCGGATATCCACCATGTGCGTGCCCGCATCCGGGCAGCAGTAACGCATGTAGTACCAGGCCGAATCGATGAAGGTATCCATCGTGTCGGTTTCGCGCCGCGCAGGCTTGCCGCAGCGCGGGCAGGCGCAGTGCACAAATGCTTCGTAACGGCTGAGCGGGTTGCCGCTTCCGTCTGGAATGAGGTGATCGGGAAGGACAACCGGCAGATCCTCATCGGGAACAGGTACCACGCCACAATCCCCGCAATGGATCACCGGAATCGGTGTCCCCCAGTAGCGCTGGCGCGAGATACCCCAGTCGCGCAGGCGATACTGCACCTGGCGACTGCCCAGTCCGAGCGCCTCCAGTGCCGATGCGACCGCTGCCACTGCGCTGTCGTGGTCCATGCCGTCGAAGGGCTGTGAGTTGACGCAGCAGCCGCGTGCCTTGTCCTC
>VGHO01000060.1 GCA_016868175.1 Betaproteobacteria bacterium
GCCGGGGCGAGGAGGCGGAGATTCTTCGCCAGTGGGAGGCTATCGACCCGCAGCAACGCGCGGGCTTCGGTCTTGTGATCGTACCGCGTCACCCGGAGCGTTTCGAGGAGCTGGGGCTCCTGCTCGACCACGGTCTCGGGAAGGGGCGATGGTCGAGGCGCTCCGAGCTCTTTTCCGAGACTTTGCCCGACAACGAACCGGCCTCCCGGGTTGCGCCAGCCGCCTGCGCGGTCATCCTGGGAGACTCGATGGGCGAGATGGCGGCGTGGTACACACTGGCGGACTGCGTGGTGATGGGAGGGTCGATTGGCGATACAGGATCGCAGAACCTGATTGAACCCTGTGCCGCGGGGAAGCCGGTCGTGCTGGGTCCGTCAACCTACAACTTCGCAGATGCGGCGCATCGCGCCCTTGAAGCAGGGGCGGCGGTGCAGGTCCCGGCCGGCGAAGTGATATCCCGGGCACTTGCAATGGCCGCCAATCCCTGCGAGTGCGCACGCCGGGGAGAAGCGGCGCGCGGCTTTGTTGAACAGCACCGCGGCGCCGCCTCCCGGGTAGTCGACGTTGTAGGCGAAGCGATCCTTGCGTCGGAGCGCAGTCGCGCAACCGATCGCTCCTGAGTAACCGTGCGGAGGACTCAACGCCCTCTGAGTGGTTGCCCGATCTTTACCGGCAGATCAAAGACCGTGCCGGTGAGGTCCAGGGGAATTTCCACCGGTCGCTCGGTCTTGAGCATTGCGTCAACGCCGTTCACGTCGTCGGGTGTGAGGCTGCCTGCCGCCGCCTTGAGTCGCAACCCGGCGAGCAGGGCGTCGTAGCGTGCCTTGGAGAGATCCCGGCGCGCCGAGCTCAATTGCTGCAAGGCGTTGAGCACGTCGATGTTGATGCGCACGCCGACCTGATAGCCGAGCTCGTTGGACTCGAGTGCCAACGTGCTCGACCGCACTGCAGCCTCGAGCGCCCTCACCTGTGCAAGGAGCGAACTCACGCCGAGAAAGGCGCTGCGTGCGGCCTGCTCTGCGCTTCGCCGGGCGGTTTCCACTTCCTGCCTCGACCGGTCGAGCGAGGCCACCGCTTCGGCAATACGCGCGGTGATTGCCCCGCCGGTGTAGAGGGGCACCGAAAGCTGCACGCTCAATGCATTGTTTTGCACTTTGGAGCTGGGCTGGAAGGGTGATGAACCCTTCGAGTTGCTGGCCGAGGCGAGCGCGTCGATGTTGGGGTAGTTGGCGGCCTTCTGCTTGTCGATTTCGCGTCGGGCAATCTCCTCGGCGAGCAGACTCTGGATCACGCTGAAGTTCCCCGTGCGCGCAGCCTCCACCCAGTCGGCTTCCTCGAAAGGCTTGGGCGTTGTGAGCGAAAGCCCGTCGACCATTGCGCGGATCTTGTTGGGTCGCTGGCCGACAAGGATTCCGAGGTTGGCAACGCGGGTCAGCAGGTCATTTTGCGCTGCCGCCACCGAGGCGCGGGTGAGGTCGAGTCGGGCCTGCGCCTCCTGTTGGTCGGTGATGGTGGCGGTGCCCACCTCGAAGTTGCGCTTGGCTGCCTCGAACTGGAGGCCGATCGCCCTTTCCTGGGCGCGCAGGGTAATCAGCGCGTCCTGCGAGATCAGGATCTCGAAGTAAGCCTGCGCAACCCTCAGAAGAAGATCCTGCTGAGCGGCGGCCACCACAGCCTCGGATTGGGTCACGGACAACCTGCCTTGCTCGAGGGCGGAAAAGTTGGCGAGGCGAAAGAGCGGCTGGGTCACGCTCAGCGTGAGCCCTTGGCTCGCATAGTTCACCGTTGGGTTCGCGTTGATCGTGGACCACTGCTGTCCGTAACTTGCCGAGGCGTTGACCGTTGGCAGAAAGAGCGCCTGCGACTGGGCGAGGCGCTGTTGCACTGCGCGCAACTGCGCGCGGGCCGAGGCAACCTGCGGATCCTGCTTGTTTGCGGATCCAAGTGCTTCGCTCAAGCTCATCGCCTGGACGGGTGATGCAAGCACGACCGTAAGCGCGAGGCCAAGCCCGAAACCACGGCCCAGACAAGAACCGGAATCAAGACCCGGACGCGACTCCGGCAGACCAGACGGTAGCCCGGAGTTTGAACGAGGTTGCAACGCATTCGGGCGGCCCACGTGCGTGCTACCCCTGGCAGGCCTGGGGGCGGGTGCGGACATATCCTCTCGGGAGGATCCATCCACGCAAGGCGGGGTCGTTTCAGTCATGGCGCAAAGGTACCCGGAAAAGGAGTGCGGTTGGATCGGGCTTCAGAGCTGGAAGTGGCTAGGTCGCGCAAAGCCATGCAAGGCTGGAGCAAGCGTCTCGAAAAGATTCTCGATGACTGGCGCACCCGAGGCAGTGCGGGTCAGAAGTTGCGCGGTCATCACCGGTCGCCGCCCCACGATCAACGCCATCCGGCCGCCGACCTTGAGTTTGTGGACGAGCGCAGCGGGGATCTGCTCGACGCTTCCCGAAAGGACAATCGCGTCCCACTCGCCGGTGCCGGCTGCCGAGGCCAGCGAGGCGTCGGCAGTGACCACCTCCACATGCTGAAGGCCGGCCCGCTGGAGATTCCCGCGTGCAAAGGCCGCAAGCGCCGGGTGGCGCTCGAGACTCAGCACCCGGGCCGCCCGGGTTGCAAGAAGCGCTGCCAGCCATCCCGAGCCTGTGCCAACTTCAAGCACATGCTCCTCGCGGGCGAGGTCGAGCGACTGAACCAGCCGCGCATCGACTTTGGGGGCCAGCATGCGCTCGCCCGAATCGCGACCGTCGATGAGCAACGGGATCTCCACATCGCAGAAGGCGAGTTTGCGCATCGCTGGTGGAACAAAGTCCTCCCTGCGCAACTGGAAATGGCTTTCCAGAAGCGAGGCATCCAGCACACGCCAGGGTCGAATCTGCTGTTCGACCATGTTGAAGCGCGCGCGTTCGATATCCATGAGGCTCGGGTTCATCACTTCCTCGCGAGAAACGGTGCTTCCTTGAACTTCGCATTGTAAGTACCCGCATGGAAAGGGCGCGTTGATTTCCGGCTTCGCTGAAGTCAGCGACGACGCGCAAGGCGCATCCTGAGGTCGTCGAGCAAAGCATAGAGCACCGGAACCACCAGCAAGGTAAGCAAGGTTGAGGCGATCAGCCCCCCAATCACAGCCTGTCCCATCGGTGCACGCTGCTCGGAGCCCGCACCAATGCCAAAGGCAAGCGGTGCCATGCCGAAGATCATCGCCAGCGTGGTCATCAGGATCGGGCGCAGCCGGATCTCGGCAGCCTTGAGGAGCGCTTGCGCGCGGTCGAGCCCCCGGGCGCGCGCCTGATTGGTGAAGTCGATGAGCAGGATGGCGTTCTTGGTGACCAGACCCATGAGCATGATAAAGCCGATCATCGAGAAGATGTTGAGCGTGGAACCAAAGAAAAGCAGTGCCAGAACCACGCCGATCAGCGCAAGGGGAAGCGATACCATGATCGACACAGGCTGGATGAAGCTTCCGAACTGGGAGGCAAGGATCATGTAGATGAAGATGATGGCGAGCAGCAAAGCCTGTGCGGCGTAGCCTGCGCTCTCCACCATGTCCTTGGTGGACCCCCCGGTTGCGAACCGGTAGCCCGGTGGCAGTGGCACCTGGGCCAGCACATCCTGCACAGCGAGCCCCACCGTGCCCGGCGGTACCCCGTCGGCACCTGCGCTGATCGCCACCTCCCGGATCAGGTCCTTGCGGTTGATCTGCGTGGGTGAACTCGCCTCGGTGAGGGTGGCCACGCTTCGCAGGGGCACGACGCCGGGTGTTGCCCCGAGCTCGGGCCCAATGGTGCTGATCGGGATGCGGCCGAGATCGTCCAGGGTGTGGCGCATCGCGGGGTCGAGCCGCACCCTCACATCGTAGTTCTCATCGTCGGGACCACGCCAGGTGGTGGCAACTTCACCGGCTAGCAGGGTGCGCAGGTTTGAGGAAATCTGCGCAAGCCCGATCCCCTGATCGGAGGCCTGCACACGGTTGAGGCTCACATCGATCGACGGTTTGCCGGGTTTGGCCGAGGTATCGAGGTCGACGATACCGGGAATCTGGCGGATCTTCGGGAGCACCTGCGCGACGATCCGATTGAGTTCCTCGGCATCCGGGCCCTGGATGCTCACCTGGATCGCCTTGCCCGATCCCACTGGATCGCCTCCCCCAACGTCGGTCACGGTCACGCCCGGGATGCGCGCGATGATCGCGCGAACCGGCGCACGCATCTGATCCACCGACATTGGGCGCTCGGCACGGGGGACAAGGCGAAGGACGAGGGTGGCGTAGTTCTTCCCCTGTGCGATCCCACTGTTGATCGTGACATAGCTGTCGGTGGTTCCGGGGAGTTTGCGCAACGCCGACTCGACGAGAAGGGCCTTTTGCTGGGTGAAGGCGAGCGATGACCCCTCTGGCGTGTAGAACCGCACATAGATCTCGTTGTTGTCGGCCACCGGAACAAACTCGGTGCCCACGAAGCGAAGGAGCGGAAAAGCCGCCGCGAAGCTCAGGATGGCCAACAGCATGGTCTTGCCACGGTGCTGGAGGCCCCAGCGAAGCAGCGCCACATAGCCGGCTTCGAGCGCCACCATCGCAGCCTGAAAGCGCTGGAGCAACCAGGCAACCGGGCCGCGTCCGCGCGCCCCGTGTGCATCGGGATCCTTCCACACCGAAGACAGCATCGGATCGAGCGTGAACGAGACCAGCATCGAGAGCAGCACTGCGAAGGCCACGGTGAGCCCGAACTGCTTGAAAAAGCGCCCGATGATGCCTTCCATGAATCCGATCGGAAAGAACACCGCCACGATCGAGAAGGTGGTTGCAGCCACCGCAAGCCCGATTTCACGGGTTCCCTCGAGCGCCGCGCGCCTCGGCTCGCTGCCCATTGCCTGGTGGCGAACGATGTTTTCGCGCACCACGATCGCATCGTCGATCAGCAGCCCCACACAGATCGCAAGGGCCAGCAGGGTCACCAGGTTGATCGAGAAGCCCAGCAGAAACATCACCGAAAAGGTGCCGATGAGCGAGATCGGCAGGGTGAGCCCAGTGATCACAGTGGAGCGCCAGGAGGAGAGGAAGAGAAAGACAATCAGGATCGTGAGTGCTGCGCCCTCGAGGATGTTGCGTTGCACGCTTGCCACCGAATTGCGGATCGCGCGCGAGCCGTCGCGCACAACCACAATGTCGACGCCCGGGGGCAGTTGCGACCTGAGATCCTGAACCGCCCGAAGCACCGCATCCACCACTGCAATCGTGTTCTCGCCTTGCGCCTTCACCACATCGAGCGCAATGGCTCGCTCGCCGTTGACCAGCGCGAGGCTCTCGACCTCCTGCGCAGTGTCGCGGATCGAGGCGATCTGCGCCAGAAAGACCGGCTGTCCCTGGCGGCGCGCCACGATGAGCCTCCCGAAGTCCTGCGCCTGCACGATCCGTCCGCTCACCTGCACCACCCGGTCGCGATCCCCCGACTGGATCGGACCAGCCGGCAGGTCCTGATTCTCAAGCCGGAGCGTGTTCATCACCTGATCCACCGACACCCGCATCGCGTCCATCCGCGAAGGGTCGAGTGCGATCGCGATCTCGCGTCTTACCCCTCCAACCACGGTCACCCGACCCACGCCGCGCACGTTCTGCAGGCGGCGCTTCACGGTGAGGTCGGCCAGGCTTGTGAGTTCACGCGCTGCGAGTGTCTGGCTCTTGAGTGCAAGCGACATCACCGGGTTCTCGTCGGGGTCGAAGCGCGTGATCAGCGGCTCCTTCACGCCGGCGCGAAACAGGGGCTTGACCAGCGCAATCTTCTCGCGCACCTCCTGCGCCGCCTGAACCGGATCGACATTCAGGTCGAACCGGATGATCACCAGCGCAAGACCTTCGTAGGAACGCGAGGTGATCTCCCTGATTCCACTGATCGTGTTGACCGCCTCCTCGACCTTCCGGGTGATCTCACCCTCGATCACCTCGGGCGCTGCGCCGCCAAACTCGACCTGCACAAGCACGATCGGAAAATTGATGTCGGGAAACTGGTCAACCGGCAGGCGCTGGTAGGAGAAGAGGCCAACCACCACAAAGGCCAGCATGACCATGGTGGCAAAGACCGGATGCGCGATCGAAACGCGGGTGAACCACATGGACGATCAGGCCGATGGGTGCCGGTCAGGGCTTCTGGAGCTCGACCGGGTCGCCTTCCCTGAGCGGTTGCGCGGTGACGGCGTTGCTGATGGCGGTTGCGATCAGGATATCTCCAGGCTTGAGACCTTCGCGAATCTCCACCATGCCGATGGCGCCGTTGGCAGCCCGCGCACGCTCATCGCGAAGTCCGGTCACCACGTCCTGCGAAGCGAGCCGACCCTCCCGCACCTGCCACACCGAGGTTCTGCCTGCGTGCTCACGCAGGGCGTTGAACGGCACGGCCAGGCGGTCACGCGGCACGTCAACAGGCAGCGAACCCTGCGCAAAGCTGCCGACGCGCAGGTTTGGTCCGGGTTTGAGGAGGCGCAGGTACACGATCACGTTGCGCGAGCTTCCGCTGGTGGCCGGATTGATGCGCACCACGTTGGCCAGCACCTCGGCAGACTGTCCCTCGATGTTCAGCTCGAGTTGCTGGCCGATGCGGATCGCGCCGATGTCCTGCGAGGGCACCGAGGCTTCCACCTCGAGTTGCTCGATGTTCACAATGTGCACCACGCGGTTATCCGGCGAGAGCTTTTCGCCGGGCAAGGCGAGCCTCTCGGCCACCACGCCATCGATCGGCGCGATCAGCCGGGTGTCGGCGAGCGCCTTGCGCGCCTGCTCGAGTTGGAAATTCACCGCGTCGCGTGCAGCGCGCGCAGCATCGAGGGCCGAAAGCGTGTTGGCGCTGCTGTTTTCCGAGATGAAGCCGCGTGCGACCAGCTGGGAGTTCGCATCAGCGTTGCGTTGGGCGGTGAGGAGTTGCGCCTCGGCCTGGCGCAATTGCGCCTCGCGTTCTCGCAGCCGCAGTTCGTAGTCGGTGGGATCGATCAGGCCGATCACGTCGCCGCGCTGCACCGCCATGCCCTCGCGCACGCCGAGCATCTTCAGCTCGCCGGCCACCTTGGCCTTGACCGAGGCACTCTCGACGGCGCGCACGGTTCCGGTCAGGGGGACATAGGCCGACAGTCGCACTTCCCGTACCTCGATCCAGTCCATCGGCCCGAAGCGCAAAGGCTCCACCTGCTGCTGGCGGACGATCTCCTGCGCAACCGGATTGACCGTCTTGGTACCCTCCTTGCGCTTGAGAATCGCTGCGACGCCAGCCGCGACCACAACCGCGGCGATCAGGAGGCCAAGGAGAAGAATTTTTCCTTGTCGGGTCATAAACTCGGACGCGAGGCGATCCTTGTCGCAGGAGTAAACGGGCGAGTGTACCAACCGTCGGCTGAAAACCGCCGGCAGCACTGATCTTGGCGAATGACCGGACGAACTTCATGAAGGCTTTGGTGGATCGCTTGAGGGCCGCTGGCGGTAGCGCCGGCAGGAGCGCTGGTGCAGGCGGTGGCAGGGACGGAGGCGGTGGCCGTGGGCGGACTGCCGGGAATCAGGGGGGAACAACCCCCCTGCGGTGGCGTCCGGCCTGGCTCGTGGTGCTTGCTGCGCTCGCTGCACTGACGGTGATGAGCGTACCGCGCGACCCGGTCCCGGTGCGGGCAGAGGTGCCGCCGCGCGCGCCGTCGCGGATGGCAACCGAGTCCGAGCTACTTCACCGCGGACCGATCGTCACGACGCCGCAACTGGCATCGCTCTCGGTGGTCGCGCTCGCCGGGGGCAGGCTGCTCGCCGGCTGGGTTGGCTTTCCGCGCGAGGCCGCGAGCGATGGCGAAGTGACGCTTTCCACCTTCGACGCCCGCCAGTGGTCGGTGCCGCGGGTGGTGCTTCGGAGCGCGGAACTCGCGCGCCTGACGGGTAACCCGCTCGCGAACATCCATGGGGCTGTGGTGCATGTGGATCGCTCAGGCTTTGTGCATCTCTTCGTTGCAAGCCGGATCCTGGGTGAGCTTTCCTGGACAGGGATCGAGCATCTGCGCTCGGCCGATGGCGGACAGCGCTTCGTACATCTGCAAAGCCTCAGGCTCGCACCGCTTCTCAACGGTTCGCATCAGGTGGGAGCGCCTGGAATCAATCTGCGGGGAGGTGGTTTTGTGCTGCCAGTGCACTACGACTGGGGCGTGCGCTACGGTGTGCTGCTCAGTTTCGACGCGAAGGGGCGTTTTCTTGCGCAAACCCGCATCGACGGTCCTCCGAGGCTTGCCGACCCCTGGCCGGTGGTACACAGCGAGAAGCTGGTGGAGTTCTACCTGCGCGAGGTCTCCGGGGATCGAAGGGTGTGGGTGGGTCGACTCGATCGTTCCGAGCCTGCCCGGCCGCTCAGTTGGCGCCAGGCCACCCCCGGTCTGGCGGCATTGCCTTCCTTTGACGGGACAAGCTGGATCGCCCGGGTTCCCGAGCAGGCGCCGGAGCAACTGGTGCTTCAACGCGTCAACGCCTTGCATCAGGCCACCGAGACACTGCTTGTGGCGAAGGGGCTGCAGCCCGGCGGTTTCAGTGATCCGCGGCTCGCGCAGACCGACGACAACCGCCTTCACCTCCTCTTTCTCGACCGCGGGCAGCGGATCGGGCACAGGGTCTACCGGGCGACGGGTTTGTGAGTGTGGAGGGTCTGCAGAGTCTGCATCCGCAGCTGCTTGCCGCGCTGGCCTACTGGCCGGTTGCAAGTCTTTCGGTCACGATGGGCTGGCTCTTTGTGCGGCTGGGCGCGCGCTGGCTGCCGAGGCCTTGGCTGCGTTGGCCAGCCGCTGTGCTGATCGGCGCGATAGCCTGGATACCGTTTCCGCAGGCACCGGTAGGCATGCATGCTGCCCCGCTCGGCGCAACGATCTCGGTCTTCAGCGTGATCCTGATGCTTGCCGCAGTGCAGACCGGCCGCGAGGCGCTGCTGCCGGCGTCGGTCTGGGCGCTCCTTGTGCTTGCCGCAGCGGCTCTGGGGCTCGAACAGTTCGGATGGGCACCCTGGCGTATCCACGCAGGGGGTTACCTCGCCGATACTTCAAGAACCGGACAGGTCGCCATGCTCGTCTTTCTGATCGCGCTTGTGCTGCTGATTGCGCTCAAGCGCATCGTGGTGGCGGTGCTTGCGCTCGTGCCGGCGCTGCTTTGGCGGATCGAGGCTGCGCCCTCGCCCAATTTCTGGGAGGCCTACATCGACCTTCCACTCGGGTTGGCCGCCGTCTGGGGATTGTCGCGCTTTGCGCGCGGGCGTCGCCCCGGCGCGGGCACCCAACAGGCGCGGGAAGTCGCCGGCAATTCTCCGGCCCATGCTTCAAAATCACGGAAATAGGGTCTTTCATGTCCGACGCTGCTCCGGCCGTGCTGCATGTCTGGTTACAGGCCTTCATCCTGGGCATCGTGGAGGGGCTCACCGAGTTTCTTCCGATCTCATCCACCGGGCACCTTATTCTGGCGGCAAGCCTGATCGGCTTTCATGGGGAGAAGGCAAAGCTCTTCGAGGTGGCGATCCAGACGGGAGCGATGGTCGCGGTGGTGTGGCATTACCGGGAACGATTCCGCCTTGCGCTCCACGGGGCCTGCGCTGCACGGGATGTCGAGCGCAACGCCGCCTCTCGCCTGTTGCTCAATGTGCTGGTCGCCTTCGTGCCCGCGGCCGTACTCGGTCTTCTCTTTGGCAGTGCGATCAAACGCCACCTTTTTCATCCGGTCCCGGTAGCGCTTGCCTTCATCGGTGGCGGGCTCGTGATTCTCTGGGTGGAGTTGCGCGCCGCAAGGCTCGCCACCGTGGCGCGGGTTGATGAGGTTGACCGCATGAGCGGACTCGATGCACTGAAGGTGGGGCTTGCGCAGTGCCTCGCGCTCATTCCGGGCACCAGTCGCAGCGGGGCCACCATCATCGGGGGGATGCTCTTTGGGCTTTCGCGTAAAGCTGCAACCGAATTCTCCTTTTTTCTTGCGGTGCCAACACTCGTTGCGGCGGGCCTCTACGACACCTGGAAGTACCGTCATTTGCTCGAATGGGGAGATCTTCCGGTGTTTTCGATCGGTCTCGTTACCGCATTTGCCTCGGCGTTGCTTGTGGTGCGGTGGCTGATCCTCTATGTGGCACAGCACAGTTTTGTGGTTTTTGCCTGGTATCGCATCGCTTTTGGTGCGCTGGTGTTGCTGAGCGCCCACTTCGGCTGGATAAGCTGGGCCTGAATGCGGCGGGTTCGGTGATCGGGTGGGCGCGTTTCGGGCGCGTTTCGGGCGCCGCTCAGCGATCCTTGCCGTGGAGTACGGGCGGCTTGCGGTGGATCCAGGCTGCGTGCGCATGCGCATAGCTTTGCGCAGCCTCGAGAAGTGCACGGTCGCATCTTGGGGCTGCGATCAACTGCACCCCGATCGGCAGGTCGATCGGCGCTTCAGTTTTCGGCGCTGCCCCAAAACCGGCGGGAAGGCTGATCGCGGGACTGCCGCTCAGCGTGGCGTAGATCGACACCTCCATCCAGCGATGGTAGGTATCCATGCTTCGCGCGCCAATGCGGCGCGGCCAGGTCTCGGCAAGGTCGAAGGGGAACACCTGCGTGCTCGGCAGTGCGAGAAAGTCCCAGCAGTCGAAGGCGGCAAGCCAGGCGTAGAAAAACGCCGAGCGCACCGCGCTTGCCTGCATCACATCGATTGCCGAGCGTTTCAGCGCCTCATCAACTTCCCAGCAGGCCTCGGGCTTGAGGAGTTGCCGCTGCGCCGGATTCTGCGCGTAGGGCAGGATCTCCATCGCCACTGTGCTCTGCCGCAGGCAAAGCCAAGCCTGCCAAAGCGCTTCAGGGTCGAATGCGATCCGGGCCGATTCAACCGTTGCGCCCATGTCGTGAAAACAACGCAGCGCGCGCTCACAGGCCCCGAGTATTCCCTTCTCGGTGGCGAGATGGCCATCCAGATCGGCAAGCCAGCCAATCCGTTTGCCCCGCATCGCTTCGCAGGCCTGCGGTCCGGATGGCAGCGGCAGCGCCAGATCACGCACGTCCTCGGCAAGCGAGAGCGGCGCCTTGGGGTGGTGGCCTGCCTGGGTTGCGAGCAATCGTGCCAGGTCGGCCACATGACGGCCCATCGGACCCTCGGTGCCGAGTTGTCCGAAAAAGAGGTCGGATGCGGGGAGTTTGGGGACCCTGCCCTGCGAGGGGCGCAGTCCGAACACATGGTTCCAGGCTGCTGGATTGCGCAACGACCCGCCCATGTCGCTGCCGTCGGCCACTGCGAGCATCCTCAGCGCAAGCGCAACTGCCGCTCCACCGCTCGAACCCCCTGCGCTTCGCAGCGGATCCCAAGGGTTGCGGGTGGGGCCGAACACAGGGTTGAAGGTGTGTGACCCCAGGCCAAACTCCGGAGTGTTCGTCTTTCCGATCAGGATCGCACCGGCTTCGCGCATGCGGCGCACCACGAGCGCGTCGTCGGTTGGGATGTGCGTGGCAAGGAGCGGGGAGCCCTTGGTGCTGCGCAGGCCACGCACTGGAGCGAGATCCTTGATCGCTTGCGGGATGCCATGCAGCCAGCCCAGCGATCGTCCCTGCGCCAGCAGGGTGTCGTGCGCGGAGGCCTCGGCAAGCAGCGTGTCGTGCGGCCGCAACGAGACGATTGCGTTGAAGAAGGGGTTGAAGGCATCGACGCGCGCCAGGCACGCACGCATCACCTCAAGGCAAGACACCTTGCGCGCGTGCAGCAGGGCTGAGAGTTCGAGCGCCGAAGTTTCAAGAAGCTCAGTGTCGGGCACAGTTCAGATTCTCCGGAAGATCAGGTCCCATACCTTGTGGCCGAGTTGCAGTCCGCGACGCTCAAACCTGGTCAGCGGACGCCATTCGGGTCGCGGATGAAAGCCCTCGTGGGCATTGCGCAATTCGGCGATCTGGCTCAGGCAATCGAGCATCGCAACCGCGTAGGGCTCCCAGTCGGTTGCACAGTGCAGATAGCCACGGGGCCGCAGTCGGCTGGCAAGCAATTCCGCAAAGGGCCGCTGGACGAGGCGCCGCTTGTGATGGCGCTTCTTGGGCCAGGGGTCCGGAAAGTAAACATGGAAAGCATCCACACTGGCGGCGCCGAGCATCGCCTGAACCACCGGGACTGCGTCGTGTTGCACGATCCGCACATGGTCGAGTGCGAGTGTTTCGATGCGTTGCAACAGGCTTCCAACGCCAGGCGGGTGCACTTCGATGCCCAGGAAACGGCGATCCCGGTGTTGCGCCGCCATTGCCGCGAGTGCCTCACCCATGCCAAATCCAATGTCAACGATCAGGGGGCCATCCCGAACCCGGTCCGGCCAAAGGTGGGCCAAGGTTCCGGGCGGGCGGCTGGCCTCAAAGGGTACGACATAATCGGGAGCAAGCGATTCAAGAGCCCGTCGTTGACCGCTTCCGATACGTCCGGTACGCAGCACGTAACTGCGGATCGCAGAGGGCGACGGCTTGCCCATGCTGTGCATCGGATCCTTCATGCATCGGATTGCGAAACGAGACGTGCAAACTGCGTTTGCGCCGAACTCAGGGAATCGAAGAGAATCGCCCGCCAACCGAAGCTGCGCGCTGCGGCGACGTTTGCCGGATGATCATCAAGGAAGATGAAGCGGTTTGCAGCGCTTTCGGTGGTGGCTGAAAACCTGCACGCTGCAAGCGCAAAGAGGGCCGGATCCGGCTTGGCGAGATTCACCTCGCCCGAGAAAATCCCGGCGTCAAAGCAGTCGAACAATTCGCGATGGCGAAGCACTTTCGGGATGAACAGGCGCGGCATATTGGAAAGAAAATAGAGCTGCCAGCGCTCCATGCGCAGCGCCCTGAGCCACGCGACATTTGGCGAAAGCGGCTGGAGTCGGTCGGTCAGGGCGTGTATCCACTCCTCAACGCCGGTTGCAAGGGTTGTAAGGCAATCCAGGCGTGGATGAATCCGGCGGCTCCCGCTCAGGCGCTTGGCAATACGCGCACAGAGCTCGTCAAGTTCCAGACGGTTGAGATCGAAGGCCACCCAGTCGGAGGAGGGCCCGTAATCCTGGAACACGCACTGCATCAGCCAGTCGCGCTCGCTGCCGCTTAGCGCGACTCCCGGCGCGAGCGATTCGACGAAGGCATGCGGCCGCCAGTCGATCAATACCCCGCCCAGATCGAAGACAAGCGCAGGACGCAGTGATGCGCGGGGGGGGCCGGGCAGGTGTACCATTCAGGTTCGGGTCAGGATATCTGACAGGTCGCGCGCCAGGGCATCCGGGGAGTGATGCGGCAAGGCGTTCGAGAAGTCATGCGGCAAGGCGTTCGGCAAGACATCCGACAGAAAATTCGAAAAGGGCCTCTGAAAGGCCCCCCTGCGGGCATAGTTCAATGGTAGAACGGCGGCTTCCCAAGCCTCAGATACGGGTTCGATC
>VGHO01000061.1 GCA_016868175.1 Betaproteobacteria bacterium
GATCCTCGCTGTTCTGGAAAAGAAGGCGAAACCGCGCTTCGAGATCCCGCAGTCGGGCGAATTCCTGCTCGATCTGCTGCTGCGACTGAACGAACTGCTGCTGCAAACGCATGATGTGGGCCATCGATCGGCCAAGAACAACGGTGGTTTCGTGCCCGTCGAGCCTGCGGGCATTGAACGAGACGGCAAGAGGGCCCTGCTTCACCGCGAGATTGAGCTGCCTCCAGGTTGGGCCCGCTGCGGCCGTCGTGGAGCCGGTCGCTCCCGCTGCAGCGCCAAGCAGCGATGCGATCGAGGCGAGGCGTCTTGCATCCCCGAGGAGCGCCGCAAGCTTCGGTCGGCTGTCCTCGGTGATCAGCGCATCGAGCGTCCTCCCTTCCCAGGAGCGCAACTCGAGCGTATCAATGCCCTCAGGCTTTCCGATCGCGCGCACGATCTGTCCGTGCCCGTCGAGCAACAACACCAGATCGGCGGTCCAGCTGAGCACGTCGGTCCAGCGAAGCGGGTCGCCGGGGACCGCTCCCTCGTTCTGATCAGGGGCCTCGCTTGTGCCAAGTCCATTGGTGCGCGTGGGCGTCGGCGCGGGCGTCAGTACTGGTGTCGGTGCGGGTGTTGGCTCGGGTGCTGGCACCGGCGTCGGCGTGGACGTGTGCGTCCGCGTGGGCGGCTCGGCCGATCCGGACCGCCGCCTCCGTTCGGAAACCTTCCCGGCGTCTGCGGGCGCGGGCGCTTCGCTTCGCTTCATTCGACCGTTCCAACTCCTCAAGTTCGCGCACCGCAAGCCGGTGGTTCACCGCCCACATCAGGCCGGTGGTCCGCTGCCCACATCAAGCTCGCGCATATCCGCCCACATCAGGCCGGCGGTCCGCTGCCCACATCAAGCCCAGTCCCTCCTGGGGCGGCAAACGCCGCAGACGTGCCCAACCTTGTGCCGCCGCGATGCTCTGGCCCAGGACTGTAGAGGCGATGTTGTAGACAGAAGCTGGCCAAGTGTCAAGAGTTGTTGACGTACAAAAAAATTGACAGTCGCGCGTCCAGGGTCTACATTGGCTGGTCAGACCACAAAGAGGCGTTTGAGACCATCGCCATGCCGAGTGCCGATTCTGTTGCCCGCCCATCATGTTCCCGGGGGCTGTACACCCCGGAGCAGAGGATGCGTCGCGACAGGAGCGCGTGGACCCTGGTGCAGGGTGTGCTCGCCCCGCTCCAGTTCCTCGTCTTCGTGGTGAGTCTCGCGCTGGTGCTGCGCTACCTCGCAACGGGCGAGTCCTACCAGGCCGCAGCGATCTCGGTTGTGTGCAAGACCGCGCTTCTCTACCTGATCATGGTCACCGGTGCCATCTGGGAAAAGGTGGTGTTCGGTCAATACCTCTTTGCGCCCGCGTTTTTCTGGGAAGACGTGGTGAGCATGCTGGTGATCGCGCTGCACTCGGCGTATCTGGTGGTGTGGTGGAAGGGCATCGGCACGCCGCAGTTGCACATGGTGATCGCGCTTGCCGCCTATGCCGTCTATCTCGTGAATGCGCTTCAGTTCCTTGTGAAGCTGCGTACAGCGCGCTTGCAGCGCCACACCTCGCAAGCCCTCGCAGCAGGACCGTGGGCCCATGAACGCGGCTGAGCGCCTCGATGGTGGCGCTCACGCGCCCTCGGCCTGCAATGCCGAGCAGGTGTCGGTGGTGCCGCTTCGCGAACGGGGGCAGCACGAGGTTTTCTGCGGGCTCACGGGAATCATGTGGCTGCATCGGCGAATCCAGGATGCGTTTTTCCTGATCGTGGGATCGCGCACCTGCGCGCACCTGA
This sequence comes from Betaproteobacteria bacterium, assembly GCA_016868175.1. Classification (GTDB taxonomy): domain Bacteria; phylum Pseudomonadota; class Gammaproteobacteria; order Burkholderiales; family Burkholderiaceae_E; genus UBA3064. The sequence goes on from VGHO01000061.1 coordinate 1,801, forward strand.
TGCAGTCGGCTGCGGGTGTGATGATCTTTGCCGAGCCGCGCTTTGCCACCGCGATCATCGAAGAGCGTGATCTCGCAGGGCTTGCCGACGCCAACGAGGAACTCGACCGGGTGGTTGGGGAACTCCTTGCGCGCAGGCCCGAGATACGGCTGCTCTTTCTGGTGGGGTCATGCCCCTCGGAAGTGATCAAGCTCGACCTTGCCCGCGCCGCTGCAAGGCTCGCGCAAACGCACGCCCCGGCCGTGAGGGTGCTCGCCTACTCAGGCTCGGGGATCGAGACCACCTTTACCCAGGGTGAAGACGCCTGTCTTGCGGCACTGGTGCCCACGCTTGCTGCGCGCCCCCGCACCGGCCGACCGCATCTGCTCATCGCGGGCACCCTTGCCGACGTGGTGGAAGATCAGGTGCGGCGCAACCTTGGCCTGCTCGGCATCGAAGACGTTGAGTTTCTTCCCGCGCGCAGCAGCCGGCACATGCCTTCGGTGGGGCCCGATACCCGGATACTTCTCGCGCAGCCCTTTCTCGGGGAGACGCTCCGTCTGCTGCAGGCGCGCGGAGCGCAGCACCGCCCAAGCCTCTTTCCGATCGGTGTCGAGGGCTCGCGCGCCTGGTACGAAGCCGCAGCGGATCTCTTTGCGGTGGATGCTGCCCGCCGGCGCGCGGTGCTCAACCCTCTGGGCGAGCGAGCAAAGCGCGCGCTGGAGCACCACCGCGAAGTACTCCAGGGAAAGAGTCTCTTTCTCTTTCCAGACTCCCAACTCGAACCGGTGCTTGCGCGCTTTCTGCAACGCGAGCTTGGCATGCAGCTGATCGAAGTGGGAACGCCGTATCTGCATCAGGCGATCATGTCGCCCGAGCTCGCGCTGCTCGCAAGCGGTACCGCGCTTCGGGGTGCGGCCCCTCACCCGGGGCCTGCGCTGCCCGGAGCCTCGGCGCTGCTCAGCGAGGGTCAGGACCTCGAGCGGCAACTCGCGCGTTGCCTTGCGCGTCGCCCCGATCTGGTCGTCTGCGGGCTCGGTCTGGCCAATCCACTTGAAGCGCAGGGCATCGCCACGAAATGGTCGATCGAACTCATCTTCACACCGATCCAGGGTTTCGAGCAGTGCGGCGATCTGGCCGAACTCTTTGCCCGACCGCTGCGGCGGCGTAGCCGCCTGCAGCCCGTTCCCGCCCGTGAAGAGGTCGTTGTCATGCAGCGCAGGGTTGCGGCGTGAAGCTTGCCGTGTGGACCTACGAGGGGCCACCGCATGTGGGCGCGATGCGGGTGGCAACGGGGATGCGCGATGTCCACTATGTGCTGCACGCCCCTCAAGGCGACACCTATGCCGATCTCCTCTTCACCATGATCGAGCGCCGCAACAGGCGTCCTCCGGTCACCTACACCACCTTTCAGGCACGCGATCTGGGCGGCGACACCGCGCAGCGCTTTCAGGTGGCGGCGCGTGAGGCCTTCGAGCGCCACCGTCCAAAGGCGATGCTGGTGGGTGCCTCCTGCACAGGCGAACTGATCCAGGACGATCCCGGAGGGCTGGCGCAGGCGCTCGATTTGCCGATTCCGGTGATCGCGCTCGAGTTGCCCTCGTACCAGAAGAAGGAGAACTGGGGGGCCGCCGAAACCTTCTACCAGTTGGTCCGGCATCTGAGCCCACCAGTGGTGGCTCCGAAGGCAAGCAACGCGCAACGGCCATCCTGCAATCTGCTGGGGCCTACTGCGCTTGGCTTTCGCCACCGCGACGATGTGAGCGAGATCCGCGATCTGCTGCTTGCACTCGGCATCGAAGTGTCGGTGGTTGCGCCGCGCGATGCCTCGGTGAGCGATCTTCAGCGCCTTGGCGACGCCAGCTTCAACGTGCTGCTCTATCCCGAAACCGGATTGCAGGCCGCGCAATGGCTCGAGCGCCGCTACGGCCAGCGCTACACCCGCAGCATTCCCATCGGCCTCGAAGGCACGCTGCGCTTCATCGACGAGGTGCTCGCGCTCGCTGCGCTGCCCAAGGATCCCCTGCGGGTGGCCCAACTGCAGGCGCAGGCGCGCGCCCAGTGGTACGCACGCTCGGTCGACTCAAACTACCTGCACGGCAAGCGGGTCTACGTTTTCGGCGACGCCACCCATGCGCTGGCAGCGGCACGGGTGGCGCACGAGGAGATCGGACTCACGGTGGTGGGTCTGGGGAGTTACAGCCGCGAGTTCGCGCGCGAGTTGCGCAGCCTGGCCGCTGAACTCGGAATCGAGGCGCTCATCACCGATGACTATCTGGAAGTCGAGCGCCAGATCGCTGCGCTCGAACCGGAGTTGGTGCTTGGCACGCAAATGGAGCGCCACATCGCCAAGCGCCTGCGGATCCCGTGTGCGGTGATTTCAGCTCCTGTGCATGTGCAGGACTACCCTGCACGCTACGCACCGCAAATGGGTTTCGAAGGCTGCAATGTGCTCTTCGACACCTGGATTCACCCGTTGATGATGGGCCTGGAAGAGCACCTTCTGGGAATGTTTCGCGAGGACTTCGAGTTCCATGACGCCGCAGGCGCCTCGCATCTTGGCGGTGCCGCCGCACAGCCAATGCTTGACGGCGCTGCCGCGCAGCCAGCGCTTGGAGGTGCCTCCGCACAGCCAATGCTTGACGCCGCTGCCGCGCAGCCAAAGGCCGAGCCTCCGCTTGCCGGGGCCGCCCCGCCGTCCACGCCCCGACACTGCAGCTGGCACCCCGACGCCGAGCGTGAACTCGGCAAGATCCCTTTCTTCGTGCGCGGCAGGGCAAGGCGCAACACCGAGCGTTTCGCCCATGAGCGGGGACTGGGCTTGATCACTGTCGATACGCTCTACGACGCCAAAGCGCACTTCGGACGCTGAGCGCCCATGTTCAATCCCCTCTCCACCCACCGATCCCAGGCGCGCGGTCGCCCAGTGCGCGGCGCAACCGATGCCGTCGTGCCGATTCGCCTTGCGATCATCAGCCTCGATTCGCACCGCGCCAGCACGCTCAACGCCGCACGCCTGCGGCTGCTTGCCGAACTGCCGGGATTGAGCCTTCAGTTGCACGCTGCCACCGAGTTTGCCGCCGACCCCGCGCGTCTCAAGGCCTGTCTCGACGACATTGCGCGTGCCGACATCGTCTTTGCCAACATGCTCTTCATGGAGGACCATTGCGCCCTCGTGCAGTCCGCGCTCGAGGCACGCCGGGAGCAATGCGACGCGATGGTGGTGTGCCTCTCGTCGGCCGAAATCACCAAGCTCACCCGGCTTGGGCGCTTCGACATGCGCAAACCTGCGGGACCGGTGGTGAGCCTGCTGCGCAAGTTGCGCGGGAGCGGGTCGGGCCTGTCTGCAAACTCCGGGCAGGTGGCAGAGGCCAACACGGCGAGCGCCGGGCCCGTCGGTCGGAGCGCGTTTTCCCAGCGGCAAGCCAACGCCGAACCCCCCCGCAGTGCGGGTGAAAAGCAGATGGCCATGCTGCGCCGTCTGCCGAGGATCCTGCGCTTTGTGCCCGGTACTGCGCAGGATGTGCGCGCCTATTTTCTCTGCATGCAGTACTGGCTCTCGGGCAGCCAGGATAACCTGGTCAACCTCGTGCGTTTTCTCGTCGATCGCTACGCGGGCGGACCGCGCGAGGTTCTGCGCGGGAAACTGCGGGTCGACGATCCGGTGGAGTACCCCGACGTGGGTGTCTACCATCCGAAGATCCCCGGGCTGGTGAGTGCTTCGGCAGCCGACCTGCCGCGCAGCCCGCACGCGCCGCAGCGGCCGCGGGTGGGTGTGCTGGTGCTCCGGTCCTATGTGCTTGCGGGCAACGTGGCGCATTACGACGCCGTGATCGCTGCGCTCGAGGCGCGCGGGCTCGAAGCGGTTTGCGCCTTTGCGAGCGGGCTCGATGCGCGCGGCGCAATCGAGCGCTTCTTTTTCGATGCCAGGGGCGTGCCCACGATCGATGCGCTTGTCTCGCTTACCGGCTTTTCGCTGGTGGGCGGGCCGGCCTACAACGATGCGCGGGCTGCGGAGGCAATCCTCGCCCGCCTCGATGTGCCCTACGTGGCCGCACAGCCGGTCGAGTTCCAGATGCTCGAACAGTGGGAAGGCTCCGAGCGGGGGCTGCTCCCGGTGGAGGCCACGATGATGGTGGCGATCCCCGAACTCGACGGCGCCACCGGATCGATCATTTTCGGCGGGCGCAGCCAGAGCGCACCCGGTCAGGAGCAGCGCGACATGCGGCCGCACCCCGAGCGGGTGGACACGCTCGCTGCCCGTGTGGCGCAGCTCGTGCGGCTGCGCACCACACCGAAGTCCCAGCGACGTCTTGCGATCGTGATCTTCGGCTTTCCGCCCAATGCCGGTGCGATCGGCACGGCCGCGCACCTCGATGTGTTTGCGTCGCTCTGGAACCTGCTGGGCCGGCTTGCCGAGGAGGGCTGGCAGCTCGAGCGACCCGCAAGCGTCGAGGCGCTCCGCAAGGAGGTGCTGCTCGGCAACGCATCGCGTTTTGGCACGCCGGCCAACGTGGTTCACGCGATTCCGGTCGATCACCATGTGTTGCGCGAGACCTGGCTCGAGGAGATCAGCGCGCAGTGGGGCCCCGCCCCGGGTCGCGAGCAAAGCGACGGCCGGTCGATCTTTGTGCTCGGTGCGCGCTTTGGCGAGGTTCTGATCGCGGTGCAACCGGCCTTCGGCTATGAGGGCGACCCGATGCGCCTGCTCTTCGAGCGGTCGTTTGCGCCAACGCATGCCTTCGCGGCCTTCTACCGCTACCTGCGCGAGGACTTCGGCGCGCACGCGCTGCTGCATTTCGGCACGCATGGTGCGCTCGAATTCATGCCCGGCAAGCAGTGCGGCCTGAGCCGCCACTGCTGGCCCGACCGACTGGTCGGTGACTGTCCCAACTTCTACCTCTACGCCGCCAACAATCCCTCGGAGGGCACCATCGCCAAGCGCAGGGCGGCCGCGACGCTGCTCAGCTACCTCACGCCACCACTGGCGCAGGCTGGCCTCTATGCGGGGCTGCTCGATCTCAAGGCCCTGATCGAACGCTGGCGGTCGCTCGCTCCTCATGAGGCCACGCAGCGCGACAACGTGGCGCAGATGCTCTTTGCACAGGCGCGGGAACTCGAGCTTTTCGATGCCGCAGTTGGCCCCGGATCGGTCCCCGCCGACACCCTCGTGGCGCAGCTTTCGTCGCGCATTCGGGAACTCGAATGCAGCCTGATCCCCGAGGGCATGCATGTGCTTGGGGCCCCTGTGCACGGCGAGACGCTTGCCACGCTGCTGCGATCGATGGAGCAGGCGGCTTGCGAGACGGGCAGCGAAGGCACGGGGCGGCTCGGCGCAGCGATCGACGCGATAGTGCACGAGATCGAGGCACATCGCGGCAAGGGCCTTGCCGCCGAGGCGCTGCTTGGGGCCCTGGAGACCAGGTGCCAGCGCATCGCCTCGAGTCATGCGCTGCGGCGTGAAGAGGTACACAGCGTCCTGCGTGCGGCCTGTTTTCTTGCAGTCGACCAGGAGTCGCCTGCGATCGTTGCTGCGCTCGATGGTCGCTTCGTCCGGCCAAGCCCCGGGGGTGATCTCTTGCGCACCCCGGAGATCCTGCCAACCGGACGCAACATCCACGGGTTCGATCCCTACCGCATCCCGAGCCGTTTTGCGATGGCCGACGGCTTGCGTCAGGCCAATCTGCTGATTGCGCGGCATTGCGCCGAGGGGCACGGGTTTCCCGAATCGATCGCCATGGTGCTCTGGGGGAGCGACAACCTCAAGACCGAGGGGGCGCCGATCGCCCAGGCGCTTGCGCTGATCGGCGCGCGCCCGCGCTTTGACAGCTACGGAAGGTTGAGTGGTGCGGTGCTGATTCCGCTTGCAGAACTCGGACGTCCACGCATCGATCTGGTGATGAGTCTTTCAGGGATCTTCCGCGACCTCCTGCCGCTCCAGACCCGGATGCTTGCCGAGGCTGCGTATCTGGCGGCGCAGGCCGACGAGGAACCCGGCATGAATTTCGTGCGGCGCAATGCGCTTGCGCACATGCAGGCGCAGGGTTGCGACTTCGACACCGCCTGTCTGCGGGTCTTCTCCAACGCTGACGGCGCCTACGGTGCCAACGTCAGCCACATGATCGAAAACGCGCGCTGGGAGGAGGAGGACGAACTGGCCGAGACCTTCGCGCGCCGCAAGAGCTTTGCCTACGACCGTCGGGGAGTGGCAAGCGAGCAGGCTCCCCTGCTGCGTGCGGCGCTTGCCGGCGTGGCCCTTGCGTATCAGAACCTCGACGCAGCCGAAACCGGAGTCACTTCGCTCGATCAGTACTTCGACAGCCTGGGCGGGATCAGCCGGGCAGCGCATCAGGCCGGCGGTGCGGCCATACCGGTCTACATCAGCGACCAGACCCAGGGGTCACCGCGGGTGCGCACGCTGCAGGAGCAGGTTGACCTCGAGACACGCACGCGCATGCTCAACCCGCGCTGGTACGAAGGCATGCTCAAGCACGGCTACGAGGGCGTGCGCCAGATCGAGGCGCACCTCACCAACACCATGGGCTGGTCGGCCACCACAGGAAAAGTCCCCGCCTGGGTCTACCAGCAAGTCACCGAAACCTTCATCAAGGATCCCGGCATGCGCGAGCGCCTTGCTGCCCTCAACCCCACTGCCTCCGCAAAGCTGGTGAACCGTCTTCTCGAGGCGCACGAGCGAAGCTACTGGCAGCCCGATGCCGACACCCTGCGTGCCCTGCACGAGGCAAGCGACGACATCGAAGACCGTATCGAAGGCGTCTGGGAGGGCGCAACCGTATGAGAGCCGTACCCATCATTGTGGAGCGCTCGAGACCGGGCGACGGCGAGGGCAGCCTCCAGGTGCATCTCGACCCTTCGCTTCGCATCGGCACCGCGAAGGTTTTCGCGGTGTACGGCAAGGGAGGCATCGGCAAGAGCACCACCTCGTCGAACCTCTCGGCAGCCTTCTCCAGGCTTGGCAAGCGCGTGCTCCAGATTGGCTGCGATCCCAAGCACGATTCAACCTTCACCCTCACCAAGCGGCTGGTGCCCACGGTGATCGATATCCTCGAGCAGGTGGATTTCCATGCTGAGGAGTTGCGGGTCGAGGATTTTGTCTATGAAGGCTACAACGGCGTGCTGTGTGTGGAGGCAGGTGGCCCGCCCGCGGGGACCGGTTGCGGCGGCTATGTGGTGGGGCAGACGGTGAAACTGCTCAAGGAGCACCATCTCCTCGACGATACGGATGTGGTGATTTTCGATGTGCTCGGCGATGTGGTGTGCGGGGGCTTCGCGGCACCGTTGCAGCACGCCGACCGCGCGCTCATCGTTACTGCCAACGACTTCGATTCGATCTTTGCGATGAACAGGATCATCGCTGCGATCCAGGCCAAGGCGCGCAATTACAAGGTGCGGGTGGGCGGAGTGATTGCCAACCGCAGCGCGCAGACCGATCAACTGGATCGTTTCAATGCGCGAACAGGATTGTCAACGCTTGCGCATTTTCCGGATCTGGATGCGATCCGGCGCAGCCGACTCAAGAAGGCCACGCTCTTTGAAATGGAAGCGAGCCCCGAGATCGAGGCAGTGCAGCAGGAGTACCTGCAGCTTGCTGCGCGGCTCTGGGCCGGGACCGCGCCGCTGGTCGCCGAGTCGCTCAAGGACCGCGAAATCTTCGATCTGCTCGGCTTTGATTGAGCGGGGAAGCCATGTCCACCACCTACGAAAACCGACGCAGCCAGGTGCAGGCCTACTTCGATCGCACCGCCTTCGAGGCGTGGGCGAAACTCACCTCGGATGCGCCGCTGGGACGGATCCGGGCCTCGGTGCGCGCAGGGCGCGAGGCGATGCGCAGCACGCTGCTCGATGCGCTCGGGGCCAACCTGCGCGGCATGCGCATCCTGGATGCCGGTTGCGGAACCGGTGCGCTCGCAGTGGAGATGGCGCGTCGCGGTGCCGAGGTGCTTGCGGTGGACCTGTCGCCGCAACTCATCGATCTCGCGCGGCGTCGCGCCCCCGACGACCTCGGTGAGGGCAACATCCTCTGGGTGCCCGGCGACATGCTCGATGCGGCGTTTGGCAACTTCGACCACGTGGTGGGGATGGACTCGCTCATCCACTACGAAGCGCAGGACATGGCGCTTGCGCTGGCCGCGCTGGCTCCGCGGGTGCGCTCAAGCCTGCACCTTACCTTCGCACCCCATACTCCCGCACTTGCGATGATGCATCTGGTGGGCCGCTTGCTGCCCCGCGGCAATCGCGCGCCCTCCATCGTGCCCGTTGCAGCCAGCCATCTGCTGCGACGCTTGCAGGACGACGACCGCCTGAGCCCCTTTGCAGCGCAGGCCGGGCCGCGGGTGAGCCGTGGCTTCTACATCTCCCAGTTGCTCAGCCTGAAGCGGCAGGAGGCCGCATGAAGGCAGCGCAGTCAGGGCTGGCCCCCTTGGTTGCGCTCAACCGCCGCTTGGCGCTGCAACTGCGCCACATCAGCCCGCGCTTTCTGCCTTTTGCCGATGCGGCAGGCGCGCACCTGCCGCTCGGGCAGATGCTGCGGCTCTCGCTCTTTCAGTGTTCAGTGGGCATGTGCCTCGTGCTGCTCACCGGTACGCTCAACCGGGTGATGATCGTTGAAATGGGCGTGGCCGCCTGGCTGGTGGCGCTGATGGTCTCGCTGCCGATCGTGTTTGCGCCGCTGCGCGCCTTCATCGGCTTTCGGTCCGACACCCACCGCTCGGCGATCGGCTGGCGCCGCGTCCCTTATCTCTGGTTTGGCACCTTGCTGCAGGTGGGCGGGCTTGAGTTCATGCCCTTTGCGTTGATCGTGCTTGCGGGCGACGCACAGGGGCCGGCGTTTGTCGGGCCGCTCGCAGCGGCTGTGGCCTTCCTCATGGTGGGCGCCGGTCTGCACACCACGCAGACGGCGGGTCTTGCACTTGCGGCCGATCTTGCCGACGAAGACAAGCAACCCCGGGTGGTGGCGCTGCTCTATGTGATGCTGCTTGCCGGGATGCTGCTCAGCGCACTGATCTTTGCCTGGGTACTTGCCGACTACTCGCCGATGCAACTCATTCGCGTGGTGCAGGGGGCGGCCGTGGCCACCATGGTGTTCAACGCAGTGGCGCTCTGGAAGCAGGAGCCCCGCAACCCAAACCGCCGCAGTGCCGGCGTGCAGCCTGCTTTCCGGCCTGCGTGGCGCTCCTTTGTGGCAAAGCCAGGCGCGCGCCGCTTCCTGTGGGCAACCGCCCTGGGTACTGCAGCGTTCAACATGCAGGACATTCTGCTCGAGCCCTACGGTGCGGAGGTGCTCAGGCTGCCGGTGGCCCACACCACCGCGCTCACTGCGTTCACTGCGATGGGCATGCTGATCGCCTTTGCGTGGGCAGCCCGCGAACTGGCGCGCGGCCGCCAGGCGATCCGGCTTGCGGCAACCGGGGCAGTGATCGGGGTGTTTGCCTTTGCCGCGGTGATCTTCGCAGGCGCGCTCGGGTCTGCCGACCTCTTTCGGGCAGGAGCGTCGCTGATCGGACTCGGCGGCGGGCTCTTTGCCGTCGGCACCCTCACCACGGCCATGAATCTCGAGCAGGGCACCTACCGCGGACTTGCCCTCGGCGCGTGGGGCGCAGTGCAAGCCACCGCGGCCGGTGTGGCGATTGCCTCAGGCGGTGCGCTGCGCGACCTGCTGCAGGAACCGATGCTCTCGGGGGCTTGGGGCGAGGCGCTGCAAAAGACCGACATGCCGTACAGCTTCGTGTACCACCTCGAGATTGCGCTGCTCTTTGCAACCCTGGTGGCGCTGGGTCCGGTTGTGCGCCTCCTGAGGCAGTCGGCCGACAGGCCGGCGCGGGCCACTGGATTCGGGCTCGCCCAGTTGCCGGGTTGAGGGCATGCGGTGGTTGGGAGCCCTTGGCGGGTTGCGCAGTCTGGCTTCGGGCACGCAGTCCTGGGGGTGGAGCGGTTTGCGAGAGTGCCCTGTTCATGCATAGCGAGGAGGTGAACCATGTTGTCTTTTTCCAGTGAAGTTGGAGCGATCACGGGCTACATCGATGTGGCCCAGGTTGTGCTCTACATCTTTTGGGTCTTTTTCTTTGGCCTGATCGTCTATTTGCAGCGCGAGGGCAAGCGCGAGGGCTACCCCCTGCATCCGGGTAATCCCGACCTTCCGGCGCATGTGCGCTATGACGGTGCTTTTGGCATGCCCGATCCCAAGGTTTTCCGCACTGCGCATGGCGAGACTTTCGTTGCGCCCAACGGCCGCGAGGACACGCGTCCGATCGCAGGCAAGTACACCGGCGGAGTGATCGGTGCTGCGCTTGAACCGGTTGGCGATCCGATGAAACTCGCGATCGGCCCGGGCGCCTATGCCGAGCGGCTCGACCGCCCCGACTACACCTTCGACGGCAAGCCCAAGATCGTTCCGATGCGGGTGGCCACCGACTACTCGATCGAACCGCGCGACCCAGACCCGCGCGGCAAGCCGGTGATCGCTGCCGACGAGGAGGTGGCTGGGACGGTCACCGACGTGTGGGTCGACCTTGCAGAATCCGTCATCCGCTACTTCGAGGTGAGGCTGCCCTCGGGCCGGCATGTGCTTCTGCCGCACAACTTCACCCGGGTGGGGTCGCATGCCTTGCAGGTGGCTTCGATTCTCGCAAAGCAGTTCCAGGGTGTACCGGCCACGCGCCACCCCGACCAGGTGACCTTCCTCGAAGAGGAACGCATCATGGCCTACTACGGTGGGGGTACGCTGTATGCCACCCCTGATCGCGCCGAGCCGATCGTCTGAGCGCCTTCGGGCGTTCGCACCGACACTGCAAGGAGCCTGACACGATCATGGGCCACGAGCATTCGCACGAGGATTTCGAACCTGTTGAGGGCCTGCCCGCCGCGCTTCCTCCCGGCGAGCGCATTCTTTGGCAGGGCGCGCCAAGTTGGCAGCGACTGGCGATCGAGGCGTTTCATGTGCGCAAGGTGGTGCTCTACTTTCTGCTGCTCGCCACCTGGCAGATCGCAACCGCGGTCAGCGACGGCGAAGCACTCACGGTTGCGCTCAGCGGCGCGGGCTGGATGCTTACCCTCATGCTTTGCGCCAGTGCAATCCTCCTGGGCCTTGCCTACTTTGCGGCGCGCACCACGAAGTACACCATCACCAACGCAAGGATCGTGATGCGCTTTGGAATCGGCCTGCCTTTGGTCGTGAATGTTCCTTTTCGGATCGTCGAGGAAGCCAACTGGAGCGACACCGGCAAGGGTATGGGCAACATCGCCCTGCGCATCGACACCCGCGGTGGTACACGCTTGTGGTGGGCGCATCTGTGGCCGCACGCCCGTCCCTGGGCAGTGCGCAATCCGGAGCCGATGCTGCGTGCCTTGCCGCAGGGCCAGTCGGTCGCTCATCTGCTCGGGATAGCGCTCAGCGAAGCCCA
>VGHO01000062.1 GCA_016868175.1 Betaproteobacteria bacterium
CGGGCCGACGCTCGAACCCTACCTGGGCAACCGCCTGCTCCGCAGCGGATTCCTTCGCTGGAGAATGGTCTGCGGCAGCGCTTCCTGCAAGAACAGGCTCCGCAGCACTTTGGCCGGTAGAGGCATTTTGGGCGAGAGCGCTCGCGGTTGCCGCGTTGAGAACCAAGGCAACAAAGCCGATGCGCGCGGCGCGAAGGCAGACACCGGTCGAGGCCATGATTGCCGCTAGGCGCGCCTGAGGCTTTGGCCTATGAGCGGCAACTGGCGAATGCGCTGGCCGGTGGCCGCGAAGATTGCGTTGAGTACCGCAGGGGCAGCCACTGCGATCGTGGGCTCGCCCACCCCGCCCCAGAAGCCGCCCGAAGGCATCACGATGCACTCCACCCTGGGCATATGCGGCATGCGCACCACAGGATAGGTGTCGAAGTTGCTCTGCTCGATGCGGCCATCCTTCACGGTGCACTGCCCGAAGAACGCCGAAAGTCCATACGCAAACGAGCCCTCGATCTGTGCCTCGATCTGCTGTGGATTCACCGCATGCCCACAGTCGGTGGCGGCTACGATCCGATGCATGAGCAGTTGGCCCTCTGCGCTCACCGAGACCTCGGCACAGGCGGCAACGTAGCTGCCAAATCCGTGCGTCTGCGCGAGTCCGCGGAACACCTTGTGCCCATTGATCGCGGGCGCAGGACTGCCCCAACCGGCGCGCTCGGCCACCGCATTGAGGACCGCAAGGTGCTTGGGATGCGCGCCCATGAGCTTGCGGCGCAACTCGAGCGGGTCCTGCCCGGTGGCGGCCGCAATCTCATCCATGAAGCATTCGAGGTAGATCGCATTCTGGTTGAGGTTGACCCCCCGCCAGAAGCCTGGCGGAACGTGCGGGTTACGCATGGCGTGGTCGATCAGCAGATTCGGGAAACTGTAGCCGATCATGGCCTCGGCGCCGCCGTCGTTCAATCCCTGAAAAACCACCGGATCCCTGCCATCCCGGATGTTCTGCGGAAAAACGCCGGCAAGGATCGACTGACCCGAGATCCGCATATGCAGACCGGTGATGTTGCCGGACGCATCCAGGCCCGCGGTGAGCCTGCACTGCGTTACCGGATGGAAACGCCCCTGGAGCATGTCCTCTTCGCGGCTCCAGAGCAGCTTCACAGGCGTCCCCGGCATTTCCCTGGCAATGGCAACCGCCTGGCGAACCCAGTCGTGCACCGCACCGCGCCGCCCAAAGCCACCGCCCAGGTTGATCTTGTAGACCTCGCACCTGGCGGCCGGCAGACCCGAAGCTTCGGAGACTGCGGCGAGCGCAGCCTCGCCGTTCTGCGTGGGAGTCCACACCTCGCAGCGATCGGCGGTGAAGCGGGCCACCGCATTCATCGGCTCCATGCACGCATGGTTCTGGTGGGGATAGGCATAAACCGCCTCGATACTGCGTGCCGATTCGCGGATTGCCGCGAGGGCATCGCCGTTGCGGTTGCCGATTGCCGCCTCGCTGGCGTCGAGCCCCGCACGCAACACCTTGGAAAATGCCTCGCTCGAAGCGCTGAGGTGCGGGCCGAAGTCCCAGCGGATCGGCAGAGCATCGAGCGCGGTCCTGGCCTGCCACCAGGTTTCAGCTACCACCGCAACGGTATCGTCATGCACCCGCACAACCTTGCGCACGCCTGGACGGCTCTCGATCACCGAGGCCTCGAAGCCCAGAAGCTTTCCGCCAAACACCGGACACTTACGGATCGCCGCGTTGAGCATGCCGGGCATGCTGAGGTCGGCCCCGTAGATCTGCTTGCCGTTCACCTTCTCGACCGTGTCGAGGCGCGCAAGACGCTTGCCGAGAATCTGCCAGTCCCTGGGGTCCTTCAGCACCACCTCGGTGGGGGGGCTGAGCCTGGCTGCAGCCGCAGCTACCCTGCCGTAGCTTGTTGTGCGGCCACTAGCCGCATGCCTGATCACACCCTTGCTCACGCTGCACTGCGCCGCAGGCACACCCCACTCGATGGCGGCGGCCTCAACCAGCATCATGCGGGCTGCAGCGCCGCCCTTGCGGACATAGTCCTGCGATTCACGGATACCTCGACTGCCGCCGGTGGAGAAGTTGCCCCAGACACGCTTTCTCGCCAGATTCTCCCCCGGCGTGGGCTGCTCCGTTGTGACCTTGGCCCAATCGCAACCCAGTTCTTCGGCCACCATTTGCGCAAGTCCGGTCAGCGTGCCCTGCCCCATTTCGGAGCGGGCGATGCGCACCACCACGGTGTCGTCGGGCCTCACCACCACCCAGGCATTCAGCTCGGGAATGGTCTCGCCATGGGCGATCGCCTCGCGGGCAAAGGGCAAATGAAAGGCAAGGCTCAATCCGCCAGCGGCCGAGCTGGCCAGGAACTGCCGGCGGGTAACTGCGGGCCCGCTCACGCGATGCTCCCGTCGGAGTGCTGGATCGAAAGGCCTGCGGTGCGCGCATCGCCGCCCTCGGCAACCACCTTGATCGCGGCGCGCACCCGGTTGTAGGTGCCGCAGCGGCATATGTTGGTCATGGCTTCGTCGATGTCGCGGTCGCTCGGCTTGGGTTTTTCGCGCAGCAGTGCCACCGCCGCCATGATCATCCCGCTCTGGCAGTAGCCGCACTGCGGCACATCGAGCGCAATCCAGGCCTTCTGGACCGGATGGGAGGCATCCCTCGAAAGACCTTCGATAGTAAGGATCTTCTCGTCTGCAGCAACGCTCGACACTGCTCGCACACAGCTGCGAACGGGAACACCGTTGATATGGACGGTGCAGGCACCACAGATCGCAACTCCACAGCCGTACTTCGTGCCGGTGAGGCCGAGCTGCTCGCGCAGCACCCACAGCAGCGGGGTGGTGGGGTCAGCCTCGAACTCACGATCCAGGCCGTTGATGTTGAGACGCGACTTCAAGAGTTGGCTCCCGGAGATGATTGGCACGAGGCCGGCACGGAGGATGCAAGTCCACGCCAGGATCGTAAGAGAGTGTAAACGGGTTTGCTCAGCCCCGGGTGCCGATCGGCAAGCCTCGGGCCGGATCCGGTGCCGCAGAGGTGAGACAACCGGCTCGGGCCGCGGGCTCGCAGAGCCCTCAGGATGCGCCGGCGCCTGGCTTTCTTTCGCGCGGCACCCTGCCCATGAGGTAGAACTCCGGATTGGGCATCATCCCCGAGAGATTTGCCATCCGGTTGCTCAGGGCAAAGAAGGCCGCGATTGCGCCAATGTCCCACGCATCCTCATCGCTCAGGCCGTGATCGTGCAGAGCCTCGAAATCGGGATCATCGAGAGTATCGGACTCGAAGGCCACCTTCATCGCAAAGTCGAGAATCGCGCGCTGCCGCGGCGAGATGTCGGCCTTGCGGTGATTCACTGCAACCTGATCCGCAAGCATCGGCTTCTTCTCGAAAATGCGCAGCAGCGCGCCGTGCGCAACCACGCAGTACAGACACTGGTTGGCAGCACTGGTGGCCACAACGATCATTTCGCGCTCGCCCTTGCTCAGGTTTCCCTCCCTGAGCATCAGGGCATCGTGGTAGGCGAAGAAGGCGCGGAACTCCTCCGGTCTGCGGGCAAGCCTGAGGAACACTTCGGGAACGAATCCGGACTTCTCCTGAACCTTGAGAATGACGGCGCGGATGTCGCCGGGAAGAGACTCGAGTCGGGGCGAGGGGTAGCGTTCGGGAGAGGTCATGATCATTCCGATGAAGAAGGTTTGCGACGGCTACGGGCTTTCGGATGCGAGGTCTCGGGGGGTTTCGGAGCGCTTGAGGAATTCCCGACTCCGGCGCGGCTGGGCGGACCGGGCGCGCCGGGCGCACGCAGGCCGCTCAGAAGGAGCAGCATGAGGAGCAGAAAGAGGCGCGCCGCTGAGGGATCGCTCGACCAGGGCTTGAAGAGGCAGCCCACCGCCATCATCGCCACCAGCATGCGCGCAGCGGTGGCCTCCCAGCCGGTGAGCCACGCTGCCGCCTGCCAGAGCGAAACGAGGAGTCCCAGGAAGAGCAGAAGTCCGATGAAGCCGTGCTCCACCACCAGCAACACATAGGCACTTGGCGCACCTGGCGTGTTGGGCGTGGCGGGCATGTCGCGCGCGCGATCCTGGGCGGCCGGGGCATCGCCCTCAACCCTGGCTGGAGGATTCGCACTGCCCGCCAGACGCACCTCCGACCAGCTCCCCAGTCCGTGCCCCACAAAGGGCGAGCGCCCGATCATCGGTACGGCCGACTCGAGCACGCTGCGCCAATCCTCCCTGGGGTGGACCGCAGATTCGCTGGCTTCACCATCGCTTGCGCTCAACGCGAGCAACCGGGCCCGCTCGGCCGGAAGCACAAGGAGAACCGCAAGCATCGCAGCCACCAACCCGCCTGCAAGGACAAGCGGCGGCGCGGGTAGCTTCCTCGCCTCGCGAAGCGCAATCCCCAGTCCAACCAGGGCAACGATCCAGGCCACCGGCTCGGCAATCAGCAAGAGGGCAACCGTGAGCAGTCCCGCAGCCATCCAGCGTGCCCGGCCTTCGAGCCACAGCAAAGCCGCGAGCGCGGCAAAGGCAAGCATCGATCCGCACACCACGCCGCCGTGCGGAAGTCGCGGGCTCATGCAGGCCTGAGCCCTGACCTCGCCACCGGTTTGCACCAGGCAGTCGATCGCCACGTAGATCACCCAGAGGGCCACGATCGCCTGCATCGCGAGAAAGGCGCGCCACAGTCCCTCGCGGACTTCATCGGTCATCATGCAGCCTGCAGCCGCAAGCAGCACAAGCCAATTCGACCAGCCCGCAAGCAACGGCGCGTAGGCGGCTGGCGTGGCCCATGCAAGGCTCAGCAGCGTCCAGATCAGATAGAGCGCAGCAGCGGGCAGCAAGGCAAGCCGCGCGAAGCGCTGCCGCAGCAGCGCCGGCTCGATCGCCGCAATACTCACGAGAAGGCTCACCGCAAACCCCAACGCCAGCCCACCCGGGCCAAAGCTCCCCATGCACAGCGTGATGAGGACACAGGAGGCCCAGATGCGGCGCGCAAGGTTCATGGGTTCAACCTGGCGCGGGCGGCTGCAGGAAGCCTGCTGCCACCCGTGCTGTGCAACCTGCTCCAAACCGGACTCATTGCAACTCCCCACCCTGGCAAAGCCGCGCGTACACACCGTTGAGGGCGAGAAGTTCGGCGTGCACCCCTGTCTCCACGATTCTGCCCGATTGCATCACCACTATCCGGTCGGCGTTCATGACCGTCGAGAGCCGATGCGCGATCGTGAGGGTGGTGCGTCCACGCATCAGCTGCTTCAAGGCCGTCTGCACTGCGCGTTCGGACTCGTTGTCGAGCGCCGAGGTGGCCTCATCGAGGATCAGGATCGGCGCGTCCTTGAGCAGCGCGCGGGCAATCGCAAGGCGCTGCCGTTGACCGCCGGAAAGACGCGCGCCGTTTTCCCCGATCCGCAGCGCCATGCCCTGGGGCTGGGCCTCCACCCAGTCGAGCAACTGCGCATGGCGCAGCGCCTCGCGAATTGCCTCATCGTGTGCACCGCTTCGGCTGCCGTAGGCAACGTTGGCCGCAATCGTGTCGTCGAAGAGCCGAACATCCTGGCTCACGATCGCGATCTGCCGGCGCAGGTCGGACAGTGGCACCTCGCGGATATCAATGCCGTCGATCAGCACCCGCCCCTGCTGCGGCAGGTAAAGCCTGGGCAGCAGGCTTGCGAGCGTGCTCTTGCCCGCGCCCGAGGGACCAACGAGCGCCACCTGCTCGCCCGCTCCGAGTTCCAGATCGATCGCGCGCAATGCCTCGAGGGTACTACCCGGGTAGGCAAGGCTCACGCCTTCCATCCGCAAGGTGCCGCGCACCCTTCCCAGGGGTGTCTGCCCGGGATCGGGCTCGTGCTCCTGATCGATGAAGGCAAAGACCGAGCGGCACGCGGCGATCATGGTCTGCAGCGGACCGGCAAGGTTCGAGAGATTGCGCAAGGGCAGCAACAGCATCAGGAGCGCGGTGACATAGGAAACAAAACTGCCCACCGAGGCAGCGGACTCGCGCGAGTTCGCCATGGCGATCACCAGCACCACCGAGACAGCAATCGACGCGATTACCTGATTTGCAGGCGATGCAAGCGCACTCATCACCAGAAAGCGTCGGCTCACCGCGCGCAGTTGCTCGATCACCCGGCCAAAACGCTGGCGCTCGAGGGTGTGTCCGCCGTCGACCTTGATCACCCGCTGCGCTGCGATGCTCTCGTCAACCCGGCGGCTGAGTTCGCCCATGATGCGCAAATGCTCACGGCTCAGCCGACCGAGTCGGCGGTTGATGGCGATCAGCGTGAGCGCGAGCGCAGGGCCCATGCCAACGATGATCAGGGTGAGCCTCCAGTCGAGCCAGACGAGCCAGGCAAGAAGGCCAAGCACCGTGATCACATCGCGGACCAGCGCCGTGAGCGAGCGGGTGCCCGCGCTCATCACCAGCGAGGCGTCGTTGTTGAACTTGGCGATGATCTCGCCGCTGCTGCTCTGGTCGAAGCGGCTTGCCGGAAGATGAAGCAGGGTTTCGTACATCTGCCCGCGAAGGTCGGCGAGCACCCGGGTCTCGATCCATCCCATGCCGGCAGACGATGCCAACACGCAAAGACCACGCCCGCACATCAGCCCGATCACCGCCACCGGCACCTGCCACAGCGGCAGATCGGCCGCAGGCCCAAAGCCGCGTTCGAGCCCGATCTTGAGCAGCGCCGGAAGCACCGGTTCGGCAAGGCCGGCAAGCGCCATAGCCACAACCGACATCGCAAGAACCTTGCGGTGCGGGGTGAGGTAGCCGAGCAAACGCCCGAACCCGGGCGGAAGTTGCAACCGCTTCAAGGCAAGGGCAGACCGCGCATCAGGCGTAGACCACCTCGGCCTGACAGCCCTTGAATTCGCGGGCGATCCGATCGAGCAGGGCATCGTCGGGCCTGACCCGGCAGGATTCCGGAAGGCGCATTTCGCAACTGCCGAGCGACCCGCTGTAGTGCACCACCACCGGGCAGCCTTGTTGCGGCCCATCGGCACCAAAGAGCGACAAGGTCTTGTGCAGGAGGCGGGCATCGGCCTGACCGTTGAGTTCGAGGCGCAGCGAGCGTGCAAATTCGCTGCGCGCTGCAGCCAGATCGAGCACCCGCTCGGCCACCACCCGCTGGCCTGCGTTGTAGTCGTCGCGGCTCACCTTGCCGAGCACCACCGCCAGTTCGTCCGACCTGAGGGCGGCGCGGTGGCGTTCGAGCACCTCGGCAAAAAGTGTGACCTCGACCACTGCGCTCCCGTCGTCGAGGCTGAGCACCAGAATCTTGCCGCGGCGGGTCATCTGCGGGCGCATTGCGCTCACGATCCCTGCCATCCACAGGGGCTGCGCGCCGGCTTGGAGCCGGTCGAGCGGCGTACGCACGAAACGGCGCACTTCCGCCGCGTAGGCCTCGAAGAGGTGCCCCGAGAAGAAGTAGCCGAGCGCGAGCTTTTCCTCCTGGAGCTTTTGCTTATCCGACCAGGGCACCACCCGCAGATCAGCGCTTGCCGGATCGTGGATCATCGCCTCGGCAGGCCCGAAGAGGCTCTCCTGGCCGGCACTCGCCTGGACCTTGTCGGCCCGCTCGATCGCAGTGCCAACTGCCGCCAGCGCCCGGGCACGATCGGGTTCGATTGCATCGAGTGCGCCGGCGCGGATGATCGCCTCGAGCATGCGTCGGTTCACCTGGCGCCGATCCACGCGCTCGCACAGGTTGAAGAGGTTGCGGAAGGCGCCCGCGCGCCGCGCCTCGAGCAGGTGATGGACAGCGGCCTCGCCAGCCCCCTTGATCGCCCCGAGCCCGTAGCGGATCACCACGCCGTCGTTGCTGCGGATCGCGGTGAAGCGCCAGTCCGAGCGGTGAATGTCGGGCGGCAGTACCGGCACATGGTTGGCGCGCGCATCGGCAACGAAGAGGTGGACCTTGTCGGTGTCGTCCATGTCGGAGGACAAGGTGGCGGCCATGAACTCGGCAGGAAAGTGCGCCTTGAGCCATGCGGTCTGGTAGGTGAGTACTGCATAGGCAGCGGTGTGCGACTTGTTGAAGCCGTACTCGGCAAACATTTCCATGAGATCGAACAGCTTGGTGGCGAGTTCGCCTGCATAGCCCCTGGACCTCGCGCCCTCCACAAAGATGCTGCGCTGCTGGGCCATCTCCTCGGGCTTTTTCTTGCCCATCGCGCGGCGCAGCAAGTCGGCGCTGCCGAGCGTGTAGCCCCCGATGATCTGGGCGATCTGCATCACCTGCTCCTGATACACGATCACGCCGTAGGTGGGCTCGAGACAGGCCCGAAGGTCGGGGTGGAAGTAATCGATCCGCTGCACGCCCTTCTTGCGCAGGATGAAGTCGTCCACCATCCCCGAGCCGAGCGGCCCGGGACGGTAGAGCGCGAGCACAGCGATGATGTCCTCGAAGCGGTCGGGCTCGAGCTTGCGCAGGAGTTTCTTCATGCCCTCGCTTTCGAGCTGGAACACCGCAGTGGTGTTGGCCTGCTTCAGGACCCGGTAGGTGGCCGGATCGTCAAAGCCCTTGGTGGCCTCATGCAGGTCGAAGTGCGGGTTGAGTTTGCGGATACTTTCCACCGCCGCATGGATGATCGTGAGGTTGCGCAGCCCGAGAAAGTCGAACTTGATCAGCCCCACAGCCTCCACATCGTCCTTGTCGAACTGGCTGATGATCGCCGAGTCCTCACCGGGCTGCCTGAAGAGCGGACAGTAGTCGGTGAGGCGCCCGGGGGCGATAAGCACACCGCCTGCGTGCATCCCGACGTTGCGGGTGAGGTCCTCGAGCGACCCGGCAAGCGCCAGGATCTCGCGCACCTCCTCCTCCTCCGCCTCGCGCTGCGCGAGCAGAGGCTCGATCTCGCGCGCCTTGGCGAGCGAGAGCGGCTTGTTCTGGGCCACCGGAATGAGCTTGGAGAGCTGGTCGCAGAAGTTGTAGCCAATGTCGAGTACCCGCCCCACGTCGCGGATCACTGCCTTGGAGGCCATCGTTCCAAAGGTCACGATCTGCGCCACCGCCTCGCTGCCGTAGCGCCTGCGCACATAGTCGATCACCAGGCCACGCTTGTCCTGACAGAAGTCGATGTCGAAATCCGGCATCGACACCCGCTCGGGATTGAGAAAGCGTTCAAAGAGCAGCGCGTAAGGGATCGGGTCGAGGTCGGTGATGCCCAGGGCGTAGGCCACCAGCGATCCTGCTCCCGATCCGCGCCCAGGACCTACCGGAACGCTGTTGCGTTTGGCCCAGTTGATGAAATCGGCCACGATCAGGAAGTAGCCGGCATAGCCCATGCTCACGATCGTCTCGCATTCGTAGTGCAGGCGCTCGAAGTAGGCCTCCCGGTGGGCGTTGCGCTCGGAAGGCTCGGGAAAGCACTGTTGCAGGCGCTCCTCGAGTCCGGCGCGGGCCTGCTCGCGCAGGAAGCCGTCGGGACCAGACCCGGCAGGCGTTGGGAAATCCGGGAGCACCGCCTTGCCCAGCGTCATTTCAACGGTGCAACGCAACGCGATCGCCACGCTGTTCTCGAGCGCTACCGGCAGGTCGGCAAAGCGCTCGGCCATCACCTGCTGGGTGCAGAAGTACTGCGACTCGGCAAAGCGACGCACGCGGCGCGGATTGGCAAGCACTTCGCCCTCGGCAATGCACACCTTGGCTTCGTGCGCGCGGAAGTCGTTGGGGTGGATGAACTGCACCGGATGCGTGGCCACCAGTGGGATCCCGGTTGCGGCGGCAAGGCTTGCACACTGGCGCACATAACGTTCGCAGGCATCGTCGCCGGTGCGCCAAACCTCGAGAAAGAAGCACTCCGGCGCAAAGCGCTGCTGCCACTGCAAGGCAAGCGTCCGCGCGTGCGCAGCACGACCGGCGGCAAACGCCTGACCGATCTCGCCTTCGGGCCCGCCCGAGAGCGCGATCAACCCCTTGCTCAGAGGCGCGCCATCGTTGCCCCGCTCCGAGAACCAGTTCTTGCGGACCTCTCCGCGACCCCGGTGCGCGTTGTCCAACCAGGCGCGCGAGAGCAGGCGGCAAAGCGCAAGGTAGCCGCAGCGATCGCAGGCCAGCACGAGCAAGCGGAAAGGTCGATCGCGATCGTCGTCGTTGGTGATCCACAGATCGGCGCCGCAGATCGGCTGGATGCCCTTGGCACGCGCAGCCCGGTAGAACTTCACCCAGGCAAAGAGATTGGCAAGATCGCTGAGTGCAACCGCCGGTTGCCCGTCGGCAAGCGCAGCATCGACCAACGCATCGATTCGCACGATGGAGTCGCTCACCGAATACTCCGAATGGACCCGGAGATGGACAAAACGTGGCGAGACCATCACCGGATTCTACCCCCCGGGGCGAATACTCCGCGCGGAGTCGGCATCGACATCGCCTCTACAATCGGCGCCCTCAACGTGAGGCTTCCCGGGGTGCGGCCCGGCGTTGCGCTGCTTCCCGGAGGGGGTGTTCGCGCGGGTCCCGCAAACCTTTTGAGCAAACCACTGGAATCTCCTCGGCTCATCATGTCTCCCGCATCCGGCACTGGGCGCACCGAGCGCGCAGCCACCCGCTCCCGCTTCCGCTTCCGCTTCCGTACCCTGAACCACGCTCAGGCGATCGGGCTTCTGGTGGCCTGCGCCTGCATGTGGTCGGTGGCGGGCCTGATAAGCCGAAAGCTCGAGGAAGCGCAGAGCCTCGAGGTAACCTTCTGGCGCAGCTTCTTTTGCCTCCTCGCGATGGGTGCCGGACTCGGCTGGCACTGGCGGGGTGAGGCCTTGAAAGCCGTGGCGCGCATCGGGCGCTGGGGGCTTTTTTCCGCGGCGATGTGGGCCGTGATGTTCACCTGCTTCATGATTGCGCTCACCCGCACCAGCGTTGCCAACACCGTGGTGGTGATGAGCCTTGCACCCCTGCTTGCCGCCATGCTCGGAAGGCTGGTGCTCAAGGTCACGATTCCCCGCGCCACCTGGGTGGCGATCGCGCTGGCCGCAGGGGGGGTGTGGTGGATGGTTCGCGAAGGCATTTCCGATGAGGGACTGGAGGGGATGCTGATCGCTGCAGGGGTGCCGCTCGCCTCGGCGGCCAATCTGGTGGTGCTGCAGGCCAAGCGCGCCGAAGTCGACCTGATTCCGGCAGTGCTGGTGGGGGCGCTGATGTCCTGCGTGCTCACGCTGCCCTGGGCAGTGCCTTTTCAGGCCAACCCTTCCGACATCGGCTGGCTTGCCTTCCTGGGAATCTTCCAGCTCGCCATACCCTGTGCGCTCCTCGTGTGGGTGGCGCGATTTCTTCCGCCGCACGAAATCGCACTGATCTGCCTGCTCGAGGTTGTGCTCGGGCCGATCTGGGCCTGGCTCGGCGCGGGCGAAAAAATGCCCCAGGCCACGATCGAGGGGGGACTGATGGTGATCGTGGCGCTGATCGCCAACGAACTGCGCGGCCGCTGGATGGTTGCGCGCGCGTGAGCCGCTGAGGACTCGAATGGGATACCGCGCGCCCGGAGCGCAGGGAGGGGAATGCAGCGCGCCCCTTGACGGCCTGCTCACCGACGTCGACGGCACGCTCACGCTCGGCGGGCAGTTACGTGCCTCCACCTACGCGCGGCTCTGGTCGCTGCACCAGCGTGGTTGCCTGATCGTCCCGGTCACCGGCAGATCCTCGGGCTGGGCGCAGATGATGCTCGCGATGTGGCCGGTTGACGCAGTGGTTGCCGAAAGCGGCGCTGTTGTGCTCTGGCGCGAATCGGAAGACGGCCGCACGGTCCTGGCGGGCGAAGCGGCGGGCGGCCGCTGGTTGTTGCGCCGCCAGACCTTTGGCGACCCGAAGGCGCGGCCACGGCTGCTTGCGCTCGCCGGTGTACTCCTCGCGGACTACCCGCAGCTCAGGCTGGCCCACGACCAGGCGCAACGCGAAGTGGATGTGGCAATCGACTGGAACGAACAGGCGCGTGCCCCGCAGGAACTTGCCGAGCGATGTATTGACACCTTGCGCAAGGCAGGATTCAGTGCGCAACGCAGCAGCGTGCACATCAACGCCTGGGCCGGCTGTTTCACCAAGGCCTCGAGCAGTCTCTGGCTTCTCGAGCAGTGCTTCGGCGTGGAACGCCCGAGGGCGCTCGAGCGATGGTTCTTCGTGGGCGATGCACCCAACGACGAGAGCATGTTTGCCACCTTTCCCCACCATCTCGCGGTGCAGCCCCCGGGGGCGTTCCACGGCAAGGTGCAAAGCCTGCCCCAACGCTTCAGCGGCGTGTGCGAGTCAGCGGGCTTTGACGCCTGGGCGCAGGAGCTTCTCGACGCGTGGAACCGCGGATGAAGTCCTTTGCGGACCCGCAGACCGGGCGGACCGCAGACCGGGCGGACCCGCGAATGAAGGCCGGCTGAACCAGCAGACGGCAGACCGGGCGGACCCGCGTTGCAACGGGCGGGCAAGAACGCCGGGAGGCGCTCAGCGCAGCATCGATGCGATCCGCTCGCCGTAACTCCGCGCGGTGAGAAGGTCGCCCGCTGGAGGGCTGATTTCGGGAGGCACGTTGTCGGCCTGCGCCATCACGCCGATCGATGATCCGAGGCGGTTGGCCTGATCAGGAGCCCCTGCCACCGCTGAGGGAAGCATCCCGGTGCCAACCCAGATCATCGAATGCTGCATCGCCAGCGTAACCATGTACATCAGCGTGGAGTACTTGTCGCCACTCATCGAGAGCGAGCAGGTGAACCCGCCCGCAATCTTGTCCTTCCAGGCCTGCGTGAACCAGCGCTTGGAACTTGCCTCGGCAAACTGCTTGAACACCGCCGACGCCCCGCCCATGTAGGTGGGCGAACCAAAAACGATGGCCTGCGCCTGATCGAGCATCGTCCAGCCTTCCTCGCTCATGCCTGAGACGTCGAGGCACTGGACACTGCGTCGCGCAGCGCTCACGCCTTCGGCGAGCGACTCCGCAACCCTGCGGGTGTGGCCATAGCCCGAGTGATAGGCCACCACCACTTCGATGGTGGCCGCATCGCGTGAAAATTCCATGGTGTTCGCTCCTTGCGTGGTTACTCAGGACGGAAGGTTGAAGACGAGAATCTCTGCGTCCTCGCCGTGGCTGATCTGAAGCGTTGGCGTTGACAAGAGTCCGATCGCATCGCCCTGCGCAAGCATGCT
>VGHO01000063.1 GCA_016868175.1 Betaproteobacteria bacterium
GATAAGGAATCGACCAATTAAGCAGATAATATTATCGGGCACTCGGGACTATATAATGGGTGATCAACGCGCAATGTAAGCAAATAGCGTAACAGTCGAGTGCATAGGGTAGCTATGAGGAAAGCTAATACGTAGATTCTCAGTATCTGCTCCCCTCACACATGACCCATTATCTATTAATCGTCGCAGCTAGAATCCGGGCCGCACTTCATTTCGGCATATCTATTGCTGTCGTTTTCGTCACCACCCCTCTTTTTGCTCAGGCGCCTTCGTTCCCTACGGCGTGGGATCCCATGTTGCTTAAGCGACCTGACGTGAGGGCGGCACTCCAACATCTCGAGCAGAAATTCCCACAGCAGGTCGACGAATGGATCCGTATCGCACAGATGCTTGGGAAGTCGACACAGGAAGAGGTGCGCGGCGCCTATGTGCAGTCACAAATGATACGCGCAGGGCTCCATGTGTCTATTGATTCCATAGGAAATATCACCGGGGTCAGGAAGGGGACCGGAGGTGGCCCGACAATCGTGTTCGCAGCGCATATGGATATTGTTCACGCAAGTGAGACAAATCTGACGGTCGACCGTGATGGTGATACTCTCCGTGCTCCGGGAATCTTTGACAACAGCGCCTCGGTGGCAAATATGCTTGCCGCTATTCGGGCGCTTAATGCTGCAAAGGTGATAACTAAGGGTGATCTTGTCTTTGTTGCAACGGTACAGGAGGAACTTGGACTGCGTGGGATGCAGTACTGGTTTGATCACAATTTGAAGCCCGACCTTCTGGTCGCAATGGACGGAGGACTTGGTCCAATTAACTACGGGGCACTTGGTATTTATTGGACGCGCTATCGGTTTACATCGGATGGATCTCACACCCTGCAGTCGCGAGGTAAGCCAACGCCAGTGTTGGCGATGGCCGATGCGGTACTGCGCATCTATGAACTGCAGCCGCCTGCCCTTCCGAATGGCGCCGTCATCAATGTGGGGCAGGTACACGGTGGGGCAATTTTTAATGGAATTCCACAGGATCTTTACTTCACTGTCGATCTCCGCTCATCTGATCCAGTGCTCCTTGATTCACTCGATCGCCAAATTGAGACAATTGTAAGAGCAGCGGCGTACCGAGCACGGGTTGGGCTTAAGATAGAGACTGAGCAGAAAAATCGCGCTGGTGGAACGGAGCGAATGCTCGCTCTTGCACGACGGCATCCGCTTGTGCAAACTGCGATTGATATCCAGCAGCATCTTGGGGTGAGGATTGGCATGCCTGGTGCCCAGCAGGCGCTAGCTACTGGAAGTACGGATGCCAATATCGGCGTGGTTGCAGGGGTCCCGAGCATTGCCATTGGCCGATCATATGGTGGGGACCAGCACACGCTAAATGAGTGGGCACATTGGCCAAGCGCACTTGAAGCAACGAAGTTAATGCTACTGTTGGCAACGACATTCGGTGACGGAATTCAGGTTGTGCGCGCCTACGTGCCGTGATTGTCAACGCCGAGTGTGTAAACACGGTCACATGTAGCCAGATTATATGTTCCAAGTAGGGGTTACCGAAGGCTCTGCCGCGGTCAGCAGTAGTTCTATTAACGTCAGTTGCTGATTGCTAGACCACGGTACGTTTAGCACCCTGGACACTCACCACGCTAGCGGCCCACAGGAATCCTGAACGTGCACTGCGCCCTTCTAAGCATCAAGGAAGATATCATGGCAGCTGCGGATTAGCGCTATGTTGCATGAGATAAAAAGACTAGCACTGAGGCAAGCTGTAACGCAGGTTTATTACTTATAATCCCTCAAACTAAAAATCCAATGTTCACTAAATTTTTTGTTGCCACATGGTGCTACAAGTGCTTGCGCGTCACTGTAATGCATACGCGCTTCACATATGTGGCTGCACTGGCCTTCGCACTTCCTGCTTTGGCCAGTATCGCGACGGCGCAGCCAGGCGCGACCAAGCGCGCCCTCTCGATGGAGGATCTTCTTTCCTGGCGCGGTATTCGCAACCTGGTGCTTTCGAACGATGGTCGCTGGATCGCCTACGTGCTTGCGCCAAACGAGGGCGATGCAGAGTTGGTGGTGCGGGGAACCACTGCGGAAGCAGTAGAGACACGAGCCCCAATTGGTGAGCCCCCAGCGGGTTTGGGCACGGGTAGCATAGCCATTTCCGGTAACAATCGGTGGGTCGCGTATTTAGTGTATCCTACTGCCGAAGAGGCGAAAAAAATAAGGCGAGATCGAAAAACATCCGTGACAAAAGTCGTGGTCATGGACCTGGCTACGGGTAGAAAGCGAGAATTTGAGCGGGCGCGGAGCTTCCGGTTTGCGGGAGATCGCAGCGATGTCATCGCAATACAATTGTTAGCCCCTGATATACCAGCTGGAGGCAATAGCACACCTCCTGTGGGTGGCTCGACTGTGTTGCTTGTTGATTTGACGGAAATCACACCCGTGACATTGGTTGGCGTCGGAGAGTTTGCATTTGATGCATCCGGTCGATTTTTAGCGTGGACCGTAGATCAGCGCGATCAGATTGGAAATGGAGTACAGATCCGGGAATTAGCGACAGGCATAGTGCGCGCGCTGGACGGCGCAAAGGCACAATACCGGCGATTAGCGTGGGCTGATACAGGGTACGCGCTCGCGGTGATCCGCTCTAGTCCTGACTCAATCACGCGCGACACCGTGTCGACGATTCTAGGGTGGGCACAACTCTCCGGGCGTATGCCGAAGACGGTGCGCATCGATGATCGGAGCTCAGGGATACCAAATGGACTGCAGGTAAGTGCTGATCGTACGCCGAAGTGGAGCGACGCAGGGGGGACAATATACTTTGGACTTCGTGAGCCGCGACCTGCGTTGCCCGCCTCAACGGCACCGCCGGCGAGCAGTACCAGTAGCGCACCGGCTCCAGGTGCTGGCGCTGGCGGACAAGTCGCTCCGGCACGCCAGGACGAGGACACACCATCATTGATTCTTTGGCACTGGAAAGATTCGCGACTTCAAAGTGCGCAGCAGGTCACAGAGTCGCAGGACCGTACCTTCAGTTATCTCGCAGCGTGGCATCTGGCTGCTCCGAAGGTCGTTCAGCTTTCCGATACAAATATCCGTGATGTGGTAGTCTCTAACAATGACCGATGGGGGCTTGGTGCTGACTTTTCTCCATATGAGCGGCAAGCAAGTGTTGATGGCCGTGCGCTGCGTGACCTTTTTGCCATCAATGTAATGTCGGGAGAGCGAACATTAATCGCAAAAGGATTACAAAATCCTGGTGGTGCGTATCGTACGCTTCTTGCACCTGACGGCGAGCGGGTCGCTTGGTATGATGACGGCCATTGGAGCATTTTTGAATTCGAAAGTAAGCAGTCACGCCGCGTGACGGCGGGTGTCCCTGCTACCTTTTGGGATGATGAGGATGATCACAATATCATAAAGCCGCCGGTAGCACCGCCATTTGGCTGGTCTCGTGACTCGCGCCAACTGCTACTTAGAGATAAATGGGACATTTGGCGCGTAAGCGTCGCTTCTGGCCAGGCAATAAACATCACGGGGGATGGTAAGGCGAAAAGGATTCGCTACCAGTTGCGTGTTGGCGTGGATCCAAAGGAGCGAGGAATTGACCTATTAAAGCCGCTGTTTGTCGAGATGTACGGTGAGCGCTCAAAGAAGGAGGGGCTTGCACAGGTGGACGCACAGCGTGGTGGTGTGCGCATTTTAGCTTGGGAAGATGCGAAGATTGATTACCGCCGTGCGCGCGACGCCGAGTTGTGGGCGTATACACGGCAAACTTTTGTGCGATTTCCAGACTGGTATGCTGCTGACGCTGGACTTATGAATGAGCGGCGGCTCACTGATGCCAACCCGCAGCAAAAGGATATAGCATGGAGTGCTGGAGCGCGGCTTATTGACTATAAATGCGAAAATAGCGATGTACCAATGCAAGGTGCGCTCTTTCTCCCAGCAGGCTACGAGGAGGGGAAGCGCTTTCCTACGCTCACATATATCTATGAGTTGCTGAGCCAGGGGCTTCACTCTTACGCACAGCCAAACGCGACACGTTACGCGAACCCTAGTGTGTACACATCCCGTGGGTATGCATACTTTATGCCTGACATTCGGTATCAGCTTGATGATCCAGGTCGCTCAGCGGTCTGGTGCGTTGTTCCGGCAGTAAAGGCTGCAATCGCAGCGGGAATAGTTGACTCGACAAATATCGCATTGCAGGGGCACAGTTGGGGTGGCTACCAGACGAGCTTTATTACTACTCAGACGACCCTCTTCAAGACGGCGATCGCCGGTGCGCCACTTACAGACATGGTGTCAATGTTTAGCTCAGTGTACTGGAATAGCGGAAATACAAATCAAGGAATTTTTATCTCAAGCCAGGGACGCTTCCGCTCAAGCTACGCTCAAAACCCTGATGCATATTTGCGGAATTCGCCTAACCGATTTGCTCAAAATGTAAATATTCCCTTCATGATTTTGCACAACGACCGTGACGGAGCGGTAGATTTCAACCAAGGAATCACACATTACAACACGCTGCGAGAGCTTGGCAAGGAGGTTGTGCTGTTGGAATATGTCGGTGAGAACCACGGCCTCGCTCGCCCTGCGAATCAGAAGGATTATGCGATACGGATGCAGGAGTGGTTTGACCACTTCCTCCAGGGAAAGCCGGCGCCGCAATGGATTCGGGAAGGTGTACCACGCCTTAAGATGGAGGAACATCTGCGTAATCGGAGGCCGCTAGTAGATCCAAAATCACCTTCCCCTAAGCCTGTTGCAATGTGACGCGTATCGCTTTTCTAAATGCTATCGTTAGCGCGAGCTAGACAGCTCAAATCAGACTGCTTGGACTGCACTCAGGCCAGTACCTGGGCGAGCATGTAGCCTGTCATGGGCAGGTACCCTCTGGGCTGGGCCATGAGAAAGGGCAGAGAAAGGGCTTCAGCATGTACGCATGTCATCTGTGATCACAAAAGACCTGGTGATGGTGTATCTGTGGCCCACTTTGTTTCATCAAGTAAGGATTCCATGATATCTGGCGACCGTGGCTTATACTGGCTAGGGACCACAAAAAAATGTGCAAAGATGCGCATGTGCTATCCCACCATGTAAATCGGACCAGTCAGTAACCATTTTTGACCATCCGGCGATGGAGGGAGCGAGGAAGACTGATGCGGAGTGTCACACTACGGCATTCGTGCACAATGGCACTGCTTCGTTGTGCGGTATGACACCAGCCCCTGCAAGGACCAATGTGCCCTGTTGAACCGGTGTGTCGCTCAGAAGTACACAACGCTGTAGTGGGCTTCCGCGTTTGAAAACACACCTACTTAAGCGCTGGGTAGTTCTGTTGCACTTATGGCTTGGGATAGGACTGTGTGTCCTGTTCTTTTCCTGGTTCGGTTCCGGCATCGTGATGATGTACTCGGGATATCCGAACCTGACGCTTCGTGAACGGCTCGATACCGTGCCTGTCATCCGCTGCGCGCCGTGCGCGCCGTCCGTGACCGCTGAGGCTTTGCAGCGCCGCGCGCAAGCCGATGCGCCTTCAACGCTCCGCTTAGGCATGGCGGATGGTGTCGCCGTGTGGCGCTGGACGGACTCCCTTGGGCGCCATCACGCGGTGCAGGCGGCCGACGGCACATCGCGCAGCGCCCCAGCCTCCGACACCGCGATGACCGCAGCGCTCGCACGCGAGTTCCTCCGCGATGCGACGGCGCCGTTGCGCTATGCCGGTACGCTCGAGGATAGCGACCAGTGGACGCTCACGCGGACGGTGCGGAACCAGATGCCCCTGCATCGCTGGGAGGTGGACGATGCCCTTGGGACCCGCCTCTACGTCTCGCCCCGTGCGGCCGATGTGGTCCACCACTCCACGCGCGGCGAGCGCCTCGTGGCATGGTTCGGGGCGATTCCACACTGGATATACCCGTGGCAGTTGCGGCGGCACGCCGATCTCTGGGCGTGGATCGTCATCGTACTGTCGGCTGTTGGGACGATCGCCTGCCTTGCGGGGTTGGCGATCGGTGTCTGGCAGTTCCGTTGGCGTCGGCGGCTCCGCCAGCGCGGTTTGGCTGCGGGAACGCCGTTACCGCGCACGCCGTACCGCGGCTTCTGGTTGCGTTGGCACCACCTGCTAGGCCTCGCCTTCGGCTTTACGACCTGCACCTGGGTGTTCAGCGGGATGATGTCGATGAACCCGCTGGAGTGGAGCCCGAGCACCGGACCATCGCGCGCCGAGCGGCTCGCGTGGAGCGGGGGAGACTTCGATGCCTCGCGCTTCGCCGTCGGCGTGGATGTGGCGCTCGCGCTGCTCGGGACGGACTTTGCAGCTCGCGAGATCCAGGCCATTCAGGTGGATGGCGTTCCGTACTGGTTGGCCTTCGCGGCGGCGAGTCGCACCCGACTCGTACGCGCCGATTCGGCGCAGGTGATGGACGCCCTACCGATGAGATCGCTGGCCGCTCGAGCGCCCACCCTCTTGCCGGGTGCGCGTCTGCACCGCGTCGACACCCTCGCGCGCTACGATGCGTACTACTACGACACCGAGGGGCTCCTTCCATTGCCCGTGGTTCGCGCGGCGTTCGCGGACGCGGACGCCACGACCTTCTACTTGAATCCACGCACCGGCCAGGTCGCGCGAAAGATGGTCACCCGCAGTCGCTGGAACCGCTGGCTCTATGTCGGGCTGCACGACTTCGATCTCCCGTGGTTTGGCTGGCAGCGCCCGCTATGGGACGTGACGTTGATCGTGCTGTCGCTCGGAGGGATGGCGCTGAGCTGGACGGGGATCATCATCGGCTGGCGCTGGGCGCGCGCTGTCGCAACCGGGACCACCGCTCACCGTCGCTAGACGACCGTTCGCCGGCCGCGTCCCTGGCCGAGCGGGCCTGCGCCGAACTCAGCGATGGTGAACAGCAGCGTGCGCTGATCGCCCGCGCCCTCGCGCAGCAGCCGCGGGTGCTGGTGCTCGATGAGATCACCGCGTTCCTCGACCTTCCGCGCCGGCTCGAGACGATGCGTTTGTTGCGCGACCTCGCAGGGCAAGCCGGCTGCGCGATCCTTCTCTCGTCCCACGACTTGGACCTCGCACTCCGACTCGCCGATGACCTGTGGGTGATGTCCCGCGGCGGGACGGTGCGCACGGGAGCGGTGGCGGCGTCGGTAGCGTCCGGCGCGGTCATCGATGCGTTCGCCAGCGAAGGCGAGGGCATCGTCGACTTGCTCGGCGCGCTGGTGAGGCCCTATACGGGTTCTGACGCCGGCGTCGCACCAAGCGACGCCACGAGATGACGCAGCCGCTCAGCAGGCAGCCGGGCACCGATGAACAGCGCGAGCGGCGCCAGACGGGGCGTGGGCACACGATCGTGAAACAGCGTCGGGTCTCCGCGCATCGCACTCCACACGTAGTGCTCGCCCGGCGCGTCCCTGAACTGCACGAGGCCCTTGGCGCGGACGACCTCCGGCGGCAGTGCGGCGACCATCGATGCCAGTACCTCGCGATCGACCAGCGGCGGAGACGGAACCTCGAGTGAGGCGAAGTGATGCTGGTGCTCGTGGTCGGCGTGCTCGTGGTGGGCGTGGTCCGCTGGCGTCTCCGGCGCGTGGGCCAGCGGGAGGCGCCGCGCCGGGGCCTCTGCCATCGTGCGCACCATCGTCGACAGCGAGGCCGCGAACGACTCCGGCGTGATGCGTTCGGCGTACGGGTTGACGATCAAAGCCGCCGCCTCGACTTCGGCGCTGCGTGCCGCGCCGGCTCGCTCCGTCCAGTTTAGCCAGAGGTGCGAGGCCGTTGCGACTTGGTCTTCCTCGAGCGCGTTGTGCCAGTCGCGCCGTTGCCAGCGCAGCGCGTCGACCACCCCCACCTGCGTCGGCCGCGCGAACGCGCCCAGCCGCCGATCGAGCATCAGCATGCTGATCAGCTCTTCGGAGTCGGTGGTCCCGTTCGCTTCGAGCACGACGGCGTCGCCTGTGCCCGGTTGCAGGTCAAGCAGGACCGCGAGGAGTTCCTCCCGCGAGCCACAGCACACACAGTCGCCGTTCAGCGGTGTCACGACGGCGTCTAGTGTCGCGAGCCGCTCGGCATCCACGCGCGCGTTCCGGTAGTCGTTGAGAATGACGTGCGGCCGAACGCTCGAATCGAGCCGCGGCAGGCAGCGCTGAAGAAAGGACGTCTTGCCGGCGCCGAGGAATCCGGTCAGGATGACGAGCGGAGTCTGCATCACCGGTAGCAGTCGCAGCCGAAGCCACAGTCGAGGCCCCCGCCGCCGGTGCTGACGCGGGTGGTGGACGCCGAGCGCTCGGTGGCGCCCGTCGAGGAGAAGATGCCCGCGCCACCGGTGATCACGCGTCGGATTGGCACGCCGCGCTCCGGATGGGTCGCGAGTGCGGGCTCGCTTATCGACTGGCGCACGTGGAACCGCTCCAGCGCGTCATCTGGGCTCGCGGGAATCGTCTCGTAGACGTAGGTCGGCATGCGGAGAGAGGGAAAGCGTGAGGAATGGCTAGATACTACGAATGCGTGTCGGCCACGGATCGTCGAAGGACGCGCCCTGCGTCCACGCATCGATCTCGCGGTCAGTGCAAAGGCAGGCCTCGAGCTGCGTGCGGAACGCGGCGCGCGCATTCGCATGGCCAATGAACGTCATTTCACAGTGGCGGTCGCCGAACACCCGGTGCACGGACTGCACGTGCACGGCGAGGGCTTGGCGCTCCTCGGGGCGCAGTCGGGCATCGGGGTCCGCAAGCACGCCCGCCTTCCACGTGCCCGCCCATTCGAGGCCGAGGTACGAGCCAGCCTGGCTCCACACCAGCACGTCGAGCGGACGCGACGCGAGCCAGAGCCATCCCTTGCTGCGATGGATACCCACCGGCAGCGCCTGCGTGAACAGCGCATGCAGGCGCTGCGGGTGGAACGGACGTGGATCGAGGAGCACTTCGCTGCCGAGGTCGAAGCGCGCAGGCTCATCCTCGGCGGTGACGTGGCCGGTGATGCGACGGCGCTGCCCGACACCGCCGAGGCCCACGATCCGCTTCGGATCGACGTGTCCGTAGGCCGCCGTAATGATGACTGCCCGCGCGTTGAGCTGCCGAAGGACACGCAGGATGGACTCAGCCTCCGCGCGCCGCAGCCGATCGGCCTTGCTGACGATGAGCACTGACGCGGCCACGACCTGCGCCGTGAGCAGCGCGCGCAGGTCGTCTGGCGCGCTCGGGGCCAGCAGCGCCCGTCCCCCATCGAAGTCCCGCAGCAAGTTCAGACCATCGACGACCGTCACGAATCCATCGAAGACGATATCGTCGCGCGCCGTCAGATCGGCAACGAGACGGTCGGGATGTGTGCCGCCGGAGGTTTCGATGAGGCAGTGCGCGAGTTGCTCGTCGGCGACCATCGCGTCGAGTGCGCCTCGAAACGCCTCCCGGAGCGTGCCCCCGAGCGAACCGCGATGCAGGTTAACGACCAACTCGTCGTGCCCCTCGCGCGTCTCCCGCACCAAGTCGGCGTCCACGGGTAGCTCGCTCAAGTCGTTGACGATCACGGCCACCCGCTGCGGCGCAAGGTCGCGGATGAGCCGGCGCACCAACGTCGTCTTGCCTGCGCCGAGAAAGCCGCTGATCACGGTGACCGGTAAGCGGCGGCGCGCCATCAGCGCCGCCGCCCGTCCATCAACCCTGCCACGGTGCCCGCTCGTCGAGGTCGTGTTCGTGCTCGTCTTCGACAATCGCCGGCCACTCCGGAAACGGATCGGCGAACGCCGTCCACACGGTTGGGCCCGCCGCCATCTCCTCGTCGGTCAGCAAGCACGCATCGAGCGAACTGCGGATGGCCGCTTCGTCCATCCTGATGCCGATGAACACGAGCGTCTGGCCGCGCGTCGCCCCTTCGCTCCAGAACCCCGCGGGCGTGATGTCCAACGACCCACCGGCCAGCGCCCAGTTTCCGGCGATCTCCGGCCGCGTCGCGAGCCAGAGGAAGCCCTTCGAGCGCACGCAGCCCGCGAAGCCCTGCACCACCACCGGCATCAACCGCGCCGGATGGAACGGCCGCGGCGTTCGATACGCGAAGCTCGAGATGCCATACTCGAGCGTCTCGGGGATGTGCTCGCCCTGCAGCTCCTTGATCCAGCCCGGCATCGCTGCCGCACGCTCTTCGTCGTACAGCCCCGTGCCCAGCACCTGACGCAATGGCACACGGCCGCGCGCGGCGCGCACGAGCTTCGCGACCGGGTTCAGATGCGCGATGATGGCCTCGAGCTCACCCAGCGCCTCCGGCGTCATGAGGTCCGTCTTGTTGAGCACGATCACATCGGCGAACTCCACCTGGTCAATGAGCAGGTCGGCGATGGTCCGCTCATCGCCTTCGCCGGCGGCCAGCCCACGCGCGGCGAGGTCGGCGGCCTCGTCGAGGTCGCGGCGGAACGACGAGGCGTCCACCACCGTGACCATCGTGTCGAGCTGCGCCACGTCCTGCAGCGCCATGCCCGCATCGTCGCGGAACGAGAAGGTCGCAGCGACCGGCATCGGCTCGCCGATGCCGGTGCTCTCGATCAGCAGGTAGTCGAAGCGGCCTTCCTCAGCGAGACGACGCACTTCGATCAACAGATCCTCGCGCAGCGTGCAGCAGATGCAGCCGTTGGTCATCTCGACCAGGCGTTCCTCTACGCGGTCGAGTGCGGCGCCACCGTCGCGCACCAATTGTGCGTCAATGTTGATCTCGCTCATGTCGTTCACGATCACGGCCACGCGCAGCCCCTCGCGGTTGGCGAGGATGTGATTGAGCAGCGTGGTCTTGCCCGCGCCTAGGAAGCCGCTGAGCACGGTGACGGGAAGCTTGGTCGGACGGGACATCGGAACCTCAGGAAGCTAGGGTCGCCGGCCGCGTTGCCACGGCCGCAGGAAGGAACGTCAGGTCGTCGCGCAGCAACTGCCACGCCTGCGCGAGCGTGTCGGGGGGAATCGGCAGCCGATGCCGCTGTTCGCGCGGGCGTCGGCTGGCGCACTCTTGGCGCCACGCGGTCCCGAGCTGCATGCAGATGCCGTCCTCGTAGGCCGCAATCCACTCGGCGAGTGCCACGAAGTGGCCACACACTGTCTCGCGGCAATTGCGTTCGCGAGCGAGCTGACCGCGGGGCAGCGCGGTGGGCTTCCAGAGTGGCGTCGGGAAGCGCGTGGCGGGCACGAGTCGCAGCGCGAAACCGTGCCGCTTGAGGAGGAGGCACGGCCCGTCGTCCACCAGTACGCCGACGGCGAAGCCCCACAGACACAGCGTGCGGCCTCCCGGCAGCGTCGTCCGGTACATCGTGCTGCCGTGCTTGCCCGCTGGCGGGCGCACGCGCATCAAGCCGGCTGCCAGGAGTTGATTGCCCGCGTCGTGGTGCACGTCCTGCCCCCAGCACCACATCTGGAAGTCGAGAAGTGCCGATGCGCCTCGTACGGACAACAGCGTACGGACCGACATCCGCTCAGGCTGTCCGCCCGGCGCGGTCGAGTGCGCGCCAGCCCGACACGCCAATCGCCAGCACCAACGCCAGCAGGATCAGTAGGCCGGGCGCGAGTCGTGCGCCGAGGGTGCTCCAGCCTTCCTCGACGAACATCCAGGCCGGCAACGCCGCAAGCGTGGCAGCGTTCAGCCTTTCTTGGCGAAGCATGCGAGCCGTGAACGTCTCGCGCCACGTTTCGTGGTAGCGGTCGAATTGCCGCTCGTAATGACGAAAGCGGTGCTCGCCGCTGCCGCTCAGGTCGAGCAGCGCGCCCTGCACCACGAGGGCGGGGCTCAACAGGCGAAAGCGCTCCGCCGCGCGGCGCTGGGCGTCGAGCGCGGCGTCGAAAGCCACGTAGTGCGGGGCCATCGTGCGCTCGGCCGCATCTTGCAGGGCCACCGCCTGTACGAACGGATCGGACCGCGCGCCAGAGTCGGAGGCCGCACCGGGATGATCGAGCAGAAACGTGGCCACGGCATCCTGCCGCCGCTCTGCCGCCGCATCCGTGGCTTCTCGTAACTGCGTGGTCAGCGCGATGCGCGAGGGCGCGGGATGCGTCACCGAAATGGCCGCGGCGGCTAAAGCGGGGAGCACGACAATCACAAGCAGCCATGCGCCAAGCAGCGCGACCGCGCTGGCCGCAGCGCTCAGTCGCCGCGCATTGACGAGCAGCGCGACGGAGAACCAGAAGGCACCATAAAGTAGCACCACGCCGCTCCACGCGATGAGGCGCAGCACTGTCTGCGCGTCCGAGAGCGGCAGCCCGGTCGCCACGGCCGCACCGATGCTCAGCGCGATCGCCATGCCAGCCACGAGTATGGCACGTAGCCCCACCTTCGCCCCGAGCACGCGACGCGGCTCGACCGGCTGGGCCAGAACCAGCGCTAGTGTGCCGCGCTCGCGTTCGCCGGCAACGACATCAAAGGTTAAGGCCAACACCAACAGCGGAAACACCACGAGGATCACGAACGCCACGTCCAGTCGCCCCGCCAGCAAGCGCGCTGGATTCTCAATCTCGTCGTTCACGAAGAACGTCTGCTTGGTACGTGTCGTGACCTGGGCCCAGAAAGGCTGCACGTCGGCCTGGCCGATCGACAACGCCGTGAGTGGTCCCGGCGGAAGGATTGCGTACTGCGCTGCAGCGCCGCGGCCGGCGATGGCCGGCATGCGCGGGTCGAGGAACGACGGCACGCTGTCCGTCCCCGCATCCAACTGCGGCATCAGGGCCGCGATTGAGTCGAGCCGCGCACACTGCTCCGTAATCAGTTCCGCGATGGCTGCACGCCGCTCGCCGGTGAAGCGCGCGCCGGAAGCGCTGGCATAGGCCCCGAGGCCGATGAATATCGCCAGCACCAGCCACAGCGTACGCTCGCGCCGGAGCACGCGCCACTCGAACGCCATCAGTTCGCGCATCTCAAGCAACCTCGATGCGACGCTCGCGCCTAACCAGCAGCGCGGCAAGCACCAGCCAGGCGCCAAGCGCCGTGAGGCTCACGGTGTGTGTAGCCAAGGCATGGCCGAGCGATGGCGCCTCGTACGTAAACGCGGGAATCGACCGCCACAGCGTCGAGTCCGCCTGATAGCTGAAGGACTCATCGGCACGCGCCTGGTC
>VGHO01000064.1 GCA_016868175.1 Betaproteobacteria bacterium
GGTGCGGTTGGACGGCCATTGGCGCAGGCGTGCCATGGTGTCTGCGCTGACGATGTTTGAACTCGATGAAATGATGGCGGCCTACGCCAGTTACGAAAAACTGGCCGAGATCATTCGTCACCGCTTCGTCAACCCGAAGGCGACCTTGCGGGAGTTGTTCTCTCGAATCGTCTTCAACATCCTGTGTGGCAACACCGATGACCACGCCCGCAACCATGCGGCATTTTGGGACGGATACCAACTGACCTTGACGCCCGCCTACGACATTTGCCCTCAGTCGCGGTCCGGTCAGCAGGCTTCGCAAGCCATGCTCATCCGTGGCGCAGAGCGGACCAGTCAAGTGGGGCTGTGCATTGCTGCCGCATCGGTGTTCCTGCTGAGCAAGCAAGAGGCCATCCAGATCATCAATCATCAGGTCAAGACCATTGAGCAGAAATGGCCGGCTATCTGTGAAGAGGCGGCCTTGAGTGAGGTGGACCAGGCGCTGTTCTGGCGACGCCAGTTTCTGAATCCATTCGCTTTTATCAACGCCCCCGACGGCGTGCATGTCCCGTTGCCGGGCTGAAACCGCTTCGAGTCGCCCAGGCGCAAATCAATCACCCAGGACTAGATCATGAAAATCGAATCGATTCGCTTGAAGAACTTCAAGGCCTTCCGTGACGTGCATCTGAGGGATATTCCGTCCTTCCTGGTGGTGGTGGGTGCAAATGGCTCCGGTAAATCAACGCTGTTTGACGTATTCGGCTTCCTGCATGACTGCTTGAAAGGTAATGTCCGGCAGGCGCTAGACAAGCGCGGCCGATTTGCCGAAGTGCTCAGCCGCGGCTGCGATCCGGTTAAGGATTTGATCCAGATCGAACTCCAGTACCGCATGGAAATCAGCGGCGTAGAGCGGTTGGTGACATATACGCTTGAAATAGGCGGACGTGGTGGTGCTCCGGTAGTGGTGAAAGAGTTGTTGCGCTACAAGCGTGGCCGCTATGGCAGTCCCTATCATTTTCTCAGCTTCGCAAATGGCGAAGGCTATGCCATCACAAATGAGGAGGACTTCAAAAAGTCCGACGAAGAGCTGGATCGGGAAGAACAGAGAGTTGCAGCTGATACCCTGGCCATCAAGGGCCTTGGCCAATTTGAACGTTTCAAGGCGGCCAGTGCCTTTCGCCGGTTGATAGAAAACTGGCATGTTTCCGATTTTCACATCAATGCAGCTCGAGGGCGGAAAGATGCCGCTGGTGAAACAGAACACCTGTCGGAATCTGGTGAAAACTTGCCCCTGGTGGCACGCTACCTGCATGAACAGCATTCGGATGTGTTTCAAAAAATTCTGGCCACCATGGCGCGGCGTGTTCCTGGCGTTTCTTCGGTAGAACCCAGATTGATGGACGATGGTTACCTGACTTTGCGTTTTCAGGACGGCTCGTTCAAGACACCGTTTCTGGATCGCTATGTATCAGACGGCACGATCAAGATGTTTGCCTATCTGGTGCTGTTACATGATCCCAGGCCGCACCCGTTGCTGTGTGTGGAAGAGCCCGAGAATCAGCTTTACCCACAACTGATGGCGGAACTCGCCGAAGAATTTCGTAGTTATGCAAACCGAGGCGGACAGGTGTTCGTGACCACGCATTCCCCCGATTTTTTGAATGCGCTTGAATTGGACGAGGTGTGCTGGCTGGTCAAAATCCAGGGACGCACGGAAATTCACCGCGCCAGGGACAATACACAAATTGCTGCCTATTTTGCCGAGGGTGACCAACTTGGGTATTTGTGGAAGCAAGGCTTCTTCGAAGGGGTGGACCCGCGATGATGGAGCTGGTGTTTCTGCTGGAGGAGCCCTCCGCCAAGGCCATGCTGGAATCTTTGCTCCCGCGAACGCTGAACGCCGACACAACGTTTCGGTGTATTCCGTTTGAGGGCAAACAGGATCTGGAAAAGCAACTGACTCGCAAGATCCGAGCCTATCAAAACCCTTTGGCACGGTTCATTGTGTTGCGCGATCAGGATGGTCACCCGGATTGCATGCAGGTCAAACAGCGCTTGC
Organism: Betaproteobacteria bacterium; assembly: GCA_016868175.1. Taxonomy (GTDB): domain Bacteria; phylum Pseudomonadota; class Gammaproteobacteria; order Burkholderiales; family Burkholderiaceae_E; genus UBA3064. Next base: position 2,042 of record VGHO01000064.1, read on the forward strand.
TCGATTTGTGCCACGCTTCGGGCAAGTTAGAAAAATGCTTGGTCCGTATTGGCTGCACGGAGTTGGAAACCTTTTATCTGGCCGATTTGTCTGCTGTCGAGCTTGCGCTTGAAATCCATGGACTGGCGCGCCAGCAGCAGTCACGTAAATTCAGGGCACCCGATGCTTTGGGTAGCCCGAGCAAGGAGCTGAAAGCCTTGACAAAAGGCCGCTACGAGAAAGTGGCTGGCTCGCGCACCATAGGTCAACACCTGCGCCTAGACAACGAACGCTCGCCAAGCTTTCGCAATTTGCTTACGGCAATTCGGCGCATGGAAAGCGAACTCATTGCAGAGGAAACATGAACACTTCCCTCGTCCAGAAAGCCTGGAGCTTCTGCCACACCATGCTCAAAGATGGCGTGGGCTATGGTGATTACCTTGAACAGCTGACCTACCTGCTGTTTTGAAGCTGGCGCACGAATACGCGCAAGAGCCCTACAACCACGACACCCAGAATCCCAAGGGCTTCGACTAGCCCAGCCTGACTTCCAAGGTCGGTGAACCTCTGCAGGCGCATTACCTCCCCACCCTGCACAAGCTGGGTAACGAACCAGGGATGCCGGGTGCGATCTTTTTCTGGGGCCAGAACAAGATTCAGGATCCGGCCAAGCTCTCACGCCTGGTGCAGTCGATTAATGCTGAAAGCTGGATCAGCCTGGACGCCGACACCAAGGGTGGTCTGTACGAAGGTCTGTCGCAGCAGAACGCCCAAGACACCAAGAGCGGCGCGGGCCAGTATTTCACGCCACGGGCGCTGATCGAAGCGATGGTCGCCTGCGTGCGGCCAGAACCCATGAAAACCATTGCCGATCCAGCCTGTGGCACCGGCGGCCCTTTTTGGGCGAGTACAACTGGCTGGCTCGCCCTGGGGCCAAGCTGGACAAGCGTCAGAAAGAATTTCTGCGTGACCAGACTTTCCACGGCCACGAAATCGTGCCGAACAAGCGCCGCATGTGCTTGATGAACCTGTTCCTGCACAACATTGGCGAACTGGACGGGGAGCCTTCCGTTGAGCGCTCTGACGCCCTGATCTCCGAGCCCAGGCGCCTCCACCCTGCTGACGATTCCGCACTGGCCGGAATGAATGCACAACAGCAGTTGATCGCCGGGATGCTGAACAAGGCCAATCTGCTGCAGATCCTGCGCACCAGTTCGGAGTTCATGGATACCGACGCTGGCCCACGGGTGAAGGTGGTGTGCCGCTACCGGCAATTCCGTGCTGCCAGCAAGATTGGCGAACGCTTGCGTACGGGCGAAACCGCCACCGAGCGCAGTTCCGGCCAAGGGCGATGCATTCAACGTCGCGCGGGCTGAAACCTGCACTTCGGAACCGGCTCGCCGCTGCGGCCTGACCGTGCCCGAGGCGCGCCACCTGGACCTTGGCGGCCGACCGGTGATGCTCATCCGGCGGTTTGACCGCAACTGGCCGGGCTTGATCATGCCCAGCCGCATTCGCGATGCATCGCCGGGTGCATGGGGACTCTGCTTCAGTCATCTTCCTCCAGGTCATCGCGACTCTCAAAGACCAGCCGCCGCTGGGAGGCAAAGGCTTCAAAGGCGTTGAGCAGTTGGTGTTTAGGACTTGCATCAGAAAAGATGGGGCGCATGGGTGCCACCTGTTTGCCGACACCTTTGAGCGGCTCGTCGGTCAGCGGTTCATGCGTGATGGGAACGTCGGACAAGGCCAGAACCGCCCAGCCATTGATCGGTGGCTCCCGGAGGCCACCCGTGCGCCAGTCGGTCAGAAATCGATGGGTGGCCCATTCGGAGCACGACATGCTGGCCACCCAGTTCAGGAATCGAAAGAGTTCGGTATCAAAACCGGGAATGAATTGTTCGACCGGGTAGGCGGTGTGACGCGGGCGTGTTTCTGTTGCCGCAGATCGCAGTTCGAGTACACGACCCTGACGACGCCGAACCTTCAACTCAGCCTCTGTCCAACCGGTGTGTTCGAGAACCATGGAACGCTCCCAGTAGCGGCTGGTGTCCTCCAGGTCTTGGCCGCGGGCAGCGATGTCCGTGAGGTCCCCGTCGGGGCAAAAAAGGTGCGCCGCGCCGAAGCGCAGGTCTTCTGCGTGGCGTGCATCGTCCAATTCGTCAACCACCTGCTTGAGCTTTTCCCTCTCGGCTTGAGTTTCTGCCGGCCCTCCATGAAACGAAAACTCGTGGGTGATGGCCCGGATCAGTTCATGCAGGGTGATCATGGGGGGCTCTTGTTCGGTACCGAGCGGGACGGTCACAGTCAGCCTGTCCTTGCGGCGCTGGCCGGTGATGGTGAGGGTGACGCAACCGGGGCCGATGCAAACCGGCAGATCGATGGAATCGTCAAAGCTGAAACTGACCGAATAGTCGATGCGGCTGCCCGCCTTGTAATGGACACCCCACAATTCGGTGTCTTGAGCAAAAGGAACCGAGCGCCCGCTGATGTGCCAATGATTGAATGCTTCGCGGATGATGGGCGCTATGCCGTCAGTGGGGCGGGAATCACTTCCTGCCATCAGGCTGAGGTAGCGCTCCGAGGCCTGAGTCTTCGGGCCCGGTGAATCCACGATCATCGACAGCAATCGGGCGGGAAAGCGCATCTCCTGGTGGCGTGACAGCACCAGGGCTTCAATGGCCGGTTCCTTCGGCGGTGCATCGTCACGCGCCGTTGGCACCACCTGCCCACTGCAGATCGCCTCGTATCGGGCGAGGTACTCGTCAGCCCAGTTGCGCTTGTAGAGCGCTCGGAGCGCGGCGTTGGCTTTGAGTAATTCGTATATGGCCGACAGGCGGGTGCCCGACTGCAGCGTCACGGACGCGTCGAGCCAGTGCTGGGCCTCATCGGTGATGTCACGGACTTTTTCGCGCTTGCCATTCGGTGTTTCGACCTGGCGACGCTGGAGCAGACGACCGTCGGGCGTGATCTCGATGCTGGGTTGCATGATACGAATGCCTGGGTTTCATTCGGCGAGGGCTGCTGGAGCACGGTGCCGCGCTCATCCAGAGCGGGGACCAAAGCGGCGCGACAGCGGATAATACCCGGCGCGCACGCGGCATGTCGGCACGGCTCTCATGTATCGAAGCCGATCACAACGCCACCACGCGTTGAACGCGTGCCTTGTCGGGCAGGCCCTGCCAGTAGAGCGCCCGGCCACTTCCACTGGGTCTCGCCCGGTACCGTTGCACCGGTATCGGCGGAGGTAATGCAGGGGTCGAAAGACTGCGGCGTTCGTGCGCGAGAAAGAGGTGATCGAAACCATCGCGTGTCGAGCAGTACGGTGGTCACGAACACGACTGCTGGAAGGTAGGCTCTGAATCCGACAGGCGTGCGTCAATACCGGCCACCGCGGGCGCGCGGGATCGTTTCTCGCCCAGCCGCGGGGAATCACATGCCCCAGAGCAGTTTGCCAAGATAGCGCTGCGGGAGGAGCGTGAAGAGCCCGGTGATCACGCAAGCCACGGCATAGGTCCACTGCATCGTCAATCGGTGACCACGGTGATTTCCGCTCGCGAGAAAGGCAAAGGCGCGCCAGATACTCAGAAAAGTCACCGGAATGAGGAGGTGAATTGGCGTGTACCCCGCAAGGTTCGGCAGGTGAAAGTCGCGAATGAAAATGCCTGAAGACGCAGCACCGAGCATGCAGGTCACCCAGGCATACCCAAAGGCACGGTGCAAGCGTACCCGCACGACCTTGCCGAGGCGCGCCCAGAGCGCAAAGGGCCCGAGGAGCAGTGCGAGCACCGCGAAGCTCAGGTGGATCGCGACGATAGGAGTGAGCGTCACCGGGGTCCTCCCAGCACCTCGCGTACAACAACCTCGCTCAGGCCGAACGACAGCGTCATGCCTGCGCCGCCAACCCCGGTCACGATATGCGTTGTCGTGTCAGGATGCAGCACGACCCACGCCTGTTGCGGATGCTTCCCGTACACACCCATCCAGCGGGAGGCGACCGGAGTGTTGGCTCGGTCGAAGAAACGGTCGAGATAGGCAAGGATCATGTTGTCGACCTCCTCACTCGAGAAAGGATCGATCGCTTCGCCATAAGCGTGGGAATCGCCGAGCGTGAGCGCACCCTCCTGAGTTTGTGACACCATCACATGAATGCCGTGCTCCGCATAGCCCGGGTGGCGCGCTCGAAGCGACTCGCGAAGCAAGGAAAGTGTGGGGCAGGCGGCAAAGGAGCGATAGTGCGCAAGCGTGAGTCCAGCAGCGAGCATGGGACCAACGCGCTCCCTGTGCGGCAGCGCAGCGGTACGCAGCATCTGAAGCTTGCAGGGCACGATCCCTGAGGCCTGAAGCAGTTCGGCGAAGGGGCCACTCAGGTCGTGACCGGTACATACCCAGACTTCGCCGGCTTCGAACGCACCGCGTCCAGTCCGCACGCAGCCTTCCGAGACCTCGAGCGCTGCACTTTCCCAGTGGAATGCAACGCCCTGCCCCTCCAGCCAGGCCTGCAGTCCGGCGAGTGCCAGTCTCGGGTCAACGCAGACCTCGGTGGCGCTGAAGAGCGCTCCGCGCAGACCCTCGCGACGCAGTCGCGGCACTCTCCTGCACGCTTGCTCAGGGCTCAACCACTGGACGCTGTAGGCATGATCCCTGGCCCGCGCAACAAACTCGCGCGCAACCGCCTCCTCGAGTTCATGGTGTAGTACGTGCACCGAACCCTCGGCTTCATGCCATAGGCCCACGCGCTCGATCATCGTGAGCCAGTGTTCGCGACTCCGCAGGGCGATGTCGAGCGGTGCTCCGACCTCCTGACCTATCGGCCAGATCATACCAAAATTACGTATGGAAGCGCCCAAGATCCGAGCGGTCCGCTCGAGGACCCGGACTGTCCTTCCCATGCGGTGAAGATGCCAGGCAGTCGAAAGGCCGAGGATGCCGGCCCCGATCACAATGTCGTCGGTTCTCGAATGCTTCACGGCGGCTCCATCGGTTTCGCAGCGGCCGTTCAGGCCTTGCCGGGGATTTGCGAAGTACAACACACTCGGGCAGGCCGACCCAAACGCAGGGACCGCTTCCCCGAGGCCTGGAAGGGATACTTGTGCGGGGTTTTCTGCAGGCTAAGGCATCGCAGCCCGGTGAATCCGGCAAAGCCAGCCTCGCCGCCAAAGCGACCCCTTGCGCTTGCCCTGGCCGGGCCGAAGGTCTCCTCGTGGTGGGTGCGCCTCTGGGGCCTCGCCGGGCGACAACGCCCTTGACCACCGCACGAGGCAAGGCTGTGTTGAAATACCCGGGTAGGACGCGGGTATGAGGATCGCGCCCCGCGATCAGGCCTCACAACCCACTTCAAGGGAGCCCTCCAGATGCAGATTCCCTCCTTGCACGCCTCGGTGAGCGCCGAGGAATGGGCACTGCGGGTTGACCTTGCCGCAGCCTACCGGTTGGTGGCCCTCTTTGGCTGGAGCGACCTCGTGTTCACCCACATCAGCGCGCGGATCCCGGGGCCCGAACATCATTTTCTGATCAACCCCTACGGACTGATGTTCGACGAAGTGACAGCATCGAGCCTGGTGCGGGTGGATCAGGCCTGCAACAAGATCCACGTGTCCGCATTCCCGGTGAATCCGGCAGGGTTCACGATTCACAGTTGCATCCATGCGGTCCGCGAGGATGCGGGCTGCGTACTGCACACGCACAGTCGCGCTGGCGTCGCGGTCAGCGCGCAAAGGCGCGGGATACTGCCGATCAGCCAGCAGAGCACCTTCGTGCTGCCGTCGGTGGCCTACCATGACTATGAGGGAGTAGCGCTGCGCGACGAGGAGAAACCGCGCCTGCAGCGTGCCCTGGGTGACAACACCTTTCTGGTGCTCCGCAACCATGGTCTTCTCACCGTTGGAAAGACCATCGCCGAGGCCTTTCTCAACATGTACATGCTCGAGAGTGCCTGCCGGATCCAGATCGATGCACAGGCGGGAGGCGAACTGGTGGAGATCGCCGTGCCGATCCCTGGAAACATGAGCGGCGTGATCCGCGCAGCCACCGCAGGCCAGGGCGCCGCGCTCGCGTGGCCCGCCCTGCTTCGCAAACTCGACAGGACGGATCCGTCCTACAAGAGCTGAACAACACCTCAAGCCGACTTCAAAGCCACGACCGAGCGCTACGCATGAGCCCCTCGCATCTGCCCCACCTGCCCGCGCGTTATGACCACGTTGGAAGTTTCCTGCGACCGCCCTACCTTCTCGAAGCCCGGCAGGAGCGGGCCAACGGCACCATCACCGCCGCGCAGTTGCGCGAGGTTGAAGATCGCGCGATCGCCGAGGTCGTGCATTTTCAGCAGGATGTGGGCCTCCGTTCGATCACCGACGGCGAATACCGCAGGACCTATTTTCACATCGACTTTCTCGCGCAACTGGGTGGCGTCAAGACCGATGTCCCCGTCACGGTGATCCGGCCCGACGGGAGCGAGGAACTCGCGCCACCGGTGATTCGGGTTAGCGACAGGGTGCGTCATGCGGGTGCGATCCAGGTCAACGACTTTCGCTACCTCGCGAGCCAGATCGGGTCGGATTGCACCGCGAAGGTCTGCATCCCCTCGCCAACGATGCTGCATTTCCGGGGCGGGCGCGCTGGAATCAGCGCCCATGCCTACCCGGTGCTCGAACCCGAGTTCTACGACGACGTGGCGCGCGCCTATGCCGAGGAACTCGCCGCGCTGCATGCGGCAGGTTGCCGCTATGTGCAGATGGACGATACCAACCTTGCCTATCTCTGCGACGAGCGCATGCGCGAGGCGGCGCGCCAGCGCGGCGACGATCCCCTGGAGCTACCGCACCGCTATGCGCAGTTCATCAACCGGGTTGTGGCGTTGAAGCCCCCGGGGATGACGCTCGCGATGCACCTTTGTCGCGGCAATTTCAAGAGCACCCATGCAGCCTCGGGCAACTACGAGCCGGTTGCTGAAGCGCTCCTCCAGGAGATGGACATCGACGCATACTTCCTCGAATACGACGATGACCGTTCGGGAGACTTTCGTCCCCTGCGCTACCTCCCGAAGGGCAAGGCGCTCGTGCTGGGACTCGTCACAACCAAGTTTGGCGAGCTCGAGAGCAAGGACCACCTCAAGCGACGTATCGAAGAGGCGGCCCGTTTTGCGCCGATCGAACAGCTCGGGCTGAGCCCTCAATGCGGCTTTTCCAGCACTGTCCATGGCAACCGCATCGCCTGGGAGGATCAGCGAGCCAAGCTGCAGCTGGTGATCGACACAGCCCGGGAAGTATGGGGCGACCACTAAGGCGCGTGCCGGCAAGACGGTGCGTGCCGGCAAGACGGTGCGGGCCGGCACGCCATACGCACGGCGGCGCATGACTGGGCAGGAATGCCGTGGATACCTTTCCTGAAGCAGACGAAAATGACTTCCGATCTTCTCTCCACCGAAATCCAGCGCGCCGTGCTTGTGGTGCGCATGACCCGCGCGCAAAAGCGAAATGCCCTTTCCGACGGGCTCATGCTGGCGCTACGCAACTGCTTCGAAAACCTCCCGGAACAGGTACGTGCGGCGGTGATCGTGGGCGATGGCGAGCATTTCTGTGCAGGGCTCGACCTCGCTGAACTTCGCGAGCGGGATGCTGCGCAGGGGATGCATCACTCACGGATGTGGCACACCGCACTCGATGCGATTGCCCGCGGCCCGGTACCGGTGGTGGCCGCACTGCAGGGTGCTGTGGTGGGGGGCGGACTGGAACTGGCCTGCGCATGTCATCTCCGGGTTGCCGATGAAACTACCTTCTATGCCCTGCCCGAAGGGTCCCGCGGCATCTTCGTGGGAGGCGGAGGCTCCGTGCGCCTTCCCCGCCTGATCGGGGTTGCACGGATGACGGACATGATGCTCACCGGGCGGGTGTATGGTGCGGCCGAAGGCGAACGTGCTGGATTTGCGCAGTATCTCGTTGCGGCGGGCACGGCGCAGACGAAGGCGATCGAGCTTGCCGAACGGATCGCCCAGAACGCACCGCTCACAAATTTTGCGCTGGTGCAGGCGCTTCCGCGGATCGTTGAGCAGGCCGCCGACCACGGTCTCTTCACCGAGTCGCTCATGGCAGCGATTGCGCAGTCGTCCGCCGAGGCCAAGAGCCTACTGCACGCGTTTCTTGAAGGGCGTTCCGCACGCTTGCGCGAGGAGGGGTAAATCATGCCGACGCCAAGGTTCCGGCCCCTGACCTTCGGGGTCACACGGGTTGTTGTGCAGGACCTCGCCCCTGGAGTGCAGACAGTGCGCGCCGACCAGGAACTGCGCGCGTATCCGGTGCGGCTCACCGACCGGCTGCGGCACTGGGCCGAATCTGTGCCACAGCGCTGCATGATGGCGCGACGCGCGGTTTCGGGCACTGCCGTTCGGGGCGACTGGCAGTACCTCAGCTACGGTGAGGCGTGGCAAAAAGCGCGCTGCATTGCGCAGGGTCTGATCGATCGCAAACTGAGCGTTGAACGGCCGGTTGTGATCCTGTCGGAAAACAGCCTCGAGCATGCGCTGCTCGCCTTGGGCAGCATGCTTGCGGGAGTTCCCTTCGTTCCGACCTCGCCGCCCTACAGCCTGGTCAGCCAGGACTTCGAGAAGCTCCGTCATGTGTTGTCAACCACAACGCCGGGCCTCGTCTTTGCCGCAGACCCGCGCTACGCCCGGGCGATCGAGGCCGCCGTGCCATCGGAGGTTGAGGTGGTCCTCGGCGAGGGGGAACTCGCGCTGAAGAGCATCACCCGTTTTGCCGATCTCGCCGGCACTGCGGTAAGCGACGCAGTCGACCGCGCGATCGAGGCCACCGGGCCCGAGACGATCGTGAAGTTTCTCTTCACCAGCGGGTCCACGAAACTTCCGAAAGCGGTGATCAACACCCAGCGCATGTGGTGCGCCAACCAGCAGCAGATGGCGCAGTCGATGCCGGTCCTCACCGAGGAACCTCCGATCCTGGTGGACTGGCTGCCATGGAATCACACCTTCGGCGGCAATCACAACTTTGGCATGGTCGTGTACCACGGGGGCACCCTCTACATCGACGACGGCAAGCCCACGCCAGCGCTGATTCACGAGACGCTGCGCAATCTTCGCGAAATTGCGCCTACGGTGTACTTCAACGTGCCAAGCGGCTTTGAGGCGATTGCGCTTGCCATGCAAGATGACGCGGCCTTGCGCAGGTCGCTACTCTCGCGGGTACGGATGTTCTTCTATGCCGGGGCAGCGCTCGCCCAGCCGGTCTGGGACAGTCTCTACGCCTCGCAGGAGCGCGAGATCGGTGAACGCATCGTGATGGGGACCGGACTCGGCATGACCGAGAGCAGCCCCTTTGGCATCTTCGTGACCGACCCCCATGTGAGTGCCGGAGACCTCGGCGTACCCACGCCAGGCCTTGAGCTCAAGCTGGTGGACATCGAGGGCAAGACCGAGGTCCGCTATCGCGGACCAAACATCACGCCCGGCTACTGGCGCGCACCGGAGGAAACTGCGCAGGCCTTCGACGAGGATGGGTTTTTCCGTACCGGCGATGCGGTGCGCTGGATCGATCCAGCCAATGTGCATCGGGGTCTGAAGTTCGATGGCAGGATCGCTGAAGATTTCAAGCTTGCCACAGCCACCTTCGTGAGCGTAGGGCCACTGCGCAGCCGAATCATCGCTGCGGGGGCGCCCTATGTGCAGGATGCAGTCATTACCGGGGTAAACAGGAAGGAAGTGGGCGCCATGATCTTTCCCACCGCCGCAGTGCGGCAACTCAGCGGACTCGGGGCCGATGCTTCGATGGAGCAGGTGCTGGCCACGCCTGCGGTGCTCCAGCGCTTCCAGGAACTGGTGGATCAACTCGCCTCAGCCTCGAGCGGTACCGCCAACCGGGTGGCGAGACTTTGCCTCCTCGCGCAGGCCCCCAGCCTTGACCTGGGGGAAGTAACCGACAAGGGATCGATCAACCAGAAGGCAGTGCTCCGGCATCGCGCGGCGCTCGTTGAGGCCCTGCACGACGATACCCTTGCACGGGTGATCAAGCCCATGGCCTGTGATACGGCCTGATACGGCCTGATATGGCCTGATATGGCCTGACCTGATAGGGCCCGCTGGCCCGATACGGCCTTGTTGGCACCCACCGTCTCGCTTCGCGCGTGTGGTCGCCTTGTGCGCGACGGTGGTAGCCGTTCCACCGCAGTTTCACCGGAGTCCGCATGACCAAGACCACAATATGGGAAGTCGATGTCCTGTTTGGCGACTGCGACCCCGCCGGCATCGTTTTTTTTCCCAACTTCAACAAGTGGATGGACGCGTCCTCACTGCACTTCTTCCTGCAGTGTGGCGTTCCCCCCTGGCGGGAACTGCAAAAGACCACCGGGATCATCGGCACGCCATTGCTCGAGTTGCACACCCGTTTCCTCAAGACGGCAACCTACGGTGAGCGGCTGCAGGTCCACACCTGGGTGGAGGAGTGGCGCGACAAGGTCTTCCTTCAACACCACCGGGTGATGCGCGCCGAGACCCTTCTATGCGAGGGGCGCGAGACGCGCGCCTTCGTGATCCATCCGGACAACGATCCCGACCGCATCAAGGCGATCCGGATACCGGAGAGTATCCGGCTACTTTGCAGCTGAGCACCACTTCGTGGGTCGACCCGTGGCTCGGCTCAAGCCCTGGGATCGAGGTCCCCGGCGTGTGATCGTGGATCAAGCGCTTGCCGAGGCTTACCACAGGGTCCTCCGCATAACCGAGTCGCCGATAGAACTCCAGGACTGCCGCATTGCCGGCGCGAACCTGCAGATTCAACTTCGGGCACCCCGAGGCTTGCAGGAGTTCTTCGAGTCGGCGCATCAGGGCCCGACCAAGCCCTTTGCGCTGATGCTGCGGTGACACAGCGAGGTAGTTCACCCAGCCCCGGTGGCCGTCGTAGCCGCCCATGGCCGTGGCAACCACCTCTTCGCCGAGCACCCCGACCAGGAAAAGTTCCCGCTGGACCACGAGCTTGCGCGCGATGTCCTTGACGGGATCGTTCCAGGAGCGAAGTAATCCGCACTCTTCCCAGAGGCGGATCACAGCCGCCTGGTCTGACGCAATGA
>VGHO01000065.1 GCA_016868175.1 Betaproteobacteria bacterium
GACTGGCTGACAAGGCCGACTGACCTTTCAAGGCGCCGCCGAATTCAACCCGGCTCAAGACCGGCCTCGGGGGAACTGGGGCTGATCCGCGCAATTTCAAGTCAGGTAAAGTCTGCGGTCGTTTGGCCTCCCGCACTCAAGGGCGTGATGTTCGCTTTTCTCGCAAAGTCTCTACCCCGCTTCGGGACAACGCGGGCACGCGCCAGCCCACCGGCCATGGTTCGGTTCGCTCGCTCCTTTGGGCACCTGCCTGATCCTCCGGATTCGCATCCTCGGCAGGCTCCTAGGGCTCCCGGTGCTCTCCCGGCGCTCACAGCGCTCCTTGCATTCCTGGCTTTGCTTCCGCATGCTGCGGCGAGTGCGGAGCGGGCGGTCTTGAGCGTGCAGACGGTTGCGGTGGCAGCGAGCGAGGCACAGGTGCGGCTTGAAGCCCAGGGCAACCTTGCCGCGTGGCGCGAGGCCTCGGTGAGTTCGGAGACCCAGGGCCTGACGATCGTGGCGCTGCTTGCCGACGTTGGCGAACGCGTTGTGCAGGGCGCGGTGCTTGCGCGCTTCGATGCGAGGGTTCCGGCTGCTGAACTCGAGCAGGCCAGGGCGCAGCTTCTCGAGGCGCAGGTGGCCCTCGACGAGGCCCAGTTGCAGGTCGAACGGACGGCGAAGCTGCGGCAGCAGGGCTTCATCAGCGAAGCCCAGCTCACCCAGGTGCGCAGCACCGAGGCTGCAGCGCAGGCGCGCCTGGCTTCGGCGCGGGCGCTGGTGCAGTTGCGCGAGGTTCGCCTTGCGCAGACCGAATTGCGTGCGCCCGAGGCAGGTGTTGTGGTGGCCCGCACCGCGAGCCTTGGCGCAGTCCCGCAGCCCGGCAGCGAGCTCTTTCGGCTGATTGCCCAGGGCCGGCTGGAGTGGCGCGCCGAGCTGACCGCGCAGGATCTTGCGCGGGTGAGGCCCGGCGCTGCGGCACGGATTCAGCTTCCCGATGCATCCTCGGTAACCGGCCGGGTGCGGATGCTCGCGCCCTCGGTCGATCTGCAAACGCGCAACGCGCTGGTGCATGTGGACCTCAACGCCGATCTGGGCAGGCTCAGGCCAGGCATGTTCGTGCGCGGAGAGATCGAACTCGGGTCGCGGCAGAGCCTGCTTGTGCCGCAGACAGCGATCGTGGTGCGCGACGGGTTCAGCCTGGTTTTCAGGCTCGACAGGGACCAGCGGGTGCAGGCCATTCGGGTGAAGACCGGACGGGTACTCGGCGAGCGGGTCGAAGTGACCGAAGGCCTCGCCGGCGGCGAGACGATCGTGGCGCGAGGGGCAGCCTTCCTCCATCAGGGTGATCTGGTGCGGGTTGCGCCCCAGGCATCGCCGGGTTTGCAACGATGAACCTCTCCACCTGGTCGATCCGCAACCCGATTCCGGCGCTGATGCTCTTTGTGCTGCTGAGTCTCGCCGGGCTGGTGGCGTTTTTCTCCATGCGGATCCAGAACTTTCCCGATCTCGACCTGCCCACGATTCAGGTGAGCGCAATGCTGCCGGGAGCCACGCCCGGCCAACTCGAGTCGGACGTTGCCCGCAGGCTCGAAAACGCGATCGCGCCGCTGCAGGGACTCAAGCACATCACCACCCGTGTGAGCGACGGCAGCGTGCAACTCACCGTGCAGTTCCGGCTGGAAAAGCCGGTGCTCGATGCACTCGACGAGGTCCGCTCCGCAGTGCAGTCTGCGCGCTCGGATCTCCCAGGGGACCTGCGCGAGCCGGTGGTGAGCAAGCTCAACCTTGCAGGGACGCCGGTGCTCGCCTACACCGTGGCCTCGGACCAAGGCAACGAGGAGGAGCTTTCGTGGTTCGTCGACCGTGACCTCACCCGGCGACTGCTCGCAATCCGCGGCGTGGGGGCAGTGCAGCGCGTGGGGGGGGTGTCGCGGGAAGTGGCCATCCATCTCGATCCGCAGCGCATGGACGCGCTGGGTATCACCGCTGCCGAGGTTTCCCGGCAGTTGCGGCGCGTGCAGCAGGAGGCAAGCGGCGGGCGTACCGCGCTCGGCGAGTCCGAGCAACCGCTGAGACTGCTGGCCTCGGTGCAGCGCGCCGAGGAGCTTGGAGCGATCACGCTTGCGCTGGGTCGCGGAGGGCGGATCCGGCTCGATCAGATAGCCGAAATCCGTGACACCCATGCGGAGCGCCGTGCCGCCGCATTCCTCGACGGCAAGCCTGTGGTGGGTTTCGAGGTTGTGCGCAGCCGGGGTGAGAGCGAAGTGGCCGTGGGCCGGCTTGTGAGACAGTCGCTCGAGGCGCTGCGGGCCGAACGGCCCGACATCCGCATTGTGGAGGCCTTCGACTTCGTCACGCCGGTCGAGGAGGAGTTTGAGGGATCGCTCACGCTGCTCTACGAGGGTGCACTGCTTGCGGTGCTGGTGGTGTGGCTTTTCCTGCGCGATCTGCGCGCCACCTTCGTGTCGGCGGTGGCGCTCCCGCTGTCGGTGATTCCTGCCTTCGCAGGCATGGCGTGGCTGGGGTTTTCGATCAACGTGGTGACCCTGCTTGCGCTGTCGCTGGTGGTTGGGATCCTGGTCGACGACGCGATCGTGGAAGTGGAAAACATCGTTCGTCATTTGCGCATGGGCAAGACGCCGCTTCAGGCTGCGATCGAGGCAGCCGACGAGATCGGACTGGCGGTGATTGCCACGACCTTCACGCTCATCGCGGTGTTCCTCCCCACTGCGTTCATGAGCGGGATTGCTGGAAAGTTCTTCAAGCAGTTCGGCTGGACGGCCTCGCTTGCGGTCTTTGCCTCGCTCATCGTGGCGCGCATGCTCACGCCGATGATGTCGGCTTACATGCTGCGGGTGCCCAGGGGGCCTGAGCCGCGGTCGCGCTGGATGGAGATCTACCTGCGCCTTGCCGCGTGGTGCCTGCGCTGGCGTTTTCTCACCGTGTTGCTCGCCACCGCATTCTTCGTGGCTTCGCTTTCGCTGATTCCGCTCCTTCCTACGGGATTCATCCCGCCCGACGACAACTCGCAGACGCAGGTCTACCTCGAGTTGCCCCCGGGCTCCACGCTGGCGCAAACGCAGGAACTCGCCGAATTGGCGCGGGTGCGGGTGATGGCGGTGGCGCATGTGCGCAGCGTCTACACCACGATCGGTGGCGGAGCGGCCGGGAGTGATCCATTCTTCGGCTCGGGCACGCCCGAGGCTCGCAAGGCCACGCTCACGATCCAGCTCGCCCCGCGCGGCGAGCGCCCGCGCAAGCAGGTGATCGAGCGCGCATTGCGCGAAGCGGTGCGCGAACTCCCCGCAGTGCGTACCAGGGTGGGGTTGGGTGGCTCGGGCGAGAAGTACATCCTGGTCCTCAGCGGCGACGATCCGGAAACGCTCCAGCAGGCGGCACTCGCGGTGGAGCGCGACTTGCGCACCATCGAAGGTCTGGGAAGCATCGCCTCGAGCGCAAGCCTGTCGCGTCCCGAGGTGGTGGTGCGCCCCGACTTTGCGCGTGCAGCCGATCTCGGCGTGACCACCGCAGCAATCGCAGACACCCTGCGTATTGCCCTGCTCGGCGACTATGAGTCGGCGCTTCCGAAGCTCAACCTGAGCGATCGCCAGGTGCCGATCGTGGTGCGACTCAAGGATCAGGCGCGCGAGGATTTCGACGGTCTTGCGCGACTTGCGGTTCCAGGCAGAAACGCCCCGGTGATGCTCGGGCAGGTGGCCACGGTTGAACTGGGCGGGGGCCCGGCTCTGATCGAGCGCTACGACCGCCAGCGCAACATCAACTTCGAGATCGAACTCTCGGGCGTGCCCCTTGGCGAGGTTACCCAGGCGGTGGCCAGACTCCCGTCGCTGCAGGCACTTCCGGCCGGGGTTGTCCAGCGCGAGATCGGCGACGCGGAGGTGATGACCGAACTCTTTGCAAGCTTTGCCCTGGCGATGGGAATCGGGGTGCTGTGCATCTACATGGTGCTTGTGCTGCTCTTTCACAGCTTCCTGCACCCGGTCACGATTCTCGCGGCGCTGCCGCTGTCGCTCGGCGGAGCCTTCGTGGGGTTGCTGATCGGGCAAAAGAGCTTTTCCATGCCCTCACTGATCGGACTCATCATGCTGATGGGCGTCGCCACCAAGAACTCGATCCTGCTTGTGGAGTACGCCATCGAGGCGCGCAAGGGCGGTCTGAGCCGGATGGATGCCTTGATGGACGCCTGCCACAAGCGCGCTCGGCCGATTGTGATGACCACGATTGCAATGGGCGCAGGGATGCTTCCAATTGCGGCCTCCTGGGGTCAGGCCGACGCGAGCTTTCGCTCACCGATGGCGATCGCAGTGATCGGCGGCCTGATCACCAGCACCGTGCTGAGCCTGCTGGTGATTCCGGTGGTCTACACCTACCTCGACGATCTCGCGAGCTTCGCGCGCGGAGCGCTGCACTGGCTCCAGGCCCGCCGTCGCGGTGCCGATACGCTCAGCGGCGCCAGAACGCCGCAGTAAAGAGCACCAGCACCGTGAGCAGTTCGAGGCGCCCAAGAAGCATCGCCAGCGTGAGCAGGTGCAACTGCAGCGCATCGAGATGGCCGAAATTGCCGCTTGGCCCCACGCCGCCGAGGCCTGGACCGATGTTGTTGAGGGTGGCAACAACCGCCGAGAATGCGGTGAGGTAGTCAAGCCCGGTGAGGAGCATTGCAAGCGTTAGGAGCAGGGTGGATGCGCCGTAGATGAGCATGAATCCGAGCACTGCGGTCATCACCTGGTGAGGAATCAGTCGGCCACCGAGGTTGACGCGGTTCACAACCCTCGGGTGGATGATCCGTACCAGTTCGCTCGAAGCCTGCTTGGTGAGCAGGATCACCCGCACCATCTTTACGCCTCCTCCAGTGGAACCGGCGCACGACACGAAGGTGCCAAGGAGCAGCAGCAGGGCCGGGATGAAGGAGGGCCATTGCGCATAGTCGGCGGATGCGTAGCCGGTGGTGGTGGCGAGCGAAACCACGTGAAAGACGCTCAGGCGAAGGGCCTCGCCAAAGTCGGGCACAACCTCATGCGCCGTGAGCAGCAGCGCAACCATCAGGGTGGCCGTGGCAAGAACGCCCGCGTAACTGCGGATCTCGTGATCGAGGGTGATCGGGCGCAGCGAGCGTGACCGCAACACCACGAAGTAGCGCAGAAAACTGATCCCGGAAAGCGCCATGAACACCACCGCCACCGCTTCGATCCGCGGAGAGTCCCAATGCGCGAAGCTCGCATCGTGCGAGGAGAAGCCTCCCAGGCCCATCGTGGTGCACATGTGCATGAAGGCGTCGGGCCAGTCCATCCCGGCCACCCTGTAGCTCAGCATGCAGGCGAGTGAAAACCCGAAGTACACCATCCAGAGGCCGCGTGCGGTTTCGGCAATGCGCGGCGTGAACTTGGCGTCCTTCATCGGGCCGGGAGTCTCTGCCTTGTAGAGTTGTACGCCGCCAAGGCCAAGGAGCGGCAGCACGGCCACCACAAGGAGCACGATACCGAGGCCGCCGATGAGTTGCAGAAAGCAGCGCCACACATTCACCGAGAGCGGAAGCGCATCGAGGCCGCTCAGGGCTGTGGCGCCAGTGGCGGTGAGGGCACTCACCGACTCGAAGATCGCACGGCTCCAGCCGATCTCGGGAAGCGCAAGGAGGAGAGGCAGGGCGGCGTAGACCGGGAGCACGGTCCACACCAGGTTCACGAGCAGAAATCCGTCGCGGGTGAGCAGTTCGCGCCGCCACGAACGGGTTGCCAGCGCGAGCAAGATGCCGCTGATGAGGGTGAGCAGAAAGCTGCCAATCCAGATGGTGCGCAGTGCTTCGCTCTCGCTTTGCCAGCCCCAGGCGAGCGGCACCAGCATCGCAAAGGAGAAGGCGGCCAGCACCCGGGCGAGCAGCGCGAGGGCGGGACCGAAGACGGCAAGACGCAAGGTCGAGCCTCCGACGTCAGCCGAAAAAGGCAGCGGTGACCTGAAACATCCTTTCCACTTCGCGCACCAGGCGCTTGTTGGGGATGAAGATCACGACATGATCGCCAGCTTCGATCCGGGTGCCGTGATGCGGCATCAGAACCTGCGCCTGCTCGGCCTCGCCGCGGACGATCACCCCGAAGCGTGCACCGCGCGGCAGTCGGATCTCCTCGATACGCCGCCCGACGAGCCGGGAGGTCTTGAGGTCGCCACGCGCGATCCCCTCGAGGGCTTCGGCGGCACCCCGGCGCAGGCTGTGAACTGCCACCACGTCACCGCGGCGGATGTGGGTGAGCAGCTCACCGATCACCGTGTGGGCAGGCGAAACCGCAATGTCGATCGCGCTGGCCTGCATCATCTCGGCGTAGGCCCTGCGGTTGATCAGCGCAGCCACCCTGCGTGCGCCGAGGCGCTTGGCCAGCATGGCCGACATGATGTTGTCCTCGTCGTCGCTGGTGAGAGCGAGAAAGAGGTCCATGTCGGCCACGTTTTCCTCGAGCAGCAGATCCTCTTCCACGCTGTCGCCGTGCAGCACCAGCGTGGAAGAGGGCAACTGGCTGACCAGATACTCGCAGCGGCGCGCGTCCTGCTCGATGATCTTCACCTCGAAATGATCCTGGAGGTTGCGCGCGAGGCGCAGGCCTACCCTGCCCCCACCTGCGATCATCAAGCGTTGCACAGGCTTGTCGCGAAGATGGATCGCTGCGAGCACCTGGCGGATCCTGTCGGTGCCAGCGAGCACGAAGACCTCGTCGCCGGCGTGGATCACCGCGTCTGCATTGGCCTCCACCTCGGCGTCTGCGCGGTAGAGGGCCACGATGCGCATCTCGAAGTCGGGAATCAGCCGTCGGATCTCGGCGAGGCTGTGGCCCACGAGTGCACTGCCAACTGCAGCGCGTACCACGATCAGGCACACCCTGCCGCGGGCAAACTCGAGCACCTGCAAGGCCTCCGGATAGTCGATGAGTTGCTGGATGTAACGCGTGAGGGAATCCTCGGGGCAGATCACCCGGTCCACCGCGAAACCTTCGCGTGCGAGCAGCGGATCGCCCTGCACGAACTCGGGCGAGCGCAACCGCGCAATCGTCGTGGGGACGTTGTAGAGCTGATGCGCCACCTTGCACACGACGAGGTTGGTCTCGTCGGCCGCCGCGCAGGCGATCAGCAGGTCGGCATCCCGCGCCCCGGCCTCCTCGAGGACCGAAGGCTGGATTCCGTTGCCGACCACTCCACGCAGGTCGAGCCGCTCCTCGAGCAGCCGGAGCCGCCCCGGATCCTGATCGATCACGGTGATGTCGTTGGGCTCCGAGACGAGGCTCTCGGCAACGCTCTCGCCCACTCGGCCGGCCCCAAGAATGATGATGTTCACAGGCACTCGACTGCGTCGCCAGGACAGCCCGGACCGGCCCGAAGGTTTCGAAGCCGAAGGCAGCCGCTGAAGGGTGGATGTCTCAGGCCGGACCCGATCGCAAGGGGTAGCTGCGGCCCTCGAGAAAGAGCAGTTCCGCGCGCATCAGCGGAGCGTCTTTCGCCGGGGATGCGTTTGCCGGAGCACCAGCGGCACCCGGAGCCGAGGCGTCGCGGCTTTGCGCCGAATCGTGCAGGGCAAAGCCGAGCACCGCAAGGCTCTGTCCGGCGCGTACTTCAGGCACTCGCCACTGCGACATGCGAAACAGCGGTGCAAGCTCGATCTCCCACGCGCTTGCAGTGCCCGAAGGCAGTCTCGCCCTCGCCAGCAGGGCGCCGATGTTCACGTTCGAGGACTGCGCGGGGATCAAGCGCGTTGCGAGATCCTGCGGCAGACGCAGTGGTTGCGCAAGGTCGAGGACGAGTTCGGCGTGTGGATTGCGCCACTTCACGGTGCGCGCAACGCCCTCGAGATAGATCGGGTCGTCCTGGTTGAAGAGGCTCCAGCCGTGATGCGCCACGGCCGGCCCGGGAAGGCCTGCAAGGAGCGGCGCAAGCGCTATGCCACCCGCGCGCAGCAGGTTTCGTCGGAAGCTGTTCACGGCGGATTCACCCTTATGCCAAAACCCTGCGAATACTACAACGACAAGTGCAGCGCAACCGACAGCGACACGCGCCACGCAAGCGCACAGCGACACGTGCTACGCAAGCGCACCACGACAGGCGCGGCGCCCCTCCGTCAGGGTCAGACGTAGGCGATCCAGCGCCCAAGGCCGAGCGTGATCAGCCAAAGGACCAGGGAGTTGAAGGCAAGCCAGCGCGCAGTCCGGTCGAGCCGGCGCAGCGAGCCGCGCAGATGAAACCAGACCGCATTGCCGGCGGCCAGCGTGAGAAGCAGCATCTTGAGCGTGAACACGCGGTTGGCGAGCAGATCTGACGCCTGGGTGGAAAACATCAGCAGGCCCGATAGCGCGCATAGCCCCGCTCCGAGCAGGACCAGGGGCAGCGCCAAGCGCGCAAGGTCCTCGAGCGCAAGGGAAGTGCCCAGGCCGAAGATCCTGAGGTCGACCAGGACGAGGTTGCCAAGGATCAGCGATACCCCGAGCAAGTGCACCACTTCGAGCACCGGATAGATCCATGGGCTCGAAGCGATCTCAATCCTCCTGATCGTCGAACCACTTGTAGAGGCTGGGCAGCACCACGAGCGTGAGCAGGGTGGAGCTGATCAGGCCGCCGATCACCACCACGGCCAGAGGACGTTGCACCTCCGAGCCAGGTCCGGTGGCAAACAGAAAGGGCACCAGCCCCAGCAGCGCAACGGCGGCCGTCATCACCACCGGCCGGAACCGCTGCACGCAGCCCTCGCGGACTGCGGCGAGCACCGCCATGCCCTCGTCGCGAAAGCGCCGGATGCAACTCACCAGCACGACGCCGTTGAGGACGGCGATGCCCCAGAGCGCGATGAATCCGACCGATGCGGGCACTGAAAGATACTGGCCGCTCAAGGCAAGGCCCGCAACACCACCGATCGAGGCAAAGGGAAGGACGAGGATGATGAGGCCCGCCATCTTGAGCGAATTGAAGAGCAGAAACAGAAGAAAGAAGATGGCGGCAATCGTGATCGGCACGATCACCGAGAGGGTTGACATCGCCCGCTCCATGTTCTCGAACTGGCCACCAAACTTCAGGAAGTAGCCCTCGGGGAGCTTGACCTCGCGGTTGATGCGTTGCTGCACCTCCTTGACAAAACCGCCCAGATCGCGGCCTTCCACGTTGGCGCCCACCACCACCCTGCGCTTTGCCGACTCGCGACTGACCTGCGCAGGCCCGTCGCGAAGGGCGATCGTGGCCACCGAGCCCAATGGCACAAGGGCTCCGTCGTGTGCCTTGAGGGTGAGCCGACCGATCGCCTCGGCCGAGTCGCGCTCGCGTTCAGGAAAGCGCACCGCAATGCCGAAGCGTCGCTCTCCTTCGTAGAGCAGACTCACTTCCTTGCCCCCCACTGCGGTCTCGATGAGTTCGTGCACCTCGGCCACGTTGATGCCGTGCCGGGCGATCGCCTTGCGGTCGATGTCGATCTGGAGCGCCTGCTGCCCCGACAGACGCTCGAGCCGGATGTCGCGTGCACCGGGCACGCTGCGCAGGAGCCGCGCGATCTGCTCGGAGACGTTACGCAATTCGCCAAGATCGTCGCCGAAGACCTTCACGGCGAGCTGCGACCGCACCCCGGTTACCATTTCGTCGACACGCTCGGCAATCGGTTGTGACAGCACGATCTGGATACCCGGAAACACCGAAAGCCGGGCGCGGATTTCCGCATCGATCTCGTCCTGGGTTCGTTCGGACTCCGGGTCGAGCAAAACAATCGGATCCGACTCGTTGGGTCCGACCGGATCGGCCGGCGATTCGCCGCGCCCGAGTTTCGACACCACCATGCGCACGCCGTCGACTGCGCTGATCAGGCGCATCGCCTCCATCTCCATACCCACCGACTCCTGCAGCGAAATGCTCGGCACCCGATTGATCTGGGGGGTGAGCGCACCCTCCTTCATCGTGGGCATGAACGACTTTCCCAGGAACGGAAAGAGCGCCAGCGCAGCGGCGAGAAGCGCAAGTGCGGTGCCAACCGTCTTCATCCGGTGCACCAGCGAAAGATCGAGCAGCCGCAGATAGCGGCGCTTCAGGTGCATGATCGCCCAGGTGTCGTGCTCGGCTCCGCCCTTGAGGAAGAAGGCGCAAAGCACGGGCGAGAGAGTGAGCGATACCGCGAGCGCAATACCCAGGGCAATCACGATCGTGAGCGCAAGCGGGGCGAAGAGCTTGCCCTCGATCCCCTCGAGCGTCATGAGGGGGACGAAGACAAGCATGATGATCGCAATCCCGAAGACGGTGGGTACGGCCACCTCCAGCGTGGCCTCGAGAATATGGCGCAGACGTTCGCGGCCTTCCGAGGCCTTGGGGCCAAGACGATGGAAAATGTTTTCCACCACCACAACGGTGGCATCGACCATCAGCCCGATGGCGATCGCAAGGCCGCCCAGCGACATCAGGTTCGCCGAGATCCCGTAGCGGTTCATCACGATGAAGGTGGCAAGCGGAGCAATGATCAGGGTGGCGACCACGATCAGGCTCGAGCGCACATCGCCGAGGAACACAAAGAGCACCACGATCACCAGGAGGATGCCCTCGATGAGCACCTTCGAGACGGTCCACAGCGCAGCGTCAACCAGTTCGGTGCGGTCGTAGTAGGGCACGATGCGCAGGCCTCCCGGGAGCATGCCCTTGGCGTTGATCTCCTCCACCTGCTTTTTCACCCGCGTTACGATCTCCTTGGCATTGCCGCCGCGCACCATCATCACAATGCCGGAGACTGCCTCGGTGTAGCCGCCCTTGATGATGGCCCCCTGGCGGACTTCGTGGCCGATGCTTACGTCGCCGAGGTCCTTCACAAACACCGGCACCCCGTTTCGCTCGCGCACCACGATGTTGCCAATGTCTTCCGTGCTGCGGATCAGGCCAAGGCTGCGCACCAGGTACTGTTCGGCACGCTGCGGAAGAATGCCGCCCGACGCGTTGGCATTGTTGCGGGCGACCGCATCGAAGACATCCTCGAGCGTGATGCCGTAGTGCAGAAGGCGCTCGGGCTTGGGCAGCACCTGGTACTGACGCACATAGCCGCCCTGGGAGTTGATCTCGGCCACCCCGGGGATCGAGCGGAGCAGGGGGCGTACCACCCAGTCCTGCACGACGCGGCGCTCGGCGAGTTCCTCGGGGGACAGTTCGCGCCGACCATCGTCGGCGCGCTCCAGTGTGTACTGGTACACCTCGCCCAGACCGGTGGAGGTGGGGCCGAGCACGGGCGTGATGCCCTCGGGAAGACGCGGCGTGGCCTCGATCAGCCGCTCGGTCACCAGCTGGCGGGCAAAATACACATTGGTTTGGTCGGTGAACACAAGCGTGATGATCGATAGCCCGCTCTTGTTGAGCGACCGCATCTCCACAAGGCCCGGAAGCCCGGTCATGGCGATCTCGAGCGGCACCGTGATGAAGCGTTCGATCTCTTCGGGCGAGCGTCCGAGTGCCTCGGTGGCAACCTGCACCTGCACATTCGTGACATCGGGAAAGGCGTCGACCGACAACTTCGTGGCGGCGCGCATGCCGAAGGCGACAAGGATCAGGGACAGCACGAGAACGACCAGGCCCTGATTGAGCGAGCCTTGAACGAGCCCTCTGAGCACTGTCCTACTCCAGTTCGGCGCGCTTGCGCTCGTTGTTCAGGTGAAAGGCACCTTCCCGCACGATCGGCGTGCCCTCCTGCAGGCCTCGCACAACTGCCCGGCGTCCCTGCACCGAGGGCCCGAGCTCGAGGGGTTGCAGCCGGAAGGTATCTTCGCCAGTGCGCACGAACACATGATCGCGATCGCTTTCGCGCACAACCGCGGTGTCAGGGACCGCGAGTGCCTGCTCCTTCGGTCCGATCAGAAGAAGTTTTGCAAGCATCTGGGGTTTGAGTTGGCGCGTCGCGTTGTCGACCTCCGTGCGGATCGCCACGGTGCGGGTCTCGGGTTGGACAATGTCGCCCACGAACACGATGCGCGCCCTGAAGCGCCGGTTGCTCAGCGCAGGAACCTCGATCTCGACCGACTGACCGACACGTGCGAAGCTTGCCGACTGCTCCGGCAGCGCTCCCACTGCCCACAAGGCGGACAGGTCGGCCACGGTAAACAGGGGGTCACCCGGCTGGGCAACCTGTCCGGGGCTCACATTGCGCTCGAGCACCACACCGGGGCGCGATGCACGTACCGCCACGGAGGAATCGAGTTGGCCGCTGTCGCGAATCCGGGTCTGCATCGCGGAATCAAAGCCGAGCAGGGAAAGATGGTCGTTGGCGGCGCGCAGCTCGGCCCTTGCCACTGCCAACTCGGTTTCACGACGCTGCAGTTCCGCAGCACTGATCACGTCGGCACTGAAGAGTTGACGGGCGCGGTCGACGGCGCGTTCGGCGAGCGAAAACGCAGAGTTGGCACGCAGGAAGTTCAGCTGCGCCTGGGTGAGCTCTGGGCTGCTCACACGCGCCACGATGTCGCCTGCACGCACCCTGGAACCCACGTCCACCATGGTTTCGAGCACCCGGCCAGTGACCGAGGCCCCGATCCGCGAGACCAGCTTTTCATTTGCCTCGAGACGCCCCGGCACTTCGAGCACGGATGCCACTTCCTGCCGCTGCGCGGGTCCCACGATGAAGCGCTTGGCCATTTCGGGACGGATCCTCACCACCCGCGGATCCTTCTCGGCGTCTGCCTGCGCATCCGACGCACCGCCCGCCGCTGACGCACCGCCCGCCGCTGATGCGCCGCGCGCCGCCGACGGACCGCGCGTGACGGATGGATCCCCTGTGGCGCTATGCGTCTTGCCCGCGCCATTGCCCGTCTCCGAAGAATCCTTGGGGGCCGTACCTCGAGGGTCAGCACCTGTTGAAGCCCCGCCTGTTCCCGGCGCAACCGACTGCTGGTTGCGTTCGCAGGCACTCAGACCCAGGAGTATTCCGGCGCAGAGCAGGAGCCACGCAGCCCGGACCGTCGGGCGCCCTGCGCCAGGATTGGATCGGCTCATCGGCGTTGCTCCGTGGGTGAAGTGATCGGCTGGGTGAGGATCTGGATGGTGTTGGCCGCACTTTGCTGCTCGAACTTCGCAAGCAGCAGGTCGGCGCGCAC
>VGHO01000066.1 GCA_016868175.1 Betaproteobacteria bacterium
CTTCCCTGGGACCTCTCGGCGCGTGAACGCCGCGCCGCCGACCTCGGCGCCGCAATGGCGCGCGAGTTTGCACCCGCCACGGCCGCCAACGACCGCAGCGGGCGCTTCCCGCTCGAACACTACGCACGCCTTCACGAATGCGGTTACCTGCGCCTCGCGCTGCCGCGTGACTATGGCGGTGATGGTGCCGGACTCCTGGAGATGGTGCTGGCGCAGGAGCAGCTGGCTCAGGGCGATGCGGCTTCCGCAGTGGGGGTAGGCATGCTGCTCAACGTGCTGGGGCGGCTGGCCGAGGAACCCCTATGGCCCGAGCCGGTGTTCGCCGAAGTCTGCCGTGCGATTGCACGCGACGGCGGCCTCGTTAATGCGGTGGTCACCGAACCGGCTCTCGGCAGCATCTCGCGCGGCGGGGTGCCAGCCACAATGGCGCGGCCGGTTGCGGGTGGCTGGCTCGTGAGTGGCCACAAGATTTTCGTAACTGCGGCGCCAGCGCTGCGCTTCCTGCTCGTGGCGGTGCAGTTGCCCCCGAGTGCGACTGCACCGCATGGCGAGGTTGCGCGTGCCATCGTGGAGGCTCCGGCGCGCGGGCTGCGCATCGAGCCGGCCTGGGCCGATGCGCTGGCGCAGCGCAGCGGCGGCAGCGACGAGGCCTTCTTCGACGAGGTCTTTGTGCCGGCGGAGCGTCTCGTTGAGCGTCAGCCGATCGGCGGGCCTTCGGTGTCGGGGGGCGCGCCGGCGACTGCACCCTCGGCCGCACCCCCGGAAGCACCCTCGGCAGCACCCTCGGCCAACGCCTGGTGGCTCACGCTTGTGGCCGTGTATCTCGGTGTGGCGCAAGCGTCGGTGTCTGCAGCCGCCGACTACGCCAACCACCGCGCGCCTGCGGTTTTGGGGCGGCCGATCGCGGAGCAGCCGCATGTGCAGCAGTGGCTCGGCCAAATGCAGGCTCAGGTGCTGGCCGCACGGGCACTTCTGCACGACGTGGCAAGGCGCTGGGAGCGCCGCCCCGCCGAGCGTCCCGCGATGGGACCGGCCATCGCCGCTGCGAAGCAGTTCGTTACCAACTCCGCCTGCAGCGTCACCGAACTTGGGCTGAGGGTGGCCGGTGGCTTCTCGCTCACGCGCACGCTCCCGCTCGAGCGGCATTTCCGCGATGCGCGCGGCGGCCTGTTTCAGCCTCCGCAGGACGACCTGGCACTCGGCATGCTCGGCCGCCACGCGCTGGCTTCCCGAGCGCAGCGCTGAGCGGACGCTCATGCGCTCAACGGCGCTTGCCGGATGCCCAGCCTTTGGCCAAACACACCTCGAGGCCTCCGGCGTCATCCAGAGCTGCCGGATAGGCCTCAGCCATCGGTGCTCACGATCGCGCGCTCGGTGGCAATGTTGCGGAATGTGATGGTGGTCGATCCGAAGAGCTTGGGGAGCGCGGCAGCATCCTGCCCTGGCGGCTCGAACCCAAGACTGCGCAGCCTGTCGATGATCGCCGGCTCCTTCAATGCCGACGCTGCTGCGGTATGGATACGCATCTGAATTGCATCTGGCGTGCCCTTCGGCACAAAAAGCCCCATCCACGTCGTTTGAACGAGACCCGGTGCAATCCTCTGTGCTGCGGTCGGCACGTCCGGAAACGTCGGGGCAAGGTCGGCACTGGTGACGGCAAGGGCAATGAGCTGACCCGCGCGCGCCTGCTGCGCTCCGGCCGAGAAAGTCACCACGCCAGCATCGATCACCCCGCCGACAAGATCCTGCAAAAGCGGTCTGCCTCCCCTGTAGGGCACATGATTCACCCGCGAATCGCCAGCGGCGCGCAGCAGCAATTCGCCGGTGAGGTGCTGCGAGCGTGCCGGTGCGCCCTGCTCCGCCGCCGATGTTCTCAATGATCAGGTTCTGACCGAGGAATTCGCCCAGTTTCAGCTGGATCAGCCTTCCGATCACATCGACACCACCCCGGGGTGGCCACAGCACGACCAGCCTGATGGGCCTTGCAGGGTAGCTTGCCTGCGCGCGACAGACCGGGGAGGCTACCAGCGGCAATGCGGCAAGGACTGATGCAAAACGTCTTCGGGAAATGTTCGTGTACATCGGCGGCACTCCTGTCCATGCGGGCGTTCATTCCTGCGCACCACCATCGAGGGCGACAGGCCGCGTTGAACCGCAACTGCCTTATCCGCCCTCCGCACTTGCTCAGCGGAAATATCGCAGTAGCCGGAAGACCCCCTGGAGGTAGGATCCTGGGGAGGTCTGTGTTGAGCAACCCAACCACAGGGCAGGCTCGTCCACGGGTTGCAACGCCCGCTACACCATCCTCAATGCCCGCCACCTCCCGCCACCCCCCGCTCACTCTTCAGAAGGAACTTTCCACCATGACGCTTCGCATCAATGAAATTGCACCCGATTTTCATGCGGATACCACCCAAGGTCCGATCAACTTCCACGCGTGGATTGGTGAGCACTACGCGGTGCTCTTCTCGCATCCCAAGGACTTCACACCGGTATGCACCACCGAGCTCGGCTATCTCGCGCGCATCGAGGAGCAGTTCATCCGAAGGGGCGTGAAGATCATCGGCTTGTCGGTCGACCCGGTGAAGAGTCACCTCGGCTGGCTCGACGACATCGAAGCCACCCAGGGCGCGGCGGTGCGTTACCCGATCATCGCCGACGAGGACCTGCATATCGCAAAGCTTTATGGCATGTTGCCCGCCGAGGAGCAGGAGGGAACAGCGCGAACGGCAGCACAAAACGCAACCGTGCGCTCGGTGTATGTGATCGGGCCCGACAAGCGGGTCAAGCTCCTCATCACTTATCCGATGACAACCGGACGCAACTTCGACGAGATCCTGCGCGCGATCGATTCGATCCAACTCACCGCAAAGTACAAGGTTGCCACACCCGCCAACTGGAATTCCGGCAACGATGTGATCATCGCCGGGTCGGTGTCGGATGACGATGCGCGCAGACTCTTCCCAGAGGGCTGGGATGCACCCCGACCTTACCTGCGCATCGTGAAGCAACCCGGGGATCAGGATGCCGCGCCAAGTGCCTGAGCGAGAAGTTCCGCCTGCGGGTGCTTGAGGGGCTGCAACGCTCCGTCGCCGGCTCGCTCGATCAACTGGAGCACAAGCCCCACCCGCGGAAGGACCGGGCCGAAGAACAGGACACTGCGCCCTTTCACGAGCAGCAACGTTGGAAAATCCTGGATATCGAGATCGCCCACGGCATCCGTCTCGTCCTCGATATCCACCCACCGCAGCAGGGCAACGCGTGGGGTGCCGTGGCCCAGCGCCTCAAACTCCGCACGGAAGCTCTCGCAGGTGCGGCACCACGCAGCGCAGAGGCAAACCATCGTGAGCGCGCCCCCCGGTCCTTCCGGCCCCGTGGCGGATCGCACCTGCAGGCTACTTCCGGGTGTAGATCTGATCAAAGATTGCACCGTCGGCAAAATGATCGCGATCGGCCTTTCCCCAACCCCCAAAGGCCTGCTCGATTGAGAACAGGTTGAGTTTTGGAAAGGTCTTGGCGTATTTGACCTGTGCAGCGGTGGAACTCGGCCTGTAGAAGTGCCGACCCACGAGATCCTGACCCTCCTCGGTGTAGAGGAACTCCAGATAGGCCTGCGCCACTGCCCGGGTGCCGCGCCGGTCAACCACCTTGTCCACCACGGTTACCGGTGGCTCGGCAAGCACGCTCAACGAGGGATAAACGATGTCGACCTTGCTGCCAAACTCCTTCTCCAGCAGATGGGCTTCGTTTTCCCAGGAGATGAACACATCACCGATATCCCGCTGCGCAAAGGTGGTGGAGGATCCTCGCGCACCGGTGTCGAGAACCGCCACGTTGCGGTAGAGCGTTGTCACGAACTCGCGGGCCTTTGCATCGTTCCCGTACTTGCGGCGCGCATACTCCCAGGCGGCGAGGTAGTTCCAGCGTGCGCCCCCCGAGGTCTTGGGGTTGGGTGTGATCACTGAAATGCCGGGGCGTACCAGATCGTCCCAGTCGCGTATCCCCTTCGGATTACCCTGGCGCACCACAAGGATGATCACCAAGGTGTAGGGCGACGAATTGAGCGGCAGCCGCTTCTGCCAGTCGGCTGGAATGTATTGACCGTTCCGGTGGAGTGCATCGATGTCGCCCGCCAGCGCGAGCGTCACCACGTCGGCCTCGAGTCCATCGATCACCGCACGCGCCTGTCGCCCCGATCCACCGTGCGACTGCTTGATCTGCACCTCCTGGCCCGTGCGCGCCTTCCACTGCCTGGCGAAGGCCGCATTGATGTCCTTGTAGAGTTCACGCGTTGGGTCGTACGACACGTTGAGCAGTTGCACCGACTGTGCCCATGCCGACGTTGCCAGCATGAGCGCGGCGACCGCCCCCCAGAACCAGCCTGGCCAACGGCAAGAACGGTTGTTGCTTCGCATGAATCACCTCCAGGTTGGAAAGGCCTGGAGTATGTGACCGGGCTCGCGGCGGGAGAAGCGCATCTTTCAAGGAAGCTTTTGCGATTTTCGCGAAGCGGCGGCGTCGACACCTCCTCAGGGCTTGCCGTCGGTGAACGCTTATGCAGCGCCGGCATATCCATTGCGCAATTTGTCGGTTGCCACCCCCCACCGGGCAGCGCAGACTTCGGCGTTTTCGCTTCCACGGGGTATGCAGGTGATACGGACACTGCGCGTTGACTCTTCCCTTCCACGGACCGCTTTCCAGGCAATCCTTGTTCCGGTGTTGCTCAGCCTGGCGCTCGCCCTCCCCTGCACCACAGTGCTTGCGCAAACGCTGCTCAATGCGTCCTACGACGTGTCGCGCGAGTTCTACAAGGACTTCAACGCCGCTTTCGCCGCGCAGTTCAAGCAACGCACGGGTAAGGAGGTGGTGATCCAGCAGTCGCACGGGGGGTCGAGCGCCCAGGCGCGCGCCGTCAACGACGGGCTCGAGGCGGATGTCGTTACGATGAATACCACCACCGACGTGGACTTCCTTGCCGACCAGGGCGTCGTTGCCAAGGACTGGCGCAAGCGGTTTCCGCATCAGGCAGCGCCCACCACTTCCACCATGCTCTTTCTCACGCGGCAGGGTAATCCGAAGCAGATCCGCGATTGGGACGATCTCACCCGCAGCGGATTGCAGGTGATCGTGGTCAATCCCAAGACCGGAGGCAACGGCCGGATGGCCTATCTGGCGGCCTGGGGCTCGGTGAAGCACCGCGGCGGCAGCGATGCCGATGCGCTGGATTTCGTGCGCAAGATCTACCGCAATGTGCCGGTCCTCGCGAAGGGGGGGCCGCGACGCCACCGCCATCTTCCTGCAGCGCGGGATTGGTGACGTGCTCATCACGTTCGAGTCGGAGGTGATCTCGGTGGATCGGGAGTTCGGCGCCGGCAAGGTGGACGCAGTCCACCCCTCGGCAAGCCTCCTCACCGAGAATCCGGTCGCCATCGTTGAGCGCAGCGTCGTGCGCAAGGGAAGCGCCGAGCTCGCCAGATCCTACCTCGACTACCTCTACTCGGAGGAGGCGCAGGAGATCGCCGCACGCCATGCGATCCGTCCACGGTCGGCAAGTGTGCTGGCCCGGCACCGGGGCGTGTTCAAGCCCATCACACTCTTTACGGTCGAGGAGATTTTCGGCTCGCTGGCGGAGGCGCAGAAAATCCACTTCCGCGATGGCGGTGTGTTTGACCAGATCTACACCGTCCGCTGAAAGCAGCCCAGTCGCACGTCCCGTTTGGGCTGAGGCTGGGTTGAGAAAGCCCATCCACTAGCCCACGCCCTGCCTATGAGCCTCGCCACGACACTCCCGGCCCCCTTGCTGCGGGCCGGGAAAACGCCCCCCGCGCTCCCCGGACTGCATCTCACGCTCGGGATCACGCTGCTCTATCTCTCCCTCGTCGTGCTCATCCCGCTGTGCGCGCTGGTCCTCAAGACCTTCACCCTGTCCTGGTCCGATTTCCTGGCAGCGGTCACATCGCCCCGGGTGCTCGCGTCGCTTCGGCTCAGTTTCGGTGCCGCACTGATCGCAGCCACGGTCAATGCCTTCACTGGGCTGCTGCTTGCCTGGGTCATGGTGCGCTATCCCTTTCCGGGCAAACGCGTGGTCGACGCCATGATCGATCTTCCCTTTGCCCTCCCCACTGCCGTTGCCGGGATCTCGCTCACTGCGGTCCTCGCAGGCAATGGCTGGATAGGCCAATTCCTCGAGCCGCACGGGATCAAGGTGGCCTACACGCCCCTCGGAGTTGTGGTGGCCCTGATCTTCATTGGTCTTCCTTTCGTGGTCCGGGCGGTACAGCCGGTGCTCGAGCAGCTCAACCCTGAAATCGAGGAAGCGGCAACCTGCCTTGGCGCGGGTCCCTTTGCCTGTTTTGCGCGGGTCGTTCTCCCACTCCTGCTGCCCGCCCTGATCACCGGATACGCGATGGCGCTTGCCCGCGGAATCGGCGAGTACGGGTCGATCATCTTCATCGCCGGGAACATGCCGCTGGTTTCCGAAATCGCTCCTCTGGTGATCGTAGGAAAGCTCGAGCAATACGACTACGCGGGTGCCACTGCGGTTGCTTCGGTGATGCTCATCGCCTCCTTTGCGCTGCTGCTTCTCATCAATGCCTTGCAGGCGTGGCAGCGACGCAGTTCCGGAGACCTCCAGTGAGCAGCGTTTCCCGACAGCACCGCCCTGCACCCCCGCTCGGGCTCAGCCGGCTCGTGCTCACGGGAGCAGCCCTTGTGCTGGTAGCTCTGCTTCTGCTGCTGCCGCTCGCGGCGGTTTTCGTGGAAGCCCTGCGCAAGGGCTGGGAAGCCTACCTTGCTGCACTGCGCGAACCTGACGCCTGGTCGGCGATCAAGCTCACCTTGCTCGCTGCGGCCATCGCGGTCCCTGCCAATCTGATCTTCGGGGTCTGCGCCGCCTGGGCGGTCACGAAGCACCGCTTCTGGGGGCGCTCGATGCTGGTGTCCTTGATCGACCTGCCCTTTTCGGTCTCTCCCGTGGTTGCAGGATTGGTCTACGTGCTGGTCTTCGGCGCACACGGCTGGCTCGGAGGATGGCTGCAGCAGCATGAGCTCAAGGTGATCTTTGCGGTACCGGGAATCGTGCTTGCCACCATTTTTGTAACCTTCCCGCTTGTGGCGCGCGAACTGATACCCCTGATGCAGGCTCAGGGACCCGAAGAGGAGCAGGCCGCGGCAATCCTCGGCGCTTCGGGCTGGCAGACGTTCTGGCGCGTCACGCTGCCAAACATCCGCTGGGGGGTGTTCTACGGCGTGATCCTGTGCAACGCGCGTGCAATGGGTGAGTTCGGTGCGGTGTCGGTTGTTTCGGGGCATATCCGCGGCCAGACCAACACGATCCCCTTGCATGTGGAGGTGCTCTACAACGAATACCAGTCGTCTGCGGCGTTTGCGGTGGCTTCGCTGCTCACCCTTCTCGCGCTTGCTACTGTCTTCATCAAATCCGCCCTCGAATGGTACCGGGACCGCAGCCCATGACGATTCACATCCAGAAGATCCGCAAATCCTTCGGTGCCCAGGAAATCCTCCACGGCATCGACCTCCATATCCAGACCGGCGAGCTGGTGGCGCTGCTCGGGCCTTCGGGCTGCGGCAAGACGACGCTTCTGAGGCTGATCGCCGGGCTGGAATCGCCGGACAGCGGCGACATCTCCTTCGGGTCGGATAGTGTCGTGCGGGTCCATGCGCGCGACCGGAGAGTGGGGTTCGTGTTCCAGCACTACGCGCTCTTTGGCAATCTCACCGTCTTCGAGAACATTGCCTTCGGCCTGCGCGTAAAGCCGCGGAGCCAGCGACCTTCCGAGTCGGTCATTCGCGACCGGGTCGAGGGGTTTCTCAAGCTCGTCCAGTTGCCGCAACTCGGCAGGCGCTTTCCTGCCCAGCTCTCCGGCGGCCAACGCCAGCGGGTTGCGCTTGCCCGGGCACTGATCATGGAGCCACGCGTCCTGCTGCTCGACGAGCCCTTCGGTGCCCTGGATGCAAAAGTACGCAAGGAGTTGCGTCGCTGGGTACGCCAACTGCAGCAGTCCCTCAAGCTCACAACCGTTTTCGTCACACACGATCAGGAAGAGGCCTTTGATGTTTCTGATCGTATCGTGCTCATGAACGCTGGACAGATCGTGCAGAGTGGCTCGGCGCTCGAACTCCACGATTCCCCAAGCAACGACTTTGTGCACAGCTTCATTGGCGACTCCAACCGCATCCGGGGCCAGATCACAGGGCACGCCTTCCGGTCGGCACCCTGGCACTACGCAGTCAACGCGGGCGCGAGTTCCGCTGGTGAAAGCTCCGAGGCCGCTGCGGCATGGGCACGATTCCGACCGCACGACGTGGAACTGCAGCACTTTTCAAAGGGAGTACCGGTGGAGAAAGGGCTCTCGGCCCGCATCCTCCGCGCCACCCCGATGGGCGCTCTCGTCCGGGTTGAGCTGTTGCCGATCGACGCAAGTCCCCAGGATGTGGGCGCAGACGTGCTCGATGCGGAAATCCCGCGATCGGATTTTGATCGTCTCGGCCTGCGCGAGGGCGATCTGGTGAGCGCACGCCTAAACCGGGTGCGGATCGTTACTGCGTCCGATACGACTGCGCCACGTGCTCAGTAGTGCCTGAAGAATGACTTCGTTCTCCATGATCGGCACCTCGCGCAGCACGGTAGTCTCCGGGTGTACCGCCTGCCATGCAGCGAGGCGCCGCGGCAGATCCTCGTCGAGGTGAAATCCTCCGGCGAGCAGCAGGGGCTGAAGCAGGATTCGTGTGCAGCCCTTCCGGGCTGCCTCGTCGAGTGCATCCTCAAGCGTGGGGGCACAGTGCTCGAAAAATCCGAGTCCCACCGCAAACTCCGGCACTGCAGCGCGCATGCGCTCAACGAAACGGTGAAAGGGCCTTGCCCATTCGAGGTTCCTCGAGCCGTGCGCAAGCAACACCAAGGCGTCGATGGTGCCCTCAACCCGCTCCAACGCTCGGCGCCCGCTGGCCGCAGGTGCCGGCGCGCTGCGCCTCGAGTCGGGCGCGGAGAACTTCACCCACGAGCAAGCAGACGGGTTGGTCGCTGAACTCCACCCCGCCCAGCGCCATGGCTGAAAGCGTGGTCACCATTGCCTGGGTATCCAGCGAGGCACCTGCCACGATGCCAACCGGCGTTTCAGGGTGCAGGCCCTCTTCGAGCAGGGCCTTGGCCACCCCGACGCGTTCGCGTCCGGCCATGTACAGCACGGTGGTGTCGGCATGTACCGCCGCCTGCGCCCACGGACGCGCAGCGCGCCGCTGCCCGGTTGCCGCCTGTGGACCAGCGCTGGCAGGAGTGATGAAGGTCACGGACCGCGCAACCGCGCGCTGCGTGAGGCTGATCGCCAGTTCGGCCGCTGCGGCACTGGCAGCGGTCACACCGGGGATGATCCGCACACGCACCCCCGCCTCCTCGAGCGCGGCAATCTCCTCACCAAGACGCCCGAAGACTGCCGCATCGCCACCCTTGAGGCGCACCACCTTCGACCCCCGCCGCACATGGCTAAGGAGCAGGCGGTTGATGAAGCCCTGATGCGGCGAGGGCCTCGCCGAGCGCTTTCCCACCGCGATCCAGCAAGCGGAAGGTGCCAGCGTCTGAAAACCTGCAAGATCGATCAGCGCATCGTGCAGCACCACCTCGGCCTGCTGCAAGGCGCGCAACCCCGCGATCGTGATCAGGTCCGGATGCCCGGGTCCGGCACCCACGATGCAGATCTCCGGGGCCGCTACCGCAGCGGTTCTCACGGCGCCGCAATCACGGCGCGCTTCCCGTCGCCGTCAGGCAAGACATGTCGACAGGGTTGCGGGCAGCCACCGGGTACTGCCGAGCGCGAAGCGTTGATTGCCACTGCCCTGCGGCGGCTCATCGCCTGCTGCATGCTGGTAATGGGCGCTGAAGGGGTGCAGAAGCGCCCGCAGTTGGTACAGATCCCCCGTTTGCGCAACCGATCCAGCACGCGCTTCGGGATGGGCAAAGCGAAAGCCGCTTCGCCGCAGGAAGTAGAGCATTTCCTCGTGCACCGCGCCATGCGCATGCAGGGCAAGCTCGGGCCTGACCTCACGCAGCCTTGCGGCAAGGCTGTAGCCGCGGCCGTCCTGCAGCCGTGCAAAGCAAATGCCAAACGGCTGATCCACTGGCGCAGCCATGACCTCTCCAACCAGACTTCGGTGGCTCTGCGCGGGATCGAGCGTGTGGGATGGCAGGGTCACCTCCACAAAACGCCCGAGCCAGAGATCGATCGCAGCCTCGCCGCTCATGCCCTGTCCCCGGCGCCTGCGGCCAAGGCCGCGGGCCTTCGAACTGCATTGGCGGCTTCGACGAAAGGGCCGTGACCGAGCCGCCGGAGCGTGTGGTGGAACACTTCACCCTCGTTGCGCAGCGCCAGATACTGCTCGAGTATGGCCTCAACGGCATCCGGTACCTCATCCTCGGCAAAAGCCCGGCCGACGATCCGGCCCAAAGCGGCTTGCGATCCGTGGCCCGAATGACCGCCAAGCAGCAGTTGGTAGTAGGCGGAGCCGTCCTTGTCCACGCCAAGGATGCCGATATGGCCGATATGGTGGTGCCCACAACTGTTCATGCAACCCGAGATCCGCAGATCGACCGGCCCCAGATGCTCCTGCGCGTTGAGATCGGCGTAGCGGCGCGAAATCTCCTCGGCGATCGGCAGTGAGCGCGCGTTGGCCAGCGCGCAGTAGTCGCCGCCGGGGCATGCCACCATGTCGCCCACCAGCCCGTAGACCGGGTCGGCAAGCCCATACCCGTCGAGCGCGTCGTAGACTTCCACCAGGTCACGCTCGGGCACCGCCGGCAACACCAGATCCTGCGCATGGGTCACCCGGAGATAGCCTTGGCTGAAGCGGTCGGCGAGATCCGCGAGCCATCGCATTTCCTCCGATTTGAGGTCGCCAGGCGGCCGCCCTGAGCCCTTCACAGGGATCGCGATGGCTGCCATGCCCGGCACTCGGTGCGCATGCCGGTTTCGCTGGAGCCAACGCGCAAATCGGGGCTTGCGCGCGGCCACCGGATGCACGGGTTCGCCCGTGGCGCGGGCAGCCCGGCTCCAGTCGGGCTCGACAAAACCTCGAGCTACCCGCGCAAGGTCATCGGGACCGATCCGGTCGATGGCGCGTGCGTGCAGGTGCTCAAACTCCTCCTCGACCATTGCGCGGAAGGCCTCGATGCCCGCGGTGCGCACCAGAATCTTGATTCGCGCCTTGTTGAGATTGTCACGGCGACCCAACTCGTTGTAGACACGCATGATTGCATGGGTATAGGCGAGCATATGCCGCCAACTCAACCGCTCCCTCACCACCGGCCCCAGAACCGGCGTGCGGCCCAACCCCCCGCCAACGCGAACCCTGAACACCGCCTCGGGTTGTGCATCCACAACTTCAAAGGCCAGATCGTGCACCTGCGCGAGCGCCCGGTCCTCTGGCGTTCCAGTGATCGCCACCTTGAACTTGCGCGGCAGAAAGCTGAGTTCCGGGTGAAACGTGCTCCACTGACGCAGCAGTTCGGCGTAGGGGCGAGGGTCGAGAATCTCCTCGGGCGCGATCCCCGCAAACGCATCGCTGGTGATGTTGCGCAGGCAGTTGCCGCTCGTCTGGATGCCGTGCAGGCCCACCTCCGCGAGCATGGCCAGCGCTGCGGGCACCTGATCCACTTCAATCCAGTTGAGCTGCATGTTCTGGCGGGTGGTGAGGTGGCCGTAGCCGCGGTCGAAGCGATCGGCAACCTCCGCGAGGCAGCGCAACTGGTCGCTGCGCAGCATGCCGTAGGCGATCGCGACCCGAAGCATTGGCGCGTGCCGCTGCAGATAGAGACCGTTTTGCAGCCGCAGGGGCCGAAACTCGTCTTCGCTCAATCGGCCTTGCCGATGGCGTTGCAGTTGCTGGCCGAACTGCCCTGCGCGATCGCGCAGCACAAGGAGATCGTCTTCCGTGGGTCGGTACATGGAACTGGGCGGGTGGATACTGGGAAAGTGGCGAAGCTTAAGCGCAAGACGAGCCGTGACTTATGTGAAATGCGCAAAAGCTAATGAACATTCGCGCAGGGACGAGGCGGTAGCATCCAGCGGCACCGTCGATCCTGTCATGACACTTCAACAATTACGCATTCTCCGCCAGGCTGTGCTCTCCGGCTTCAGTCTGAGCAAGGCCGCACAGGTCCTGTTCACGTCGCAGTCGGGAGTGAGTCGCCACATCATTGATCTCGAGCTCGAACTCGGCGTGCCGCTGTTCAACCGCAAGGGAAAGCGCATTCTCGGGCTCACCGATGCTGGACGTGAGGTGTATCGGTTCACCGAGCGTATCGTCCAGGAGACCGAGAACCTCGACACCTTCATCCAGGCCCTGATCCATCAGGACGAAGGCGAACTCACCCTCGCAACCACGCATACGCAGGCGCGCTATGCCCTCCCCGAGATCATCAACAGCTTTCGTTTGATCTACCCAAAGGTACGACTGGCGATGATCCAGGCGGCTCCGCCCGAAATCGCCGAACTGCTGCGCTCGGGGCGCGCGCAGATCGGCATTGCCACCGAGTCGCTCGGCGAGGACAACGACTCCGAGACTTTCCCCTTCTACGCCTGGTACCACGGCGTGATCGTCCCACGCACCCATCCGCTTGCGAAGGAACCGGGTCT
>VGHO01000067.1 GCA_016868175.1 Betaproteobacteria bacterium
GGTCAGGGCAAATGGTATCCGGGCGAGCCCTTGCCGCGTTGGGCGCTCGCAGCCTACTGGCGTCGCGACGGCCAGCCTTGCTGGCGCGATCCCCGCCTGCAGGCCGACGAGTCGGTACACAGCCGTTTCGGTTGCGAAGACGCGAGGCGATTCGCTGCCGCGCTTGCGCAGAGGCTGGGGCTTGCAGCGAGCCTTGTGCTTCCGGCCTACGAGGACACGCTCTATTACCTCTGGCGCGAGAGGCGGCTGCCGGTCAACGTCGATCCTTTTGATGCGCGGCTCGACGATGCGCTCGAGCGGGCGCGTCTGCGCCGGGTTTTCCAGCAGGGGCTTGCCCAACCCACGGGCCATCTCCTTCCGATCCAGCCCGGCGATCGCGGAAAACCTGGCGGTGCGCGCTGGGTGTCGGGGCCGTGGATCGTGCGCGACGGCCGCGTGTACCTGATCCCGGGCGACTCGCCGATGGGCTACCGGCTGCCGCTCGACTCCCTCATGTGGGTACCGCAGACCGACCGACCGCTGTCGGTGGCGCGCGACCCCTTCTCGAGGGATGCCGCCGAGCCATTGCCCCCAGCCGGCGTGCCTTTCACCGATCCTGCAAGTGCGCTGGCGGCTTCATCGCTGCGGACGTTGGGCCCACCGCGCATGCAGACGCAGGCGGCGCTGAGCGGCGAGCACGATGCCGAGGCAGAGGCTTCCAACGCGGCGAAGGCACTCACCCGTACTGCGCTTTGCGTTGAGGTTCGCAACCCGGGGAGGGCAAGCGGCCCCAGGGTTGAGGCGCAGCGCGAGGGCACTGGAACCCTCCATGTGTTCATGCCGCCGCTCGAGCGGCTCGAGGACTATCTCGAACTGCTCGCTGCGGTTGAAGATACCGCCGCCGAGCTTGCGTTGCCCGTGGTGATCGAAGGCTATCCTCCGCCGCGCGACGCGCGTCTGGTGATGTTGCAGCTCACCCCCGACCCCGGCGTGCTCGAAGTCAATATCCATCCCAGCCAGAGCTGGGCGGAACTCGTCGAACGCACCGATTTTCTCTACGAGGCGGCCAGCGCCACGCGCCTGACTGCGGAAAAGTTCATGCTCGACGGGCGCCACACCGGTACCGGAGGCGGTAACCACGTGGTGCTTGGTGGTGCCTCGCCGCCCGACAGCCCTTTCCTGCGGCGCCCCGATCTGCTCGGCAGCCTGCTCACCTTCTGGCACAACCATCCCTCGTTGTCGTACCTTTTCTCGGGGCTTTTCATAGGCCCTACCAGCCAGTCGCCGCGGATCGACGAAGCGCGCAACGATCAGGTCTACGAGGTGGAGATCGCACTGGCCGAGCTCGGTCGGCACTTGGCCACCAACCCGTCGTGCCCGCCCTGGCTGGTGGATCGGAGCCTGCGCAATCTGCTGATCGACGTTAGCGGCAACACCCACCGCGCCGAGTTCTGCATCGACAAGCTCTATGCTCCCGAGGGGCCTTCCGGCCGTCTGGGGCTGCTGGAGATGCGCGCCTTCGAAATGCCGCCGCATCCGCGCATGAGTCTCACCCAGCAGTTGCTGATTCGCGCGCTGCTCGCCTGGTTCTGGCGGCAACCCTACGAGGGCCATCGGGTCACGCGTCTCAATCGCTGGGGCACCGCCTTGCACGATCGCTTTCTGCTGCCCACCTTCGTCCAACTCGATTTCGACGATGTGCTGAAGGAGCTCGCACAGGCGGGCTTCGTATTCCACGCCTCCTGGTTCGCGCCGCACTTCGAGTTTCGCTTTCCAGCGATCGGTCAGGTCGAAACCCGCGGGATCGGGATCCGTTTGCGGCACGCGCTCGAACCCTGGCATGTGATGGGTGAGGAGGCCTCGGCGGGCGGCACCGCGCGCTTTGTCGACTCCTCGCTCGAGCGTCTCGAACTGAAGGTGTCGGGTTGCGACACCAACCGCTTTGCGATCACCGTCAATGGCGTGGTGGCGCCCCTCCAACCCACCGGGGTGGCTGGCGAGGCAGTGGTGGGTGTGCGTTACCGCGCCTGGCAACCGGCGAGTGCGCTTCACCCGACGATTGCGGTGCATGCCCCGCTCAGCTTTGATCTGGTCGACAACGTGATGGGGCGCTCGCTCGGCGGTTGCCGGTACCATGTGGCGCATCCCGGAGGTCGCTCTTACCAGACCTTCCCTGTGAACGCCTTCGAAGCCGAAAGCCGCAGGCTCGCCCGCTTCTTTCCACTCGAACACACTCCGGGTACGATGCGGGTGGCTGCTGCGGTGCCGAGTGCGGAGTTTCCCTTCACGCTCGATCTTCGTCGCAGCCCACTCCAGCCGCATCCTCCGGCCTCGGCGGCATTCTCGTCCTGAGGCGTTCACCCGGTAACGCATTCGATCTTCCTTGCCAGCGCCTGCGACGTCTCGAAGTGAAGCTTTGGCCTCTCCCGGCGCAGGGCGGGACTGGCGCGAGCGTTTTGCCACGCTCGCCCAGGCGGCCGATCCCGGCCACTTCGACGAAGCCCGCAACGCTGACGGCAGCCTGCGCCCGCTCTGGGACCGCTTCGCTGCGGCGCTTGGGGGCTCCCGCTTCGAGGGCTTTGCGCGGCACGCCGCAACCGTGGCGCGCCTCATTGCCCAGCATGGCGTGTCCTACAACGTCTACGACACGCCGCATCCCGGATCACGACCCTGGTCGCTCAATCCGATGCCCTTCCTGCTCGCGGCGCAGGAGTGGCGGCACCTCGCGCGCGCCGTTGCGCAGCGGGCGCGACTGCTCGAGGCGATCCTGCAGGACGTCTACCACCGCCAGAGCCTGCTGCACAGCGGCCTGCTGCCGGTGGCTCTGCTCAAGGGGCACCCCGGCTACCTGCGCTCGGTCGAACAGGTGCAGCCTCCGGGGGGACTCTATCTGCACATCGCCGCCTTCGACCTCGCGCGTGGGCCGGATGGACAGTGGTGGGTGGTGGGGCACCGTACCCAGTCGCCCTCAGGGCTCGGTTATGTACTGGAAAACAGAATTATCGTATCGAAACTATTTCCCGAAGCCTTCAGCGGGCTGCGGATCCAGCACATCGCAGCGAGCTATCGGAGGCTTCTTGCCACCCTCACCGGCCTTGCGCAGCGCCTGAGCGGGGAGGACGCGCCGAGCATCGTTCTGCTCACCCCAGGTCCCTTCAACGAGACCTACTTCGAGCATGCCTACCTGGCGGGTTATCTCGGACTTCCGCTCGTGGAAGGTGGCGATCTCGTCACGCGCGGCGACCGGCTCTACCTCAAGACACTCCAGGGACTTCGCCGGGTTCACGGGGTGCTGCGCAGACTCGACGACGAGTATCTCGATCCGCTCGAACTCCGTAGCGACTCAAGCCTCGGCATACCCGGGCTGGTGCAGGTGCTCCGCGCCGGAGAGGTGCTCGTTGCCAACGCCCTGGGTACCGGTTTTCTCGAGTCGCCAGCCATCCAGGGGTTTCTGCCCGCGATTGCCGAGCACCTGCTCGGGGAATCGCTCCTGCTTCCCTCGCTGCACACCTGGTGGTGCGGCGAGGCTGCAGCGCTCGAAGCGATCGTGCCGCTGCTGCGGACGCAGGTGGTGAAGCCAACCCTGGTTGGGAGCAGCCAGTCGCAGTTTCAGCCGGTGATTGCCGCACACCTCGACAAGTCCCAACTGGCCGAACTCAAGGCACGGATCCGCAAACGACCTGAGCAGTACACAACCCAGACCTATCTGCCCTTTTCGCAGCCGCTCACCTGGCAGGAGGATCGCCTGGTGCCCAGGACCGCGATGCTGCGGGTGTTTGCCATTGCAAACGGGGCGGGGCAGTGGGAGGTTCTTCCGGGCGGCATGACCCGGATCTCGCACGAGGATCCGCATACCGTGTCGCTCGCACAGGGAGGCAGCACCCTCGACACCTGGCTGGCGGCCGACGGCGAGGTCGACGGGGCGCCCGCGCTGCCCACGCTGGTTTCGCGCCGCGTCGGAGCAGCCTCGCCGAGCGCAAGCCTGAGGCCTGTGTCGAGCCGAGCGGCCGAGAACCTCTTCTGGCTCGGTCGCTACACCGAGCGCGCGGAATTCATGACCCGACTCGCCAAGGAAGTGCTGCTTGCAGCAGGCGGCAACGATGAGGACCTGAGCGAACTCTGGCGCGCGCTTGGGAGGCTCGCCGCCACGCATGGTCTGGTGGCACCCGAAACCCCCTCGCTGGTACAGTCACCCAAGGTTTTCACCCGATCGTTGATCGCAGCCCTCCGTGCCCCGGAGGCCACCAGCATCGAATCCTGCTTGCGGGCGATCGACAGCAATCTGCGTGCGCTGCGCGATCTGCTGCCAGCCGACCATGTGCGGCTGGCGAGTCTGATGCGCGAGGAACTCACCAGCGCCGATCCCACCCTGATCGCCACGGTCCAGGCCCTCGACGATCTCAATCTGCATCTGGCCGCGCTCACCGGACTGCAGACCGACCGGATGACCCGCGACCTGAGTTGGCACATGCTGATGCTTGGCAGGCTCATCGAGCGACTGATCAACATGAGCGAGACGCTGAGCGCCTTCTTTGGCGGGTCCGCGTTGCATACTCACCGTGGGTTCGAATCGATTCTGATTCTTTTTGACAGCATCATCACCTACCGTGCCCGCTATCAGGCGGTGCAGGAGCACGAAGCCCTGATCGAACTCCTCGTGCATGACGCAAGCAATCCACGCGCACTCGCACGCATCCTGCGCCAGGCGGGCGAGGAGCTTGCGGCACTGCCCGATTCGGGCGGGGACCTGCTCCGGATTGCCGCATCGATACGACGGCACTGTCATGAGGTCGCGCGCGATCCGATCGATCGCCTCGACCGGAGTGCGGCTGCGGATCAGGCCGATACGGTTGCCCCGGCAGGCTCGGCAGGATCGGCAGGATCGGCAGGCTCGGCAGGCTCGGCAGGCTCGGCAGGCTCGGCAGGCTCGGCAGCTCAAACCGCCCCGGCACCGCCGCCCGCGTCGGCATTGCCTGCCGTGTCGGCACCGCCGCCCGCTGTCTCGGCACCGCCGCCCGCGTCGGCATTGCCTGCTGTGTCGGCACCGCCGCCCGCTGTCTCGGCACCGCCGCCCGCGTCGGCATTGCCTGCTGTGTCGGCACCGCCGCCCTCTGTCTCGGCACCGCAGATCGGATCAGCGCCGTGGGTTGCACCCAACATTCCCGCGCTCGCAACGCAACTGATCATGCTCGGGCGCAGCTTTTCAGAGGCTCTGGGAAGCCGTTACTTTGCGCATGTGCAAACGCGCAGTACCCGCTCCTGAGCGAGGGCGAGGCTCCATGCAGGAAGGCGCCAGGCGGGTACTCCATGTGCATCACGATACCCACTACGCCTACCGGGAACCGGTGCAACAGGCTTACCACCTTGCCTTCCTGCGCCCCTGCGAAGGCATCCGGCAATCGGTTCTTGCGCGAAGCTTCCGAATCGAACCCGCGCCGGATGTGGAGCATGAGGTCCTCGACCCCTTCGGCAACTGGCGGCACTTCTTTGCGCTGCACACACCGCACCGCGCCCTCCGGGTGAGCAGCCGATTCCGGGTGCATGTTGCCGAGGGCGGCGCTCCGCCGGCTGCCGCGCGCGCCTTGTCTTGGCGCAGCGTGCGCGAGGCGCTCAGCTATGCAGCGGGCCGGCGCTACGAGCCCGCTTCGGAGTTCGGCTTTGCAAGTCCCTATGTGCCGCACGACGACACACTGCGCGACTACGCCCTGGAGGTTTTTGCCGGAGAAGCGGGCCTTGTGACCGCCTGCGAGCGCTTCAACCAGCGCATCTTCGAGGAGTTCAGATACGCGCCCAGCGCCACCGGGGTGGACACCCCAACGCTCGAGGCCTTCAGGCGACGCGAAGGGGTATGTCAGGACTTTGCCCACATCATGATCGCCGGATTGCGCAGCCTCGGTCTGAGCGCGCGGTATGTGAGCGGGTACCTGCTGACCCGTCCGCCGGCGGGACAGCCACGCAGGCGCGGGGTGGATGCCTCGCATGCCTGGGTGGCGGTGTATTGCCCGGGCGCGGAGGGCAACTGGCTGGAGTTCGATCCCACCAATGGAATTGCGGCGCGGCAGGAGCATGTACGGCTCGCCTACGGCCGCGACTTCGGCGACGTTTCTCCCTTGCGTGGGGTGATTCAGGGCGGTGGAGAGCACCGGCTTAAAGTTGCGGTTACCGTTGAGGAGGCCACCG
Organism: Betaproteobacteria bacterium; assembly: GCA_016868175.1. GTDB lineage: Bacteria > Pseudomonadota > Gammaproteobacteria > Burkholderiales > Burkholderiaceae_E > UBA3064. The sequence goes on from VGHO01000067.1 coordinate 6,160, forward strand.
GCACCGAAGCGCAGACCGATCCGGATCAGGACTCCACCCGGTAACGGAAGGTGCAGCGTTCAGCCCCCTGCATGATCGTCTGCGCACGATCGAGCCGAATTGCAGGGTTGTATCCCTCCACAAACACCCCGTCGCGCTGACACGACAAGAGGTCGCCGATCGCCTCAAGTCCCATGTCGCGGTACATCTCCGCGTAGCGGCAACGGGTCACGTCGAACTCGAAGCGCGTGCTGGTTTCCGCGAGGACCTCGATCTCGAGCGCGCCCGCGGCCTTCCAACCCTCGAAGAGCTTCACGAAGGCAGGAAGGTCGGTACGGCCTCCGGGGGCTTCGCGCGCCAGCGCCTCACCCTCGGCCAGCGCTGCCTCACGGATCGCCGCTGCGATGATTGCGCGGGCTTCCTGCGGACCAAGCCGGGCGAGCAATGCCGCGTAGATCGGCTTGATCACTTGAGCCTGGATTCTCCGTTTTTCCAGAACAGATAATTGCATGCTTCAATCTCCTCGAAAGGATGCCGGTATCAGAAAGCGATCATCGGCCCGACGATGACGGTCCAGCTGAGCAGCGTGAGCACGATGCACAAGGCTACCGCAGCGCTGCCGAGATCCTTGGCCTTCCCCGAGAGTGGGTGCCGATCGAGCGAGATGCGGTCGACGGTTGCCTCGATCGCAGTGTTGAGGACCTCCACGAGGAGCAGCAGCACCAGCGGGAAAATGAGCAGCAACCGCTCCACGCCACTGACCGGCAGCCAGAGAGCCACCAGCGATAGCACAGCCGCAAGCACCACCTCCTGACGGAATGCTTCCTCCTCGTGCCAGGCAAAACGCAAGCCGCGCAGGGAGTTGGCAGCAGCCAGCCACGGCCGGCGAAGGCCGAAGCGTCCCTTGTGCGGGTTAGGTTCGGGGGTCATTGACGGATCGGGTTGAACAGTGGATCCGGACGAGTCAGGGGATCGTTTTTCCAGGCGCGGCAGATTCCAGGCGGTGTCAGATTCCAGGCGATGCCAGATTCCGGGCGATGTCAGATTCCAGGCGCGGCAGATTCCGGGCGCGGTCAGATTCCAGGCGCGGTCAGCGCGCCGGATCATAGCCCGCGCCTGTTGCGAGAAGGAGGCTCACCCGGGATCCTGCCAACATCGCGCCCTCGGCGGGCTCGCCCGAAGCGGGTTGCACAGTTGGCGCAGCCAGGGCGGCTTCGATCCTCAGTTCTGCGCCCAGGCTTCGGGCGTACTCGCTCACGATGTGCAGTCCGAGCCCGGTACTCCCACCGGGCTCTGCCGCTTCGCCCCGCGCCCAGCGTTGGCGCAAGCGCTCGGCTTCGTGGCGGTCCATGCCAGCGCCGTTGTCGACCACCGAGAGGCGGACACGCCCGTCGGGTTCGCGCGCGATTTCAACCGTGACCTGAGGGGTTTCGCCACCCGGTGGACGCCCGTGACGCAAGGCATTATCGATCAGGTTGTCGAGGACGCCGTCGACCAGCGAGGCTTGCGCAAGCACTTCAATCTCCTGATCGATCCCGCGCACACCGAGATCCACTCCGTATTGATCGGCGCGGCGCAGATGCCGCAGGAAGGCTTCGCGCACATGCTGATCGAGCCGGAGCGCGGCGGGCCGGAGCACTTCGCGCGCCTCAACCACCAGTGCGAGCGCGAGAAGCTGATCGATCCTGTGGCTAGCCTTCTGTTCGCGTTCGCGGATCTGCTCGAGCTGACTGCGCCAGACTTCGGGCCGATCCTGCGCGAGGCCGTACTCGAGGAGTGCACGGATACCTGCAAGCGGCGTACGCAGTTCGTGGGCAACATTGCCCGCGAATTCCCGATGCCCCTGAACCGTGCGCGCGATGCGCTGAAGGAGGCTGTTGACGGTGTTGCCGAGCTGGCGCAATTCCTGCGGTTGCAGCGGTACCGCAAGCGCAGACAGGTCCTTGGGATCGCGCCTTGCAAGCGCCTGCTGCAGATCGCCGAGGGGCTGCAAGTCTTCGCGGATGGCGCGCCGCAGCCACCAGGCGAGCACCAGCAGCAGGAGCAACTGCGGCAGCAGCGAGTAGAGGAGCAGCGCGGCGAAGAGCCGGTCCTGGCTGCGGACGGTCTGACCGATCACGATCTTGTAGGGTTGCGGCGTGATCCGCGCAAGCACGAGTACACGCAACTGATACTCGCGCAGTTGCATCTCGGTGAAGACCGGCGGGTGTATCGGGGGAAGATCGGGGAGCCTGAGCTGCGGGTGGCCAGCGATCAGGCGCCCGTCGGGATGAAACACCGCAAAGAAGAGGACTTCGTCGCGATCGAAGAGCAGCGTGTCCATTTCGTTGGCCGACAATCCGAGGAGCAACCCCGACGGCTCCGAGAAATGCACATGGCTTGCGAGTGCGTAGGCATCGTCGAGCAGCGTGCGATCGAAGGCCTGCTGGGTGAAGTGCCGCGAGACCGCAGTCATCAGGAGCGTCCCGAGCAGCCAGGTGAGGGCTAGCGGCCCAACCACCCTACGAACCAGACGATCCCGCAGTGACCCGGTGCGCGGGCCGGTTGCTGGATCGTCCACCCCATCCGGCGGGCGCATTTCAGGGAGCCTCCTCCTCGATGCGGTAGCCCAGTCCGCGCAGGGTGCGAATCGAGGCACCAGAGCCGCTGAGTTTCCTGCGCAGGCGCGAGACGAAGGCCTCGAGCGCATTGTCGGCGAGCAGGTCGGCAAAGTCGGAGAGCTTCGCGGCGAATTCGCGCTTCGATACGGTGCGTCCCGGAGGCGAAAGCAGCTCGACCAGCACTTCGCGCTCGCGGGTGGGTAGCACGAGTTCCTCGCCTCCTACGTGGATCATCCGAAGCTTGCGGTCGAAATGCAGACGGCCCACGCTCACGGAATCACGCAGCCCCTGGGATCGCCGCACCACCGCACGCACCCTGGCCGCGAGTTCGGCGGTGTCGAAGGGCTTGGCCAGGTAGTCGTCGCCTCCAGCATCCAGCCCCGCGATGCGCTCGTCGGTGCGGTGGCGTGCGGTGAGGATCAGCACCGGGGTAGGGTCGCCGCGGGCGCGCATCTGGCGAAGCAGGTCCAGGCCGTTGGCGCGCCTGCCACATGCGCCAAGGGGCAGGTTGAGATCCAGCAGCACTGCGTCGTAGCGCTGGTGAAGCAAGGCGTGCCGGGCAAGTGCAAGGTCGCGCGCGCCATCAACCCGGAACCCGAGGTCGCCGAGGCTGCGGTTGAGCACATCCTGGAGCACGTCGTCGTCTTCGATCAGCAGGAGCCGCATGTGCGCATGGTCAGGTTTTGGTCAGCTTTGGCGCGCTACAAGGCATTGGTGATGAGCATACGACAGCTGCAACGCTTCCTGCCGGGGTCCGGTGCCCGACCACAGGCGATCGTCGGTTCAGGCAGCGAGCGGGGAGCGCCATGCGCATTCGAACGCTGGGCGCAGGCACTGAGTCTTGTGGCACGCTGGATCGGCGCAGCGCTCCTCCTGGGGGCAGCGCTTGCCGGATCGGGCGGCTGCACCGAGCCTGCCGATCAGGCGCAGCCGCCGAAGGCAGCCGATCTTGCGCCGCCCTCGCCCATCCTTCAGGACGGCGCCCTGCACTACAGCGCCAACCATCCTCAGATCGGCCAGCTCAAACTGGCGCCGGCGGTGGAGGCAAGGGAGAGCCAGGGGGAGATCGCCGCGCGGCTTGCCTGGAACGAGGAGCGAACGCAGCGGGTGCGCAGCGCCTTCGCGGGGCAGGTGAACGCAATCCTCGCCGACCTTGGCCAGGCGGTGCGACCGGGACAGGTGCTTGCGCGCCTCGCCTCGGCGGAGTTTGGCGCGGCGCAAGCCGATGCGCAGCGCTCCGAAGTCGACCTTCAGCTCGCCCAGCAGGTCATGCGCCGCCGGCAGGCGCTCCTCGAACTCGATGTGATCGCCCGCAAGGAGTACGAGGAAGCGCAGGCCGAGGTGCAGAGGGCGCGCGCCGAGGCCGAGCGGGCTCAGTCGCGCATGCGCCTCTACGGTGCCGCTGATCGGGTTGATCTGGATCTGGGTCTTCGCGCCTCGATCGCTGGTCTGATCGTGGAGCGCAACATCAGCCCGGGCCAGGAGGTGCGGCCCGACGGCGATGCGCCGCCGCTTTTCGTGATTTCTGATCCGTCTTCGCTCTGGCTGCATCTCGAGGCGCGCGAGGCGGATCTTCCGTTCCTGCGCCCCGGCTCCTCGCTGCAGTTCGAGGTCACAGCGCTCAAGGGACGCCGCTTTCCGGCAAGGGTTCTGGTGGTGGGCGCGCAGATCGATCCCCAGACGCGGACCGTGCGGGTGCGGGCACTGGTCGACAACGCCGATCGTGTACTGCGCAGCGAAATGATCGCCACTGCCTACTACGCGCGCCGTGAACAGGGACTGCTCGAAGTGGCTTCCGACGCAGTGTTTCTTTGGGGAAAACAGCATGCGGTTTTCGTGTCGGATCAGCCGGGCGTGTACCGGATACGTAGCGTGGAAGTGGCGCACCTCGGTGCCGAGAGGGTACTGCTCGCGGGCGGTTTGAAGCCGGGCGAGCAGGTTGTGATGCAAAACGCCTTGCTGCTGATGCGCGAGATGAAGTTTGCCGAGGATGCAGCGCGCCGCAGCGGGGCGCCGCGTTGACCGCACTGATCCGCTTTGCGCTGGAGAAGCCGCTCTTTGTGGCGCTTGGTACGCTTGTCTTCATTCTCACCGGACTCTGGGCTTTCAGCCATCTTTCGGTGGAGGCCTTCCCCGACGTGACCGACAGTCAGGTCACCGTGATCGCGCTTTATCCGGGGCGCGCGGCCGAGGAGGTTGAAAAGCAGGTCACCCTGCCCATCGAGGTGGCGCTCTCGGGGCTCCCTAACGCGGTTCGTGTGTTCTCGCACACCCAGTTTGGCCTTTCGTTCACTGTCGTGACCTACGACGACGATGCGCAGATCCATCTGGCCCGCCAGCAGGTTGCCGAGAGGCTGCGTGCCGTGAGCCTTCCCGAGGGCGTGGAGGCCAACATGGCGCCGATTGCCACTCCGGTTGGTGAAATCCTGCGTTTTCGTCTGCGGGGCGATGCAAGGACCACGACCGAACTGCGCAGCCTGCAGGACTGGGTGGTTGAGCGTGGCCTGCGGCAGGTCCCGGGGGTTGCCGATGTGGTCACCCTGGGGGGCTTCATCAAGCAGTACGAGGTGCAGCCCGACACCGAGCGGATGCGTGCCTACCGGCTGAGTTACCAGCAACTGCTCGATGCGCTTGGCCGGGGCAACGCCAATGTGGGCGGAAGCTACGTGGCGCAGGGCAACCAGCAGTACGCCATCCGCGGGATCGGTCTGATTGGCAGTGCAGAGGAGATCGGCCAGATCGTGGTGGCAACACGGGAATCGGCCCCGATCCTGATCCGCGATGTCGCGCAGGTGCGTATTGGCGCGGTACCCCGGCTCGGCACTGCGGGGCAGGACTACGACGATGACATCGTGAGCGGCATCGTGATCATGCGCCGCGGCGAGAATCCGAGCGAGGTGCTCAAGGGCGTGAAGGAGAGGATCGAGCGCTTCAACGCAGGAGGGCTGCCGCAGGGGGTGAGGATCGAGCCCTTCTACGACCGCAGCTGGCTCATGGGTCGTACTCTTTCCACGGTCTTTCGCAACCTGGTCGAGGGCGCGCTGCTCGTGGCGGTGGTGCTCTACCTTTTTCTTTCCAGCGTTCGCGCAAGCCTCGCCGTGATCGCAGTGATTCCGCTCGCGCTGCTGTCCACCTTCATCGGACTCAAGCTGATGGGCGTGCCGGCCAACCTCCTCAGCCTCGGAGCGATGGACTTCGGCATCCTCGTCGACGGCGCGGTGATCGTGGTGGAAAACATCCTGCAGCGCCTCGCATACCGGCGGGAGCCTCTGGGGGATGTGGATCGCAGGGATGCAATCGTTGCAGCCGCAAGCGAAGTGGGACGCCCCACGCTGTTCTCCATGCTCATCATCATCGCAGCGCATGTTCCGATCTTTGCGCTGCAACGCCACGAAGGACGGATCTTTCAGCCGATGGCCTTGTCGGTCACCTCGGCGCTGATCGGTGCACTCCTCTTTTCCCTCACGCTCGTGCCGCTCCTCAGCTACCTGATGCTGCGCAAAGGGGTGCCGCACGACGACAACCGCCTGGTGGCGTGGGCGAAGTCGGTCTACGCACCTGTGCTCGACTGGTCTTTGCGGCATCGCCGCAGCGTGCTTGCCATTGCGCTGGCCGCCTTTGCGGCCGCTGCGCTGCTCGCCACCCGTCTTGGCAGCGAGTTCCTGCCTGAACTCAACGAGGGAAGCATCTGGGTGAACCTGAGGCTGCCCTCGAGCGTGTCGAACGACGAGGCGGCGCGCATCCTCCATCAGGTTCGCGCCACGCTGCTGCGGATCCCCGAGGTGCGGACCACGGTCTCG
>VGHO01000068.1 GCA_016868175.1 Betaproteobacteria bacterium
GCGCGCCTCTCAGTCTCTCGGCGCTGACCCTCTGCCTGAACGCGCAGGCCCAGGGATTTCCACTCGCGCACCACAACGTCTTCTTCCAGGATGACTACCGTTCGGAATTCGACGATGTGTTTGCGCGTCATCGCCTGCCGCGCAAGCCCACGGTGTACCTGTGCGCGCCTGACCGGGTCGCGGACGCGGAGTCTGCGCGGCCGCAACGCGAAGCGATGCTGCTGCTCGTCAATGCGCCTGCAGCGCTCGCGCAGCCCCTCGGGAGCACTGTCGGGGACTACAAGGAGATCGCTGCATGCCACACCACGATGATCCGGCACTTGCGAGGGTGCGGACTGGAACTGAACTACGCGGAGCATCAGTGCAGGATCACAACCCCGGCGGACTTTCACGCACGATTCCCGGCTTCGGGCGGCGCCTTGTATGGTCCGGCGGCCAATGGCTGGATGGCGACCTTCGCGCGGGCGCAGGGGCGCAGCCCCTTGCCGGGGCTTTACCTGGCCGGAGGGACGGTGCACCCGGGGCCGGGGGTGCCGATGGCGGCGATGTCGGGCATTTTGGCGGCCGAGGCGCTGATGGCCGACCGCGCTTCGACCAGCGCGTTGCATCCGGCGGCTACCTCTGGTGGTACGTCGATGCGATCAGCGATGACCGACGACATGGCATCACCCTGATCGCCTTCGTGGGGAGCGTCTTTTCTCCCTACTATGCGTGGGCCCGCCGCAAGCCCGACGCCGATCCGATGAACCACTGCGCCCTCAACGTCGCGCTCTACGGCAACACCGCGCGCTGGGCGATGACCGAGCGCAGCGCTGCGGTCTGCGCCCGAAACGCGGTGAGCTTCGTGATCGGGCCCAGCCGCCTGCGCAGCAGCGAGGGTCGGTTGCATGTTGCAATCGACGAGGTGGCCAACCCGCTGCCCCGCCGGGTCCGCGGTGAGGTCACGATCGCGCTCGGCGACTGCAGCACTGCGGTCTTCGCGCTCACGCCGGATGGCGCCCACCGTTGGGGACCGATCAACCCGCGCGCCCGGATTGCGGTGGCGCTCGACTGCCCACCTCTGCGTTGGGAAGGCTGGGCCTACCTGGACTCCAATGAGGGCGACGAAGCGATCGATCAAGGTTTTTCGGACTGGGACTGGTCGCGAGCGCATCTCCCTGACGGATCGACTGCGGTGCTCTACGAGGTGCGTGCGCGCCCTGCGCGGCTGGAGGCAGGTGACAGCCCGCGTCGGGGCACTTCCACTGCCAGGAGTTACCCGTCGGGTGGCGACCGCATGCACCCGAACCCGGTCAACGGTGGGCTGCTGGCCTTGCAATGTTTCGCCGGTGCAGAGGCAAGGCGCATTGAGCCGGGTGTGCGCCAATCGCTCGGCCACAGCAAATGGCGCATTGCGATGCATAGCTACCAGGAGGGATCGGAACCTGCACGCATCCGCCGCCGTCTCGAGGACACGCCCTTTTATGCGCGCTCGCTTCTCGATTGCAGGGTCCTCGGCCACCGGGTCGAGGCAGTGCATGAAACCCTTGATGCGAGGCGCTTTGCCCAGTGGTGGGTGCAGAACCTTCTTCCCTGGCGTATGCCGCGCGCAGACTGAAGGCGCAGCGGACGCCCACGACCGCTGCGTGAGGTGGGCTCAGGCCCGATGAAAACCGGGGTGCTGCCTTGCGCGGTCCTCGCGGTCGATTTGCTCGAGGCGCTCGAAGAGCTCCGCAAGTCTTCCGAAGCCGCGGGTCTGCTCTTGATCCTGCACGCGCCCGGGAGGTCGATGCCGCGTTGCTGACTCCGGAAAGCTCGGCGCGAGGGCAGCAGTCTGATCGCGACAGGCGGGCGTGAGGGGTTGTGCAGGGAGCGTGCAGGCGACCAGGTGGCGGATGGAGGGACGTAGCGCTGCACACCCGGACAGAACTTCCTGCGTGATGGCTGCGCCCCGGACGGAACCGCATCCGCCCGGGTACCCGGTGCCTGGAAGGGCACTTCGGGCGGGTTCCGGGGCGCGTCGGGCAAACCCCGGGACTCCACCCGCCACGACGCTTGCAAGCGCGCTGGCGAGGCGCGCGAGCTTTCGGGAGGTTGAAACCACTGCGCGCTGGCTCACCGAGTCGAGCCCCCTGCGCTCGACCTCGCGCCCGATCTCGGCGTAGACCCTTGCAGCGGCTGCGATGGCCGGACGACAGCTCCAGGGAAGGGCTGCCACGGCAGAGTCGGCCTGCGCGTAGAGCAGATCGGCGTGGGCAAGCAGCCGCGCCACCACACGACCGAGGGCGGGCGAAAAGCGGGGCTCGCGCAGGAAGCGATCCGCGTCGATCCCAGCCTCGTCAAGCCAATCCAGCGGCAGGTAGAGTCGGCCGGCCCGGGCATCCTCGCCAACGTCGCGCGCAATATTGGTGAGTTGCATGGCAAGGCCGAGTTCGCAGGCGCGCGCGAGCACCAGCGGATGGCCCGCTCCCATGATCCTCGCCATCATTGCGCCGACGGTGCCTGCGACCCGGGCGGCGTAGTCCTCTACCGCATCGATGCTTCGGTAGCGTCGGCCCTCGAGGTCCCAGGAAAACCCCTCGAGCAGCGCCCGCGGAAGCTCGATCGGGAGTGCATGAGCCCGCACCACGTGCGCAAACGCGCGGTCGGCGGGATGCTCGAGCGCCTCTGCGGCGTAGATCGCATCAAGACGCCTGTGCAGTTGGCGCAGTTGCTCGCCTGAGGCTGCGGCCGGGCCGGACCTCGCGGCGAGGCCAGCCGCTGTGGCGAGGCCAGCCGCTGTGGCGAGGCCAGCCGCTGTGCCGAGGCCAGCCGCTGTGGCGCGGCTGGGGTGGGGGTGGGGGTCGGGCTGGTCGATCGCATCATCGGCCACCCGGCAAAAGGCATAGAGCGCTACCGCAGCCTCACGGACGGTTGGTGGCAGCAGGCGCGAGGCAACGAAAAAGGAGTGCGACCCGCCCCGCATCAGGCGCAGGCAAGCGGCGAGGTCGGCACGGTGGCTCGTGGCCACCGCATCCTGCCGGTTCGCAGCGAAGCCGGTGGGCGCGCTTGCGGTCATGCGGTCGGCCCGACTCACCGCGACTGCGCAGCCCGCGCGACCGGGCGGACGACGGGGGCAGCGGGGCCTGCAGGGCCTGCGGGCGAGCCCCGGCGCCTCCGATCCGCGGGCGCGGTGGTGCGACCGTAGTCCACGGCCGCCGGAAGAACCGAGTCGAGCGCCTTGGCCGAGGAAAGTACACCCGGAATTCCCGCCCCGGGATGGGTGCCGGCACCAACGAAGTAAAGGTCGCGAACATCCTCGGAGCGATTGTGTGGACGAAACCATGCACTTTGCGTGAGCAGAGGCTCGAGGCCGAAGGCTGCGCCCTTGATCGAACGCAACTCGTGCTCGAAGTAGAGCGGCGTGACCATGCGCGAGGTACGCAGATGCCCGCCAAGGCCCGGTAGCACGCTTGCTTCGAGGGCCTTTTGAACCGCCTGACGGTAAGGCTCCTGATGCGTGTTCCAGTCGGTCGCGCTGTCGAGATGCGGCACCGGCGAGAGCGCGTAGAAGGTGTCGCAGCCGGGCGGCGCAAGGCTCGGGTCGGTCGCCGTGGGACGGTGCAGATACAGGCTGAAATCGTGGGCCAGGCGATGACGGCGGAAGATGTCACGCAGCAAGGCCTCGTAGCGCGGTCCGAGGATGAGCATGTGGTGCGGAACCTCCTCGTACCTTCGGTCGGTGCCGAAGTACCACACAAAGAGGCTCATCGAATATCGCCCGCGTGCGATGCGGCGATCGGTCCAGAACCGACGGTGCTCCGGCGCGATCATATGTCGGTAGGTGTAGGCGGTGTCGGCGTTCGACACGACAAGGTCGGCATGCACCGTGCTCCCGTCGTCGAGCACAACGCCCCGGGCTGCACCATCCTCGATCAGGATGGATTTCACCGGCTGTCCGCATCGCACCGCCACCTGAAGGCCCTCGAGAAGTTTGACCATCCCGCGGATCAGGGCACCCGTACCCCCCATGGCGAAGTGCACGCCGTGGCGCCGCTCCAGGCTCGCGATCAGACTGTAGACGCTCGTGACCGAGAAGGGATTTCCGCCGATGAGCAGAGGATGAAAACTCATCACAATCCGCAGGCGCTCGTCGCGGAAGTGCTCGCACACCATCGCGTGGATCGAGCGCCACGCACGCATGCGGACCATGTTGGGAATCGCCGCGAGGAGATCGCGGAGGCTGTCGAAGGCCACGCTGCCGAGCTCCTCGAAGCCGAGCCGATAGCATTCGTTTGCCCTGGCCATGAAGCGCTCATACCCGGGAAGATCCGCAGGGCAGAAGCGCCGGATCTCCTCGCGCATCGCCTGGGCGTCGCCGCTGTAGTCGAAATGACTTCCGTCGGCAAACCGGATGCGGTAGAAGGGATCCATCGGCACCAGCCGAACATCGTCCTGAAGCCTGCGACCGCATAAGGACCAGAGTTCCTCGAGCAGAAATGGAGCGGTCACGATCGTGGGACCGGCATCGAAAACGAAGCCGTCCTGGCGAAACACGCTTGCCCGACCGCCAGGTTGTGCGAGCTTCTCGAGCACAGTGACCTGATAGCCCTTCACCCTCAGCCGGATCGCCGCAGCGAGCCCGCCAAAGCCCGAGCCAATCACGAGCGCATGCGGCGCCCCTGCAACGGGAAAGGTGGACTGGACGCTTGGTGCCATACGCAAGTGTAAAGCGTTTTAGACATTCTGGAGTGTCTATCGCTTTTGTCAAGAGGGTGGGAGCGAGGTGCCGCGGTCGAGACCGGCAAGGGGTGGTTAGCGCAACCACCCACCCTCGAGCCCTGCTGGCAGAGCCTCGCTGCGCGGCGCGCAATACCGGGTAGCCTTGGCAGGAGAAGCACAGCCACACACAGCCGCACACAGCCACAAACGACCTCACCGCCCCAGAAGTCCGAGCAACAGTTTGGCAACGGTCTCGGGATCTTCCTCATGAGCCAGATGGCCGAGGTCGCGCAGAACGTGGCACTTTGCCTGCGGCACCCGAACCACGATGCGGCGAAGCTCGGAGGCGGGCACTGTGGTGTCGCGACTCCCGGCGATCAGCTCGAGCCTTCCCTGGTAGCCGGCGAGCCGGTGGGCAAATCCGGCAAGGTCCCAGCGCGCCATCATCTCCATCACTGCGGCCACATGCCCAGGGTCTGATGCAAGCCTGCGATACCAATGCACCTCGGCCGGCCCGAGCTGCGAACCGGTGCTTTCAAGCAGCCGATCGACAACGTCGCTCCGGGCCGAACGCCAAGCTGAAAAACGTGCAAGTCCCGGAACGAACTGAAGCAATTGCGCTGCGGGTGCATACAGCTTTCCGCCGAGCCCTGCGAGGGGAAGCAAGGCGCCGTTGAGACTCAACACCCGCACCGCAGAGCTGTTCAGTGCCATCGACACGGCAAGCGCAGCTCCTGCCGAGTGCCCGACGATAACCTCCGGCGCCACGCCAAGCGCGCGCAGGAGCGCGAGGAGCTTGCCCGCCATGGTCGTCATCGCCATGTCTTCGCGCCTGGCGCCAAAGGTCCAGCCGTGGCCCGGCAGATCAGGCATCAGGACCTGGCAATGCCGCGCGAGGCGCGGCGCAAGTCCGCTCCAGCTGTGGGTTGAGGAAAAGGTGCCGTGGAGCAGCAGCACCGTCGGCCCTGCAGCGGGTTCGCCGAGCCGCTGGACGTGCCAACTCAACCCCGCGCATTCGACGCGAGTGCTCGCCGCCCGCAAGGGCCAGTCCGCCCCCTCGCGTTCCCACTGCCATCCGCATGGGTAACCTTCCATGGCGGCCCGGTTGCCCAAGGCAGCAGACGACACGCGCAGGCCCTGGCTCAGGTGACTGTGGCGGTCCGGCTCGAGCGGGCAGGTGCTGCCCGCGCCTGCGTCGGCGACATTCCCCGGGCCAGCGCGTGGATGCCCGCCGCATCGGCGTAGGGCAGCGCCATGTACTGCGCTCCCATGCGCTCTGCAAGCTCCTGCGCTTGCCTGGATGGGCGCGGAGCGGTGTCGACCCAGGCAAGCCGCGCCACGCCCGAGGCAACCCGGCGCAGGCCACACGCGCGCTCCAGCGCATCGGCCATCGCCTGCTCGCGTCCAGGCCTTCCACGCACGTCAACATTTGCCTTGCCATCGCTCAGCACCACGAGTTGCACCCGCTGGCCCTTGCGGCGCAAGGCATCGATCAGGCGGGCCCCCTGCTCGAGCGCGAGCGCGAGCGGCGTGCCGCCTCCGCCCGGCAAGGCTGCCAAACGACGCTTGGCGCGCACCAGCGAACGGGTTGGCGGCAGGAGAATCTCGGCGTGGTCCAGCCGGAAAGCGATGACGGCCACTTCATCTCTTCGAACATAACATTCGGCGAGAAGGAGCTCGACAGCACCCTTGACTTCGGCGAGTCGGTGCAGTGCCGCAGAACCCGAGGCATCCACCACAAAGACCGTGGTTGACTGGCGGCGCTGCGCATAGCGATTGACGCGCAGATCCTCCGGTGCAACGCTCAGACCGCATGGGGGAGCCTCATCGGCGAACGCCTCCCGCTTACGCAGCAACTGCCAGGGCGCGGCGGCGCGCAAGGTCGCAACCAGGTTGATCCGGGTACGGCCACCCGGCAAGCCGGCACGAACATTGAGCACCCGGCCACGCAAGCCTCCGGGCGCCCAGTCGCAGGAGCGACCCGCAGAGGCAACGCGCTGGGCATGGGCGCGCGTGAAGTCGCCACGCTGCCAGAGGGCCCGTAATGCCGGCGGGAGAAGCGCCTGGCTCGCCGCAAGCAGCATGGCCTGCGCAAGTAGCGCATCAACTCTGCGACGCAGTTCGTGTTCATCGCTGCGGCTGGGCGACACAGGGTTGGCCTCGAGCGGTTCAACCCTGGACGACTCAGCCGCAGTGGCTTGAGCCTGCCCGGAATCGGCTTCGGCGTGCGCGACAGATTCGCCCGATTCAACGGGTGCGGAAGTATCGGAGGCTTCAGAAGTTTCGGAAGCTTCAGAAGTTTCGCAAGGTTCGGAAGGTTCGCAGGATCTGGACGTTTCGGAAGATTCGACAACCTGGCCAGCCTCGGCCTGTCCGGCGTCGCCCAGCCCGGGCAATCGCGTAGCCCGTGGCACGAGAACCATCGCGATCGCCTGCGCCAGGTCTTCGCGGCGAATCCGCATCGGGCTGCGTTTCTCCGCCGCAGCAGGATCGGGATGTTCATGCGCCGAGCGCAGCGCTGCGATTGCGCGCGCAGCGCGCACCGTAAAGCCAAGAATCCGAAGGTCATCCACCCCGAGTTGCGCTGCAGCCTGAGCCACCGCCCGAAAGTCGTGGTCGCGAAGCGCCGTGCTGCCCAGCAGGCGCTGCGCCGGAGCTACGCAGGCGGCGATCGCACAAAGCGCCACGGCCGTGTCGGGCAGCGCATCCGCGGCTGCCTCCTGGAGGTGAAATGCAACCCGGCTGCAGAGGAGCGCTGGCGGGCCAGGCTCGTCGTAGAGCGACTCGTCGAGCATCACGAGCGCAAAGGTGGAGCGTTTGCCGGTGCAACCGGGTACCGAACCGGTATCGAGTGCCTGGGCAAGCGGGCCTGCGAGTTCGCCGGCGAGCCGGTCGGCCATACGCGCAAGAAGCACGCCGCCCGCCGCCTGCGCGATCAAGCCCTCGCGCCACACTGGGGAGGACTGCACGAGACTTGCGGTCCAGTCCAAACCGCCGAGCAGACGCTCGGGCTCGGCATGGTGCGGCAAACGCACAAAGGGGCCCAGCGCGGAGGCAAGGGCGCGAAAACCCTCGAGCCACACGCTGCGCGAAGGGCTCGGGCGTGCCTGAAGCCGCAATCCGCCAAGGCCCGCCGGATCGACCAGCACGAGTGCGGCTGCAAGGTCGCAAACCGGCATCTCCCGCGTCCTTTCGCGCGGCACTGCGGTGTCCGGCAAGACTCAACCCGGTGCAAGTTCGCGCAGCGCCCGCGCGATCACGGTGGCACTGGCGGTTTCCTCCAGGGGGCTGCGCCGCAACCGGTGACTCAGTACGCTCGGGGCAACCAGACGTACCTCCTCGATGGAGCAGGGCTTGCGACCGCGCAGGGCAGCGAGGGCCCGGGCTGCCCGCATCAGTCCGAGTTCACCGCGCAAACCATCGGTGCCGAGTTTCATGCAAAGACTCGCCGCGTAGCGAACCACCGGATCGGCCACCTCGGCAACAGCGAGGCGCTTGCGGGCACCAACAATCAGCTTGCGCAGCGCCTGCTGTTGCGTTTCGAAGCGCGCACAAAAACCCTCCGGGTCGCGGTCGAAGGCATCGCGACGCCGCAGCACTTCGATTCGGGTTTCGAGATCGCCCGGCGTGCGCACCTCCACCGAGAGGCCGAAGCGGTCGAGCAGCTGGGGGCGCAACTCGCCCTCCTCAGGATTGCCGCTCCCCACCAGGACGAAACGCGCCGGGTGGCGCACGCTCATCCCTTCGCGCTCGACCAGATTCTCGCCCGAGGCGGCCACATCGAGCAGCAGATCAACGAGATGATCCTCAAGCAGGTTCACTTCGTCGACATACAGGAACCCGCGGTTGGCGCGGGCGAGCAAACCCGGTTCGAAGGCCTTGAGTCCCTCGCGCAGCGCCTTGTGCAGGTCGAGCGCACCAACAACGCGGTCTTCGGTTGCACCAAGCGGCAGATCCACCACCGGAACCGGCGCGACCACCGCAGGCGGTTTCGCAGAGCTTTCGCACTGCGCGCAGACCCGCGCCACCGATCGTGGATCGCAGTTGTAGGGACACGCCTGCACAACCTGCATCGGCGGAAGCAACGCCGCGAGGGAGCGTACCGCAGTGGACTTGCCGGTTCCCCGGTCGCCGAACACGAGCACGCCGCCAACGCTCGGGTCGACGGCGGCAATCAGCAGCGCCTGCTTCATTTCGTCCTGACCGACGAGCGCAGAAAATGGGTAGACGGGTTTCATCGACAAGGTTGGGGCAGGGTAGGCGGTGAGACAAACGCCAGGAGGGCACGCTGCGAGACGGTCCCCCCGGTCATGTTACCCGGGACGCTGCGGAAGGTTCCCGCCAGGCGGGGTTGATGCGCTGGGTGAGTAGGTGGTCGCGCCATCGCCCGCCCACCCGCAGGTAGTTGCGCGCCACACCGATGTCCTCGAATCCACTGGCGCGCAGGACGCGCAGGCTTGCCGCATTCTCCGGAAGCACCGAGGCCTGAAGGCGGTGCAGGTTCACCTCCTGCCCGAAAGCGAAACGCAGGGTCGCGGTGAGCGCTTCGCGCATCAACCCCCGCCCCTGGTGCGCCGCGTCGATCGCGTAGCCGAGCCGACCCGAGTGAAACGCCCCGGCGCTGAGCGCGTCCAGCTTGATCCAGCCCACCAGGGTTTGCGGTGGATCCCGCAGGCGGATCCACAGGCGCAGCAACTCACCCTGAGCCCAGCCGCGCGCCTCCGAGGCGAGCAGATCGAGGGCAAAGTCGGCGCTGAGTTCCTCCCGTGCAACCACCGGGTTCCAGCGTGCAAAGTGTTCGTGGTTGCGGGCAAGGAGGTCGAAAATCTCGAGCGTGTCGGCGGACTCGCCGGGCGCAAGCCGCAAGCGCCCGGTTTCGAGGATCCTGCGCGGCGGCGCTTCGATCGGCATTTGCGGCTCGCCCCAACCTTGCGCCTCGAGCGCCTCAGCCTTGCGCCTCGAGCGCCTCAACCCTGAGGCAGCCCGGATCCCGGACGAAGGCCTCGAGTGCGTCGGCAAGCGCCAGCGAATGGCCGAGCACCGTATGCCATCGTTGCATCCGGGTACGCGGATCGTGTGCGAATCGTTCGAAATCGCCCCGATCGGGAATGCGCCCATCCGGCAATTGCGCGATCCAGTCCCGGGCCGGGGCAAGCACCACAACATTGTCGAGTTCCGGGCCCGCGCGGTGTCGCGATGCCCAGGCCTTGTCGAGCCAGCCCGGAATGAGCATCGGGTGGAAGTGCGGATAGAGGACAAGACCCGGGCGCAGCCCACGATAATCGAGGTGCAGATGGTAGTCGGTGAGGCCGCCATCCCAGTGCGGACCTGCGGGCGCACCCGCAATGTCGTGCACCGGATCGAGCACCATCGGAATCGAACAGGAAGCCTGCATCGCGGGCAGCACATTGGCCAGGGTGAGCTCAACCTGATGATGCGGGTAGTCGCGCCAGTCGATCCCCGGGGGATGCGGGGGACTTCGAGGAGGACTCCGAGGGGGACCTGGCGGGGTGTGCCGCGCGGCGGGAAGAAAGACGACGCGCCGCAGAAAGCCGGCAAGCGCGCGGCGTGCGATGGCGTTAGCGACCCAAGCCGCGGCGAAGGCCGCAGCGAGCGCGCGTGACCCTGCCTGCGCAGCAGAGCCCAGCAATCCCACCCCAAGCGAAGTGAGTACATGCAGGCGGTAGCGGGGATGCTCCACGAGTTGCGGCAGGGAGGGTCCGAAGAAGTGCGCAAGCCCCCAGGCAAAGGAGGCACTCACCTCGGAAGGATCGGGTCTACGACGGCCAGGCGCAATCCGATAGTCCTGCCCGATGTAGGCCTCGCTGAAGGCCCTGAGCCTGGCCGCCGGATCGGTACAGCAGGCCGCCGCGAGCCGCCAGCAGCCGATCGAGGCACCGATCAGGTCCACCGGCTGGGATGCGCGCAGCAGGAATTCGCCAAAAACATACTGGTCGATCGGTCCCAGGATCAACCCTTTCGGCCCACCCGCGGCGGCCGCAACCGCCACGATCTGCTCGGGCCGGAGTCCTTCCTCGCTCAGCCTGCGCCGGGCAAAAGGCCCGGCGATCACCCGCAGGCACGCCGAGGGGGAAAGCGGGATGGAAATCTGAGCCATGGGCCGGCTTGGATCGTTGCACCAGTGATGCGCAGCAAAGCGTGGGAAAGCGGCAAAAAGCGGGGATCCCCGGCAGGCTAAGAAGTCTATTGCCGGCCACATGGGACTTGCCCAAGTGTGCCAGCACCGGAGCGAAACGCCGTTCCCGGCGCTGAATGCACTGGCGGTTCACAATAGGCGAGTGAACCATTCGGCTCCCACACCGATGCCGTTGCGCGCACTGGGCGTGACGCTGGCAGCGCAAATCGTGACTACTGCGTCTTTGAGCGCCCCTGCGGTGCTTGCACCGCTTGCCGCACCTGCGCTTGGGCAATCGCCTGAGCGGATCGGCTGGTTCACAGGCCTCGCCTACTTCACTGCGATGTTCGCGGGCCTTTTCGCAGGTCAGGCTGTGGCGCGTCGCGGCGCAATCCGTCTCACCCAGGCTGCGGTGCTGGCAAGCGCCCTCGGACTCGCACTGGTGAGTGCGCAGTCCATCGGGCTGGTCCTTCCTGCGGCGATCATGATCGGCCTCGCCTACGGCAGCACCAATCCGGCAGCCGCCGATCTGCTCGCCCGCCACACTCCGGCCCACCGGCGGGGTCTCTACTTTTCGCTCAAGCAGACCGGAGTACCACTGGGTGTTGCGCTTGCAGGTTTTGCGGTTTCTGCCCTGCTTCCATGGTTTTCCTGGTCGGAGAGCGCTGCTTTGCTCGCCCTGCCCTGCCTTGCGGTGGCGCTGCTGAGCGAGCCTGCGCGTCGCGGGCTCGAGGCGCGTGCAGCGCAGGCGCCCGGTCGTATCGACCAGACCCAGGCTTCACCGCTGGCCGTTGTGCTGAGGGATCCGCGACTGCGCATCCTCGGGCTCATCTCGTTTGCCTACGCTGGCACGCAGGTCTGCTTTGTGACCTTCCTCGTAAGCTATCTCCATCTGGAACTTGCGCAGCCCATCGCCACCGCAGCGCTTATGTTGTCGGCCTCGCAACTGGTCAGTACGCTCGCGCGGGTGGCCTGGGGCTATGTGTCGGATCGATGGATCCAGCCTTCGGTGCTGCTTGGTCTGCTCGGCCTCACAACCGCTCTGGGCATGCTGACGCTGGCGATCCTTCCTGCCGGATCCGGAGGGATGACGGTTGCAGCGGTAACCGCCGGATGCGCGGCAACCGCGGTTGCGTGGAACGGCGTGTTCTTTGCCGAGGTCTCGTATCGGTCTCCTCCCGACCAGATCGCACAGGTGAACGGCGGCACCCAGTTCGTGACCTTCTGCGGAGCGATGCTGGGACCGATTCTCTTCGGACTGGGGGTAGGCGCAGGCCTCGACTACCGGATCGCGATCGCCTGCTGCGGCATCTTGCCGCTGGCCGCCGGAGGCGGACTGCTCATCGCAGAGCGACGGCGCTGAGCCTCGGGTTGAAGCTGCGGGCCTCAGGCTGCGGACTTCAGGCTGCGGGCCTCAGGCTTCGGGCCTCAGGCTGCGCGCGTCGCGATCAAGGCGCCACGCGCAGCTGCCAGGCGTCAGGCACCAAGCGCCCTTCGCAGCGCGGATGCGCAAAGGCTCACCGCGGTCCTCGCCTCATCGATCACCCTGGTCATCGTTACGAACCCGTGAATCTGGCGCTCGAAACACACATACTGCGCCGGAGTGCCTGCGGCCGAGAGCCGATCTGCGTACTGCCGTCCCTCATCGCGCAAGGGATCGAACCCG
>VGHO01000069.1 GCA_016868175.1 Betaproteobacteria bacterium
CTTCCAGTACATCAGCTATTACCATCCGCCCGACTACATCCGCGCCCTCGGTGCAGCGTACGAACGCGAACAGAGCGCTGCGGCACGCGACGCCATCGCGCAGATCCTCACCAACAGCCGGATGTCGGCCGAAGGCCATCGCCCCATGTGCCAGGACACCGGTATTGCAACCGTGTTCCTCAAGGTGGGCATGGGACTTCGCTGGGATACCCGTATGAACCTCCATGACATGGTCAACGAGGGGGTGAGGCGCGCCTACAACAACACCGCGAACCGTTTGCGCGCCTCGGTGCTTGCGGATCCCGCTGGGGCGCGACGCAACACCCGCGACAACACCCCGGCGGTCATTCACATCGATCTGGTTCCGGGCGATGAACTCGAGGTGGTGGTCGCCGCCAAGGGTGGTGGGTCGGAAGCCAAGAGCAAACTGGCCATGCTCAACCCGAGTGACTCGATCATCGAATGGGTGGTGAAAACGGTTCCGGGCATGGGTGCCGGTTGGTGCCCTCCCGGAATGCTCGGCATTGGTATCGGCGGAACCCCGGAGAAGGCGATGTTGCTGGCCAAGGAATCCCTGATGGCGCCGATCGACATGAGCGAGCTGCGCGCGCGCGGACCGGCCAACCGTATCGAGGAAATGCGCATTACGCTCTACGAAAAAGTTAACGCACTCGGGATCGGCGCGCAAGGGCTCGGGGGACTCACGACGGTCCTTGATGTGAAGATCCTCGACTATCCTACCCACGCCGCCAATCTTCCGGTTGCGATGATTCCGAATTGCGCGGCAACCCGGCATGCGCACTTCGTGCTCGACGGTTCGGGTCCGGTTGCGCTCACCCCCCCGGCACTGGAGGACTGGCCGCAGGTCACCTGGACCCCGCAGGCGCACAACGCGCAACGCGTCGACCTCGACAGCCTCACCCCCGCACAGGTTGCGGCGTGGAAGCCGGGCCAAACGCTGCTCCTCAACGGCCGCATGCTCACCGGCCGCGACGCCGCGCACAAACGCATCCAGGATATGCTCGAACGTGGGGAGGCACTACCCGTGGACTTCACCAACCGGGTGATCTACTACGTAGGGCCGGTCGATCCGGTTGGCGACGAGGCGGTCGGTCCGGCCGGTCCAACCACCGCCACGCGCATGGATAAGTTCACCGAGACGATGCTCGGCCGCACAGGGCTGATCGCCATGATCGGCAAGGCCGAACGCGGGCCCGAGGCAATCGAAGCCATCCGCAAGCACCGTTCCGCGTACCTGATGGCCGTAGGAGGCGCCGCCTATCTGGTCTCCACGGCGATCCGCTCGGCGCGCGTCGTGGCCTTCCACGACCTCGGCATGGAGGCGATCTACGAGTTTGTGGTGCATGACATGCCGGTTACGGTTGCCGTCGACGCACAGGGCGAGTCAGTACACGAAACCGGTCCTCGCACTTGGAAGGCCAGGATCGCGGGGATTCAAGTGGTTGCTGCCTGATGTCAGATGCGGGCGTCACGGGTACACGAGGGCCGGGGAAACCACGCCTCGTGATCGCGCAGTTTAAGCACGAGACGAACACCTTTTCCCCGGTGCCTACACCACTCGAGCGCTTTGCGCGGGCCGGTAGCCAACCGCTGACCGGAGACGCTGTGCGCGAGGAGTTTCGTGGGACGGGCTCAGCGATCGGCGCGATGATCGACCTGGCCGAGGAGGCAGGTGCCGAAATCATCCTGCCTGTTGCCGCCGATGCTGCGCCTAGCGGCCCAGTGGCGCGCGAGGCCTACAACTGGATTGCCAGGCGGATCTGCGATGCGGTCCGCATGGGATGCGATGCGCTGCTGCTCGATCTGCACGGCGCAATGGTAAGCGAGGATCACGAGGATGGCGAGGGCGAACTGCTGCGCCGGATCCGGGAGCTTGCGCCCTTGCTGCCCATCGGTGTTGCACTCGACATGCACGCCAATGTGTCGGCTGCAATGGCCCGGTACGCCACAGTGATCGCGGGCTACCAGACCTACCCGCATGTCGACATGGCCGAGACCGGTCTGCGGGCTGCGCGACCGATCCTTGCGGGCCTGGGTACCCCCGCACCCGTGCTGTCCTGGGGCCGGGTGCCAATGCTGCCCCATGTCATGCGGCAGTCAAGTCTCGACTCACCCAACCGCGCGATTCAGGCCCGCTGTCGCGCAATCGAAGCCGAAGGCGCGCTGGCGGCATCGGTCTTCGTGGGGTTTCCGCATGCCGATGTCGCATGCGCCGGGATGAGTGCAGTCGTTGTGGATTCCTCCAGCCCGCAACGCGCCGCGGCATGGCGTAACGAACTGCTTGCAATGTGCTGGCAAGCGCGCCACGACTTTGTGTATTTGCCTCAACCGCTCGCGATTTCGATGGAGACTGCGCGCGAGGCGGCGCGAAGCCATGCGGCGAAATCACACTCCGCCTCCGGTCCGGTGGTGCTTCTTGATCATTACGACAACTGTGCTTCCGGCGGAAGCATGGACACCACCACCGTCCTTGAAGCGTTGCTCGCTGCCGGCCTCGAGCAGGCTGCGGCCTTCGCTATCTTCGATCCTGAAGCTGTCGGTCAGATGATGGCGGCCGGTGTAGGTGCCGAACTGGTCGTTGACCTTGGCGGAAAAACAGCGATGCCCTCTATCGGGCTTGCAGGCAAACCGCTGCAACTGAAGGGCCGGGTGCGCACCCTCACCGAGGGGCACTACCGGCTGCGGGGTCCGATGGCACGGGGTTTGCGGGCCAGCCTCGGGCCGAGTGCATTGTTTACGGTGGGCGGCGTTGACATCGCTGTTATCAGCCGGCATGTCGAGCCTTTCGACCTCAACACCCTTGTTGCACTTGGAATCGATCCGGCGTCGCTCCGCTTCCTAATGCTCAAGAGTCGGGTGCACTGGCGCGCTGGCCTCGGCGATCTAGCCGCAGCAGTGATCGAGTGCGCAGGCACCGGGGTATGTACTTCGGATTACTCCGCGCTAGCCTTCAGCCGCGTGCGACGGCCCATCTTCCCGCTCGATCCGGATACTCCGTATGAACTACCCGGGGAATGACAAATCCATAACTGCGGAGCATGTTGCCGCATGCGGGGCAGATCAATGCGCGCGGTGAGCGCGCGCTGCAACCGGAATCGCTGAGGAACATGAGCATGGCACGCATCGCAGTGGGCGGAATGCAGCACGAGACCAATACCTTCGCGCCAACCAGGGCCGATTACGCTGCCTTCGAAGAAGGCGGGGGCTGGCCCGGTATCCAGCACGATGGAGCCATCTTCGATGCACTCGAGGGCACCAACATCCCCGCTCAGGGTGCGATCGAAGCCTTTCACGCTGCCGGCCATCGCGTGATTCCGCTGGTCTGGGCTGCCGCCTCGCCCTCGGCTCATGTCTGCGACCATGCCTTCGAGTCGATTGTGGGCGCGCTTCTCGAGCGTCTGGGACGGGCTGTGGAAAACGGTGGCGTGGATGCGGTCTATCTGGATCTGCACGGCGCGATGGTCACTGAGCTGCACGATGACGGGGAAGGCGAAATCCTGCGCAGGGTCCGTGCAGTGGTTGGACCACGGGTGCCGATCGTGGCAAGTCTCGATCTGCACGCCAACCTCACGCAGGTGATGCACGCAGAGGCCGATGCGCTGTCGGCCTATCGAACCTATCCGCATGTGGACATGGCCGACACAGGCGCCCGAACGGCTTTTCTTGCCATGCGTATGCTCTCCACCGGCCGGCGGCCCGCAAAGCGGATGCACCGCTTTGACTATCTCACAGGTATTCCCTCGCAGAGCACGTTCATCGAGCCAGCGCGCTCACTCTACGCCTTGCTCGAGCGGATCGAGCAACGCGAGGGCGTGTTTCTGTCGTTCACACCCGGCTTTCCGATGGCCGATATCGCCGAGTGCGGGATGGTGGCGTTGGGCTATGGCGACGACGCCACAACGCTCGACCGAGCGGTCAGCGCCCTGGTGGAGGCCATCGTCGACGCCGAAAAGGACTTTGCCCTGGAGCTCCACAGCCCGGAAGATGCGATCCGGCGCGGCCTCGTCACTGGGGCACCCGGGAGGCCGACCGTACTGGCCGACACCCAGGACAATCCAGGTGCTGGCGGCAATGGCGACACCACCGGAATCCTGCAGGCGCTGCTCGAGCTTCGCGCGCAGGACGCCTGTCTCGGGCTGCTGATCGACCCACTGTCGGCGCAGCGGGCGCACGATGCGGGACAAGGTGCGAGCCTCAGCTTCGAACTCGGTGCAAGGTCGGGGCTTGCAGGTCATGCACCGGTTCGCGGCCGCTTCAGCGTGGAGCGCCTCGGCGACGGACGGTTCACCTGCACAGGCCCGATGTTCAGGGGATTTCGGATGCAGCTCGGGCCGATGGCGCTTCTGCGTCAGGGTGCAGTGAGCCTCGTGCTGGCGAGCCGAAAGTGCCAGGCGGCAGACCAGGCCATGTTTCGTCACCTCGGCGTGGAACCTGCGGCCCAGCGACTCCTCGCGCTCAAGAGCTCGGTACACTTTCGCGCCGACTTCCAACCGATCGCGAGCGAAGTGCTGGTCGTCAAATCCCCAGGTCCGGCGCTCGCCGATCCGGCCGAGTTCCCCTGGCGGAAGCTGCGACCCGGCGTGCGTCTGCGGCCACTCGGGCCAGTCTCCCAGGCGCAGGATCCCTGAGCATGCTGATGGCCGCAGAGGTGCCGCGGCTCGAGGTGGCGCGCTGGCTGCTGATCGACGTGGGCAACACCTTCCTCAAGTGGGGGCGGTATCAGCCGGCCGAAGACGGGCCACGTGCTGCTCTGGCCAATTGCGCAACGCATGGCCGGGTACTCCTCGCCGAGATCCCGATCCTCGCAATCGAATGGCGCATGCAGCCCCGCCCTTCGGTCGTGGTGATCTCGAGCGTTGCCGGCACCCGCCACCGCAACCCCCTGATGCGCGCCCTGGAGGTGTGGCCCGACACGCCGGCACCCTTGTGGATCCATGCACAGGACGAGGAGTGCGGAGTACGCAACGAGTACCGCAATCCCGGCCAACTGGGAAGCGATCGGTGGGCAGCACTGATTGGCGCGCGCGGGCTCATCGGTCCATCGTCTGCGCTGGTTGTGGTGTGCGGCACAGCCACCACCATGGATCTGCTCGATGGTGATGGCCGCTTCAGGGGAGGGTCGATCATGCCGGGTCTGGGGTTGATGCAGCGCTCTCTGCACGAACGCACGGCAGCGCTTCCGGATGCTTCGGGTGACTACCTCAAGTACCCGCGGCAGACCGTGGACGCGATCGCCTCGGGCTGTCTGCATGCGCAGGCGGGCGCAGTGGAGCGGGTGTACCAGCAGTATCGCCTCGAGTACCCGGAGTTGCTCTGCATGGTGTCGGGCGGCGCTGCGCGCATGTTGTCGCCCCGGCTGCAGATCACCCATCGGCTGGTTGACAATCTGGTGCTCGAAGGGCTCTACTGCATCGCCTCGCGCAGGGCAAAGGAGCAGGAACCGGGACTGCAAAGCTGAACCTTCCAGACCTCGCGTCAATGCCCCAGAATCTTGGAGAGGAAGTCGCGGGTGCGATCGCTTTGCGGGTTGGTGAAGAAGTCGTGCGGCGGAGCTTCTTCCACAATCTGGCCCTGATCCATGAACACGACCCGATCGGCGACCGCGCGGGCAAACCCCATCTCGTGGGTGACCACCACCATGGTGATGCCCTGGCCAGCGAGTTCGATCATCACATCGAGCACTTCCTTCACCATTTCGGGGTCGAGCGCCGAGGTCGGCTCGTCAAACAACATGATCCTTGGCTTGAGGCAGAGCGCCCGTGCGATCGCCACCCGCTGCTGCTGACCGCCCGAAAGTTGCAGCGGATACTTGAGCGCCTGCTCCGCGATCCGTACCCGTTCGAGTTGCTGCATCGCGCGCTCCTCGGCCTCCTTGCGCGGCACCCTGCCCACCCACATGGGCGACAAGGTCAGGTTGTCGAGCACCGTGAGGTGGGGAAAGAGGTTGAACTGCTGAAACACCATGCCCACTTCCTTGCGCACCGCATGGATGGCCTTCACATCGTCGGCGAGCGTGATGCCGTCCACGATGATGTCGCCCTCCTGGTGCTCCTCCAGCCGGTTGATGCAACGGATCAGTGTGGATTTGCCCGAACCTGAAGGGCCGCAGATCACCACCTTTTCGCCGCGGGCAATGTCGAGTTCGATGTCGCGCAAGACGTGGAAGTGGTTGCCGTACCACTTGTTGACCTTGCGGAAGCGGATGATCGGATCGTTGGGGTCTTGCGGCACAGGCAACTCCTCAGTACTTGGCACGGGGCTCTGGCGCACGAGCGGTCGACGAGCGGGCCCCGCGCCCGGTGAGTGATCCTGCTCTGCGCGCCGAGACGCTCCGGCCCTGCCGGCATCGGGTTCAGCGCGCGCGCGACCGCGAAAGGTGCGATTCGATCCAGAGGCTGTAGCGTGACATGGCGTAACAGCCGCAGAAGTAGATGAGCGTAATGAAGATGTAGCCCTCGAGCTTGTAGGGCCGCCAGTCAGGGTCGCTGTTGAGCGCAAGACCGAGTGCTCCTGTGAGTTCGTAGAGACTCACGATGGTTACGAGCGAGGTGTCCTTGAAAATCCCGATGAAGTTGTTCATCACACCAGGTACCACCATCGACAGCGCCTGCGGCAACACGATCTTCCCCTGTGTCTGCCAGTAACCCAATCCGAGCGACTGCGCCGCCTCGACCTGACCCTTGGGAATCGCCTGCAAGCCTCCCCGGATCACTTCGGCGGTGTAGGCGGCCGCAAAGAGTGTGATTCCGATGAAGACCCGCAACAACACATCGATCTTGTTGCCGGTGGGCATGAGCAGCGGAAAGAGAAAAGAGGCCATGAACAGCACCGAGATCAACGGTACGCCACGGATCAGTTCGATGTATACCGTGCACACAGCGCTCACCGCAGGCATGTCGGAGCGTCGGCCCAGCGCGACCAGGATCGCAAGGGGGAACGCCGCAACGATCGACAAGGTGGCGAGCAGCACCGTGAGCGGCAGGCCGCCCCAGCGGTCGGTGGGTACCGGAGCGAGTCCGAAGTATCCGCCGCCAAGCAGCCCGAAGACGGCAAGCATGACGGAGAACCAGAGCAGAACCAGCCAGCGATTCCACAGCGCGCGGGTGCAGGTGGCCACCAGTAGCGCCACCATCAGCAGGGTGGCCACCAGCGGGCGCCACTGCTCGTTGAAAGGGTAGTAGCCAAAAATGATCACCCGGTACTTTTCCGCCACTACGCCCCAGCAGGCACCCTCCCCCATCGCCTGCTTGCACAACTCCGCATCTGCGCTCCAGACGGGATGCACCAGTGCCCAGGCCATCGCATCCGGGAGTACCTGAAGCAGCAGCGCCAGAATCACCAGTGTGGTGAGGGTGCTCAGCCGGTTGCCGAAGAAGCGTTCCCGCAACTCGGACAGCAGACCGTGACGCGACTGTGGCGCTGGTCTCGGTGCCACGAGCGAAGCCGGAGCGAGGCTGCGCGCCATAAACCTCAACGCTCCCGGATTGCTGCGCGCGCGTTGTACCAGTTCATGAGAGCCGAAGTGAAAAGCGAAGTGGCAAGGTATACCAGCATGATGATCGCGATGCACTCAACCGCCCGACCGGTCTGGTTGATCGAGGTGTTGAGGATCGACACCACGTCCGGGTAGCCGACAGCGACCGCGAGCGAGGAATTCTTGGTGAGGTTCAGGTACTGACTGGTGAGGGGCGGAATGATGATGCGCAAGGCCTGGGGAAGAAGCACGAGGCGCATCTCCTGCGCCGAGGAGAGGCCCAGTGACTTGGCCGCCTCGTCCTGTCCACGCGGAACCGCCTGGATACCCGCGCGAACCACCTCGGCGATGAAGCCTGCGGTGTACAGGGTGAGTCCGGTCAGGACTGCGAGAAACTCGGGCGTGACAGCCCCGCCCCCTTCGATGGCAAAAGCGCCCGCCTCGGGCATCCGCATCGCATGTGGTGCACCACCCAATACCCAACCGAGCACACCAAGCCCCAACAGCCACCCAATGGCCGCAAGCAGCACCCGGGGTTCCTTCCCGGTGCGCTCGAAGATCCTGCGCTCGCGAAGGTTCCACGCAAAGGCGGCCATCGCGCCCGCCGCAACGCCGAGCGCCAGCGTGAAATGCCCGAAAGCCCACTCCGGGAGCGGGAAATTGAATCCACCCTTGCTCAGGTAAAAGCCCGCGCCGAAGTAGAGCGGTTCATCGGGCGCTGGAAGCATTTCGGTGAGGATCAGGTACCACATCAGCAGTTGGAGCAGCACCGGAACATTGCGAAAGAACTCCACATACACGCGGCAGAGCCCGCGCAACAATGCATTGCGCGACAAGCGCCCGATCCCGACTGCGGTTCCGATCACCGTGGCAAGGACAATTCCGATCACCGCAACCCGAAGCGTGTTGAGGAGCCCCACCAGCACCGCCTCGAGGTAGGAGTGCGCCGAGTCGTAGTCGATCAGCGCTTCGCCGATGTCGAAGCCTGCCGGTTGAAAGAGAAAATCAAAGCCGCTCTTGATCCCGCGCAGGCGCAGGTTGTTGGCAGCGTTGTGCGCCAGATAAACCCCCACCGCCAAAAGGCCGAGGATCAGGAGAAGCTGAAACAGTCGCGCTCTGAATGCCCGACTACGCGGGGACCACGAGGATTGCGCAGGAGGCGCTGACCTCGGCGCAATAAGCGCATCGGCATGCCGGAAGGAGGCTTTCCTCACGCGCCGAGGGGGGAGACGGGTTGCACCCTGGTGGCTCACCGGAAGTGGGTTGCCCCGTGGCAACCCACCGTCCACTCACCAGGATCAGCGCAGTGGCGGCGAATACTGCAGTCCGCCCTTGCTCCACAGGTTGTTGAGGCCACGCGGCAGTTTGATCGCCGACTTCTCGCCAACATTGCGATCAAACATCTCGCCGTAGTTGCCCACCGCCTTGATCGCGCGCGCCGCCCAGTCGCGGTCGAGTCCGAGAAGCTTGCCCATGTCTTCCGACACACCCAGCAAGCGCAGCACCGGGGGCTCGCTGCTCGTCTTCATCTGGTCGACGTTCGCCTGGGTCACACCGTAGTCCTCGGCTTCAAGCAGCGCGTTGAAGGTCCACTTCACAACTGCGAAGAACTCGTCGTCGCCGCGCATGATCGAGGGGCCCAGGGGCTCCTTCGAAATCAGGTCGGGCAGTATGCGGTGCTCCTCCGGGTTCTTGGCCTCCTTGGAACGGATACCCGCCAGCCCCGAGGCATCGGTGGTGTAGGCCTGGCAGCGGCCCGCGAAGTAGGCGGCATTGGCAGCTTCCAGCTTCTCAAACACCACCGGCTTGATGTTGAGGTTGTTGGTCTTGGAGAAATCGGTGAGGTTCTTTTCGGTGGTGGTGCCCGACTGCACACACACCGTGGCGCCCTTGAGCGCCTTGGCGCTGGAGATCTTGGTCTTTGAAGGCACCATGAAGCCCTGGCCGTCGTAGTAGGTCACTCCGGTGAAGACCATGCCGAGCGAGGCGTCGCGGGTAAGGGTCCAGGTTGTGTTGCGCGACAGCAGGTCGATCTCGCCTGACTGAAGCGCCGCGAAGCGTTGCTGCGCATTGAGGGGCACATACTTCACCTTGCCCGGATCGCCAAGGATCGCCGCAGCAACCGCCTTGCACACGTCCACATCCAGACCGGCCCAATTCCCCTGACTGTCGGCCTGCGAAAAGCCCGGCAGACCGGTGCTCACACCGCAGACGAGTTGCCCGCGTTGCTTGACCGCATCGAGGGTCTTGCCCGCGTAAGCGAGCGAAGAGTATGCGGCGAGCGAACCGATCGCAAACGCTAGCGCTGTTTTCCCAACCTGTCTCATCATGAAGACTCCCATGGATAGCTTGTAGAGGGTATGCAACCTGAGCGCGACGCGTATCCGCCGCACAGGGCGAATACTTTCGCATCAACCCGTGGGTGCAATGTAGCAAACCCGCGGCTTTGCATGGGAATTCGATCGGGAGGCTGCACTGCCGGCAGCGGTGGATACGGCCAGGAGCTCCGTGGCGATGGTCTAAACCCCCTTAACGGCCGTCTCGGCTCGCATGGCTGACTCCACTCCGCGGCGCATGTCCACCCGGGCAAGGAGGACCAGACCGAGCACGAAGGACAGCCCCACCACTGCCAGCGCTATCCGCTGTTGGCCTCCGGTGAGCCAGACCAGCAGCCCGTAGCTGATCGGTCCGATGATCGCCGACAGACGCACCGCAAAGCCCCAGAGCGCAAAGAACTCCGACTGATGACCCATCGGCGTGAGTAGACCCACCATCGCGCGGCCCGCCGACTGGCTGGAACCCATCGTGAGTCCCGCGATCGTTGCTGCCAACCAGAATGATTCGCGCGATTCGCCCATCACTGCAATCGCAACCATCACGATCCATGCAAGCAGGGTAACTGCGAGGGCCTTGCTATGGCCCATCCGGTCCTGAAAACGGCCGAAGGCAAGCGCTCCCAGCGCCGCAGCAATGTTCACGAGAAACACGAGCATCATGGTCTCGGTCTGCTCAAAACCCATCACCTGTTCAGCGTAGACCGCAGCCAGCGTGATCACCACGAAGATGCCCGACTGGTAGGCAACGCAGCACCACAGCAGCGACCGCAGATCGGGAAAGCGGACGGTTTGCCGCCACGCGGACCTGAGCCGGATCCATCCCCCCTCCCAGGCGCCACCCCGCCCCTGGCGTTCCCCGAGCACCGCAAGGGCGGGCAGCGTGACGCCGAGGTAGACCACCGCAACGATCGCAAGCGTGACCGGCACGAACTGGGCAGCGCTTTCGCCGCGGGCCTTGGCGGAAAGCACGTAGGCCAGCGAGAGCCCGAGCGTGAGCATGCCACCAACGTAGCCGAGACTCCAACCCCACCCTGAAACGCGCCCGAGCGCATGGGGTCTGGCGAGTTCACGCAGGAATGCGGCGGTGAAGGTTTCACAAAGGCTGAAGGCAAGGCTTGAAAGCGCCACCAGCACAACCGCCGCAGCGAGCGCCTGTTGCGGAATGAGGCCGAGCAAAAGAGTGGCAAGGCTGCAGCCAATGCTCGCAAGGAGGAGGATGCGCCGCTTGCCGCCAACCCGGTCGGCCCACATGCCAAGTCCCGGCAGCGCAATCATGGCAAGAAGTGAGGATGCGGAGAGTGTGGTCGTCCAGAGCAGGGTGGCCCACGGTGCTCCGCCAGCGACCGCACCCACAAAGTAGGCGGAGTACACCGCAGTGAGGACAACCGTGGTGTAGCCCGAATTGGCAAAGTCGAGGAAAGCCCAGGCCCAGACCTCACGGCCCCGGACACCGGGGTTGAGCAAACGCGGGTCCTGGCTCAGTTCCACTGAAGACAGCGCCGGATCTGCTCGAGCGCCGAGGGATCCTCGATCGTGGTGAGGTCGCCGGGATCGCGCCCCTCGCAGATCGCCTGGATCGCGCGCCGCACCACTTTGCCGGATCGGGTCTTCGGAAGCAGATTCAGGAAATGCACCCGCGCCGGACGGGCAACGGCACCAAGTTGGTGGTCCACCGTCTTCATGACCTGCCCTTCGAGGGCCAGCCGTGCACCGGTGTGCTCGATGGCGGAGGCGTCGCGAAGCACCGCAAAGGCCACTGCGACCTGACCTTTGAGCGGATCGGCAACGCCCACGACCGCACACTCGGCAACCGCAGGGTGGGAATTGATCGACTCCTCGATTTCGCGGGTTCCGAGGCGGTGCCCCGCCACGTTGATCACATCGTCGGTGCGACCGAGGATGAAATAGTAGCCATCGGCATCGCGGATTCCCCAATCGTAGGTGGAATAGGCCATCACCTCAGGGATCGACTCGAAATAGGTTTCGCGGAAACGCTGGTCGTCGCCCCAGACGCTCTGCAGGCAGCCAGGAGGCAGGGGCGGCATGATCGCGACTACACCTTTCTCGCCCTCGCCCACTTCCCTGCCGGTCGCCTCGTGGAGCAACCGCACGTCGTAGCCGTACATCGGCAGACCCGGGCTACCGAACTTGGTTGCCAGGTCCAGCTGCACGCCGCGCGCAAGGGTGAGGATCGGCCATCCCGTCTCGGTCTGCCAGTAGTTGTCGATGATCGCCACCCCAAGCCCCTCCGAGATCCAGCGCGCTGTGGGTTCGTCGAGCGGTTCACCCGCGAGGAAGAGGGCGCGCAACGAGGAAGTGTCGTGGCGGCTGAGCAGGGCCGGATCCTGCTTCTTGAGCACACGCAGAGCGGTTGGCGCCGAAAACATCACCGAGGGACGGAACTTCTCGACCAGTTTCCAGTAGATGCCGCCATCGGGGCGCAGGGGCGTCCCCTCGTAGAGGATCGTGGCCATTCCCGCAATCAGCGGGCCGTACACGATGTAGGAGTGGCCAACCACCCAGCCGATATCGCTGGTGCAGAAATAGCTCTCCCCGGGCCGGCCCTGAAAGATATG
>VGHO01000070.1 GCA_016868175.1 Betaproteobacteria bacterium
CCAGGGCTCACGCCAGACCCGCTGGCAGCGCGCCCGGTGTGCATCAAGCAGGCTGCTCTGGGTAGCGCCAACATCACGGTCGGCAAAGACCAGCCGGTGGGCTTCAAACCCGGGGGTGTGCGGCAGGACACCATGGGCACCGGCCCTGCTGTGGTGCGGCAGGGGATCCGCGATGCCAGCCCTGAGGTTGTGCGGCGGGGGATCCGCGATGCCAGCCCTGACGCCGCAGGACAGCGGATCCGCAAGGCTCACCCCGCGTTCGAGCCAGCGACCCTCTCCCCGGTCTTCGCCCGCAAAGACGAAGAGGCGCACGGGCATGGCATCGAGCACCTCGTTGGCGAGGATCACACCCCTGAAACCCGGCTCGGGCAGCTGCTCGAGCCAGTCAACCCGGGGCAGGTCCTGCGGCGCTTGGCGCAGAATCCGGTCGTGCTGCAGTGCGCGCAGCGGCGCCGAGACCTCCACGATATGGTACTGCGGAGCGATGCCCCGTGCCCTCAGCGCAGCCAGGACCTGCGTGGCAAGGCGGCCGTCGCCTGCGCCGAACTCCACCAGGCGGGGGGCGCTGCTGGCTTGCCCGGCTCTCCGCGCTCCCTGCAGCCCCTCCGCTCTTTGCGCTGCCTGCACTCCTTCCACGGCCTGAACCCCCTGCACTCTCTGCACTCCCTGAACTCCCGCTGCCTCGAGCGCCTCGAAGACTTCTGCGATCTGTCGCCCAACACACGCCCCGAAGAGCGGGCTCAGGGCAGGCGCAGTCACAAAGTCGGCGTTGGGGCCGAAAGGGTTCTCCTGTCGGCAGTAGTAGCCCGTATGCGGCGTGTAGAGCGCGAGGTCCATGAAGGCATCGAAGCGCAGCCAGTTGTCGCAAGCGCGCAGGCGCTCGCGAAGCGTGGCTTCGAGCGATGCGGGGACGAAGGGCGGAGAAGTCACAGTATGCAGGGGCGCCTGAGCGGAAAAGCGACAAAGTGGGCAGGGTACACTGACCTCTGCAGACGGTTTGTGCCCGGCCTGATGAGGCGGGTCCGTCGCTGGGCAACCGTGTCAATGACGCGCCGATGACTGCAGAATCCACCGCTCCCCCATCATCCTCCCCTGAAGGCTCCGGCAACCGGAAGGTGGCGCTCGTCACCGGCGCAGGCAAGCGGCTGGGGCGTTCCATTGCGCTTGGGCTTGCGCAGCGCGGATGGGACCTCGCGCTCCACTATCTGCACTCGGCTGCCGAGGCCAACGACACCGCAGCCCTGGTCAGGGAATCCGGTGGTGCCGTTGCGCTGCTTCAAGCCGACCTTTGCGAGGAGCCGCCCACGCGGGCGCTCTTCAGCCAGGCGCTTGGCCACTTTGGCCGGGTGGATGCACTGGTCAACAACGCCTCGCGGTTCAGCTTCGACAGCCCCGAGAGTTGCAACTTCGCTTCGATCGCGTCGCACTGGCTGCCCAATCTGGCTGCGCCTCTGGTGTTGGCGCAGGCGCTGCACGCGCATTGCCACGGCGAACGACGCGGCGTGGTAGTGAACATCCTCGACCAGAAACTCCTCAATCCGAACACGGATTTCTTCGCCTACACGCTGAGCAAGGCGGCGCTCCTCCACGCCACCGACCTCATGGCGCGCCACTTTGCCCCACGGGTGCGGGTGGTGGGCGTGTCGCCCGGGATCACGCTGCCGTCGGGGGACCAGACCGACGCTGGCTTCCTCCAGGCGCATGCGCAAACGCCACTCGGCCGATCATCAACCCCCAACGATGTTGTGGCGGCGATCGTCTACCTGCTCGAGGCGCCCGCAGTGACCGGCGTGAATCTGGTCGTGGACGGAGGACAACATCTTTGGCCCTCGCGGCGCGATGTGATGTTTCTCACCGACGACCGCAGGTGAATTCGGGAGTCTGCATGAGCCCCCTCCTTCTCGACCCGCGGCTGCACGAATGCCGCCGCATCTTCCTGCACGAACTCGAGGTCACGGCGTCGATCGGCTTTCACGACTTCGAACGCGAAGCGCCGCAAAGGGTGCGCATCTCCGTGGAGATTTTCGTGCCGGTTGTGGAAACCACCTCCGGTCGTGACGATGTGCGCGACACGCTCGACTATGACCGGGTCCGCGAGGGCATTCAGCAACTCGCCACCGCGCGCCATTTCAACCTTCAGGAGACGCTGATCGACCAGGTAGCCGAGTTCTGCCTGGATTTCGCTGGCGTGCGGGCGGCGGCGGTTCGCAGCGACAAGCCCGACGTGTATCCGGACTGCGCTACGGTGGGTATCGAGGTGCTCCGCTTTGCCTCCGGGAGGGCACGGGGATGAAGCTCGCAACCCGCGAGCCGGGGAGCGAAGCAGCGCGGCAGAAGCTCGCCTACGAGCGCAACAAGCTGCACAAGCGCCTTCTTCGACTTTGCGGCGAGGCCATCCACGACTTCTCGATGATCGGGGCCGGCGATCGGGTGATGGTGTGCCTCTCGGGCGGCAAGGACAGCTACGCGATGCTCGATCTGCTGCTCACGCTTCAGGCGCGCGCACCGGTGGCCTTTGAGCTGATAGCGGTGAATCTCGACCAGAAGCAACCCGGCTTTCCCGCGCATGTGCTGCCCGACTACCTGCGCACCCTCGGGGTGCCGTTTCGCATCGAAAACCAGGACACCTACAGCATCGTGAAGCGTGTGGTGGAAGACGGCAAGACGATGTGCTCGCTGTGCTCGCGCCTGCGGCGCGGGATTCTCTACCGGGTGGCGGACGAAGTTGGTGCCACGCGGATTGCGCTCGGTCACCACCGCGACGACATCCTCGAGACCTTCTTTCTCAACCTTTTCTTCGGAGGCACGCTCAAGTCGATGCCACCGCGCCTGCGCTCGGACGACGGCAGGCATGTGGTGATACGGCCGCTCGCCTATGTGCGCGAGTCCGACCTCGTGGACTATGCACAGTGGCGCGAATTCCCGATCATTCCCTGCAACCTGTGCGGGTCGCAGGCGCATCTCAAGCGCCGGGAGATCAAGGAAATGCTCCAATCGTGGGAAAAGCGCTTCCCCGGCCGTGTTGACCACAGCTTTGCCGCGCTGTCGCGGGTTGTGCCTTCGCACCTGATGGACCGCAGGCTCTTTGATTTCGCCCTGCCGCCCGGTGATGACGGCAGGCAACACCCCGACTGCGGGGGCGATGCATTGGAGCAAGAGACCGTATTGCGCTTTCAGCCCCGCGCATGAACCGCAGCCGCGAGTACTTCCCGGTTGCCGGGTCGCGACGCGACCTCCCCCGCCTGATCCTGATCGTCCGCACCCTGTGGAAGCACCGCCTCGACACCCTGCTGCTCCAGGCCTTCCCGCAGCTTCGCGCCTACCGGATCATCCGCATGGCGCTTGCACTGGCACCGCAGGCGCGGCTTCGGGTGCCCCGGGGCCAGCGCTTGCGCGAGAGCCTCGAAGGCCTGGGTCCGATCTTTGTGAAGTTCGGTCAGCTGATCTCAACCCGCCGCGATCTGCTCCCGGGCGACATCGCCGATGAACTTGCCCGGCTGCAGGACCGGGTACCGCCCTTTCCCGGCCAGGTTGCCATCGCCGAGATCGAACGTGGACTTGGGGCGCCGATCGCAACGCTCTACGCCGAGTTCAACCCGGAGCCCGTGGCATCGGCCTCGATCGCCCAGGTGCACTTCGCAGTGATGCACGACGGCCGCGAGGTGGCGGTGAAAGTGCTGCGGCCCGCGATGCTGCCGATCATCGAGGCCGACCTCGCACTGATGCGGCAGTTTGCGGCCCTGTTGCTGCGACTTTCAGCCGATGCGCGCAGGCTGCGCCTGATGGAGGTGATCGACGAGTTCGATGCAGTGTTGCACGACGAACTCGATCTGGTGCGCGAAGCGGCCAACGCAAATCAGCTGCGACGCAACTTTGCCGACTCAGCGCTCGTGATGATGCCCGAGATGATCTGGTCGGCGATCGCGGCGAACGTGCTCACCATGGAGCGCATGCAGGGGATTCCGATCAGCCAGATCGAGGCGCTGCTCGCGGCGGGGATCGACCTCAAGCGCCTGTCGCGCGACGGGGTGGAAATCTTCTTCACGCAGGTCTTTCGCGACGGGTTCTTCCATGCCGACATGCACCCGGGGAACATCTTCGTTGCCGATCAGGGGGTGCACAAGGGGCGCTACATTGCGCTCGACTTCGGCATCGTGGGCTCGCTCAGCGAGGAGGACAAGAACTACCTCGCGCAGAATTTCCTTGCCTTTTTCCGCCGCGACTACCGCCGCGTGGCCCAACTCCACCTGCAGGCGGGCTGGGTGCCACAGCATGTGCGGGTGGAATCGCTCGAGGCCTCGGTGCGCAGTTGCTGCGAACCGGTGTTCGACAAGCCGCTCAAGGAGATCTCGCTCGGACAGGTTCTGGTGCGCCTCTTTCAGGTGTCGCGCCGCTTTGGCGTGGAAGTGCAGCCGCAGCTCGTGCTGCTGCAAAAGACGCTGCTCAACGTGGAGGGTCTCGGACGCCAGCTCGACCCCGACCTGGACCTCTGGGTCACCGCCAAGCCCTTTCTCGAGCGCTGGATGAGCGAACAGATCGGCTGGCGCGGGGTGTTGCGCCGGGTGCGTCAGGAGGCTGAGGTGTGGAGCGTGTCGCTGCCCGAACTTCCTCGCCTGGCGCACGAGGCGCTTCGACGCGCGGCTTCCCCGCAACGCACCTCCGGAATCGAGCAGGCGCTCAACACGATGTCGGAGAACCTGCACCGCGCGCGTCGCTGGCTGATGGTGTGCGCTGCGCTACTGGCAATGCTCCTGATCGTTGCGGGGATATTGCTGGCACACGCTTTGCTGGTGGATAGCATCGATTCCACCGAAGACCAACAAACGCTCACCCACCTGTCGAGGTGCGCCCCATGGATGCGCCCTTGCAACCCGGAGGACCGACGATGCTGATTGCGCTGGTACTCGCCTATGTTGCGCTCACGGTAGCGATCGGCCTGATTGCTGCGCGCTACGTCCAGACCTCCAAGGACTACCTCGTTGCTGGCCGCAGCCTTCCGCTCTACATCAACATGGCCACTGTGTTTGCCACCTGGTTCGGCGCCGAAACGGTGCTCTCGGTCTCGGCCGAATTTGCCAAGGGGGGCCTCAACGCAGTTCCCGCCGACCCCTTCGGCGCAAGCTGCGCTCTGATCTTCGTGGCGCTCTTCTTTGCCAAGGTCTTCTACCGCATGGACCTGCTGACGATCGGCGATTTCTACCACAAGCGCTACGGCAAGGCTGTTGAGGTGATCACCAGCGTGGCTATCGTGGCTTCCTACCTCGGCTGGACATCGGCGCAGCTCACGGCGCTCGGGCTGGTGATCGCGGTGCTCTCGGGCGGCACGATCGAACTCAATCAGGCGATCCTGATGGGCGCTGGGGTTGTTGTGTTCTACACCATCTTTGGCGGCATGTGGTCGATCGCACTCACCGATCTGCTGCAGACCGTGGTGATCGTGGTGGGTCTGCTCTTCGTGGCGCTCAATGTGGCCGACCTCGCGGGCGGGGTGGGCAAGGTGCTCGAGGCGGCAAGCGAGGCCGACCGCTTCAGTTTCTGGCCCACAGGCGACGGCGCCGAATGGCTCGCCTTTGCCGCAGCGTGGATGACGATGGCGTTGGGTTCGATCCCGCAGCAGGATGTGTTCCAGCGTGTCACCTCCGCCAGGAATGAGAGGACCGCGGTGCGCGGCACGCTCTATGGCGCGATCGCCTATTTCTGCTTTGCTTTCGTGCCGATGTTCATTGCCTACTCGGCGATCGTGATCGATGCGGAAACCATCAAGCTTTTCGAGTCGGAAGATGCGCGCGAGGTGCAGCGCATCCTGCCCGACCTCATCCTTGCCAAAACCCCGCTCTGGGCACAGGCGCTCTTCTTTGGTGCGCTGCTCTCGGCGATCCTCTCCACGGCGAGCGGCGCGCTCCTCGCCCCCACCGCGCTCTTCACCGAGAACGTGCTGCGACCCTTCAACCCACGTATGTCGGACCGGCAGATGCTCGTGACGCTGCGCGTGGTTCTGGTGGTGTTTTCGTTGTGCGCCCTCATGTTTGCGCTCAATTCCCGCAGCACTATGTATGAGATGGTACAAAACGCCTACAAGGTCACGCTCGCGGGCGCGCTGGTGCCGCTGGCTGCAGGGGTCTTCTGGCGCCGTGCCACCACTCAGGGAGCGCTCGTGTCGGTGTTTGCGGGGCTTTCAGTGTGGATCCTCAGCGAACTCATCGATCCCGAAGCCTTGATTCCACCGCAGTTCAACGGCCTTTTTGCCTCGGTCGTCGGGATGGTTGCGGGCTCCCTCGCGCCGCAGGTCATCGAGCAGCAGGGTGGCCACGACGAGGTTGAACGGGCAATGGCCAAAGCGACCTGAGCGCGGCAACCTGCGCCGAAGGTACCCGGGGCCCCGTCATTCACCACCCGATCCATATCGTTGTCCTGGCCGCCGGGCAGGGCAAGAGGATGCACTCGGCGCTCCCCAAGGTGCTTCACCAGCTTGGCGGGCGATCGCTGATCGCGCATGTGCTCGACTGCGTGGTTGATCTCGCCGCAACCAGGCTCGACGCCCCCGCAATGCCGGGCTCGGCTCCCCGCGTGAATGCGCTGCACCTGGTGGTGGGGTTTGCCGCAGCGCAGGTCCGCGCGGCGATCGAGGATTCAGACTTCCCCGATAGGCTTGCCCGGGCGCTTGGGCTGTCTGACGCCGCCGACAGGCTTGCCCGGGCGCGTGGGCCGCAGCCACGTGAAGCATCGCAGCCCGAAACGGCGCCGGGCGGACTGCACTGGCATCTGCAGCGCGAGCAACGCGGTACCGGTCACGCCTTGCTGCAGGCTGCGCATGCATTGCCCGCGCGGGGTCACACGCTGGTGCTCTTTGGCGATGTCCCCCTGATCGAGTCAGCCACCCTGCGCTCGCTCATGGGCCGCCTTGCGGGCAACGACACCACGGTGATCCTCACCGCCCACCGCGACAACCCCCACGGCTATGGGAGGATCGTGCGCAACGCGCAAGGCGAAGTCCTGGGCATCGTGGAGGAACGCGATGCGGGAGCCGACGAGCGGAGGATCCGCGAAGTGAACAGCGGGGTGATGCTGCTCCCCAACCGGCATCTTTCGCGCTGGCTTGGTGAGCTTGCGAGCGATAACGCGCAGGCCGAGTACTACCTCACTGATGTGGTGGCGTTTGCACGCCGCGACGGATTGCCGCTGATCGGACACTGCCTCGACGATGTCCCCCAGATCGAGGGCGTGAACACGCTCGCACAACTGGTCGCGCTCGAGCGGATCCATCAGCGCCGGCTCGCGGATCGGTTCCTGGCTCAAGGGGTGTGCATCATGGATCCGGAGCGATTCGACGTTCGCGGCCAACTGCGCTGCGGCCACGGGGTGCGCATCGACGTGAATTGCGTGTTCGAGGGCGGGGTTGAACTCGGCGACGGGGCGAGCGTTGGCGCAAACTGCGTGCTCATCGACTGCAGCGTGGGCAATGAGGCGCAGGTGCTGCCCTTCACCCATTGCGAGGGCGCCCGTATCGGCCCGAAATCGCGCGTGGGCCCCTACGCGCGGCTGCGCCCCGGGACCGAACTCGGCACCGACAACCACGTGGGCAACTTCGTGGAGATCAAGGCCACACGCACCGGGGCCCACACCAAGGCCAACCACCTCGCCTACCTGGGCGATGCGTTGATCGGCGAACGGGTGAATGTGGGCGCAGGCACGATCACCTGCAACTACGACGGTGCCAACAAGCACCAGACCGTGATCGAGGACGATGCCTTCATCGGCAGCGACACGCAACTGGTGGCGCCAGTGCGGGTTGGCGCAGGTGCAACGCTTGGGGCCGGCACCACCCTCACCCGCAATGCACCGGCCGGCGAACTCACGGTATCGCGCGCACGCCAGCAGAGCATCGCGGGCTGGAAAAGGCCGAGGAGGCGGGTGCCGTCGGCGGAGGGCTGAAAAGAGGCGAAGTGAATTCCGCAGCTTGCCTCTGCAGCAACGCTCGGCTTCAAGCAGCGACTCTGCTCTGTAGAGGGATCACGGCTCGCCGAGGGGGACATCGTTCCTTCGCCGAAGAGCTTGTTTTGAACCTGGATCGCCGCGCATGAGCCTCCCTGATGGCCGCGCATGAGCCCCCCTGATGGCCCGGTGGCCACCGCGGGTTCGCCAGCGCTCGAACAAGGGTTTCAATCCGACGGCATGTCCGGAGGCCTGAGCTGTCAACCCCGGCCGAGCCCGGCACCGAGCGACGCAAGCATGGCGTTGGCAAATTGAGCCCGATGCATCGCCCAGATCGCGAAGTTCAACGCAACACCCGGCACTTCGTGCAGGCTGTTGGGAAGAAAGCTCACATACACCGGATTATTGAACTGGCGACCAGGACACCACCCCCCGAAATGCGGGGGCAGGTCGTGCGCCGCCATTTCCATCTGGTTCAGCTGGAGGCAGACTCTTGCGAGTCTTTCTTCGTGGTGGATCCGGTGCGGCATCTGCAACTGGCAGAAAAGCCCTCCGCCCAGTTCCGGGTGCGACTCGATGGCCATAAGGCGAAAGAGGGCTGTCTTCGAGTCCTCAAGGAGTGCGCTTCCCGGACCGTCCGCCAGACCAAACTCTGCGGTCAGCCCCAAGTCGCCCGCGGTACACATACAAACCCTGGAGAGGTAGCCCTGAACCTGCGCCAGGTCGGCCGTTGTCCACCGGGAGGCCCCTTTGCTGGGCTTTTCGTTGCCCAGCGAACGGCGGAACCCACCCAGGATCGCCTCCGTGCCACAGATCGTTGAGAAAGCCAGCAGCGGGAGATGGAGCCTGCTCCAGGCATCCTCAGCCTCGTAGATCGTGAGGCGGGACCCGCCGCGAATGGTCTGCCCGTCGGGGTACAGCGCGCTCAGCGCAGCGAAGGCATTCAGGGAAGCCGCCATCACGGACGACTCGCGCCCCCGGAACATTTCGAACAGCGGTGCGGGCAAGTCCGAGATCACGCGCACCACGGCTTTGATCGGACCGTTGTCGGACTCACGCGCCATGGGTGGAATCACCTCGAGGCGCACTGTGTAGTGCTCATGCTGAGCGATCAGGGAGTTGCCACGGAGGGTGGCCTTGATCGAGGTGGGCGCGAGCATCTCGATCAGGTCGGCAAGGGCCACGCCAAGCGGCTGCGTGCCGGATTTGCGGTTCCAGAACATGGCGGCCTCCTCACGCTGCGAGCGCGGTCTTGCGCACGTCGCGCACGTGCTTGCATTCGCCGCGGTACTCGAAGCCCGGGCAAGTGCACTGCAGGTGCCCGCTGCGGCCGAAGGTGACCCGGTAGAACTTGCGCGGGTTACTCGAACTCGGAAACTCCCAGGTGCCGGTTTCGAGGAGCGGCGTTTCGGGGGCGAGCGCAGCCACCATCTCGCCGATGATCTCGAGCCGCACGCCCTCCCTGCCAACGGCCTGCGCGGCCTTGGCCTCCTGCATCAGCGCCGGACCGAGCCGCGTGAGTTCGTTGTGGAGGTCCTCGAGGATCGATGCGCTGGGCACTTCGCTTGCCTCAACCGCTTGCACGAGCTTCAACTTGGCTTCGAGAAGCCGGGCGATGTAGCGATCGAGCGTGCCTTCGGCAAGCAGATACTCCACGGTGACTTGCCGTGTCTGACCGATGCGGTAGCAACGGTCCTCGGCCTGCAGGTGGTTGGCGGGGACCCAGTCGAGGTCGTGGAAGATCACATGGGTGGCGGCCGTGAGATTGAGGCCCAAGCCGCCCGCGATCAGATTGCAAAGCGCCACCGACACCTCGGGGTCGGTCTGGAAGCGGTCCATCGCATCGAGCCGCTGCTGCGCGGTGTCGGCGCCGGTGATCGTGACCGCTTTGGTGCCGAGCGACTTGAGGTGGCGCGTGATGCCCTCGGTGTAGGTGCAGAACACGATGAGCTTTTCGCCACTTGCCAACACGTCCCTGATGCGTTCGGCGCAGGCTGCGTGTTTGGCCTTGTGCAGCGCCAGCCGCAAGCGGGTGAGACGGGCGAGAAACTCGGTGTCGTTGGGCTTGCTCGCGTCCGACGCCGCGAACCAGTTGAGAAAGCCCTCGCTCGCCTTCCAGACCGCATCGCCTGCAACCTGCACCGGCACCCAGGAGCGGATCTTGGGCGGCAGATCGAGCACCTCGTCCTTCTTGCGACGCAGCATCACCTCCTTGAGCAGAAGGTTGAGTTCGGCGAGGTTGGATGCGCCGTCGGTAACCCAGCCGTAGTTGTTGCGGTAGGCTCCGCAGTACTGCCGTGCAAAGGAGAGGAAGCTGCGCGCCGAGGGGTGGCCCACCGCACGCAGGAGGTTGAAGAGATCGCGCGGACGATTGGGCATGGGGGTGCCGGTGAGCAGAAACACGAAACGCGGCCCCTTCACCGCAGCCTGCCTGGTGTCGGACACGCCGAGGATCTTGAGCGCCTGCGAGGAGCGCTGGCTCGCGTTCTTGATGAAGTGCGCTTCGTCGAGCGCCACACCCGTCCAGGCCACTGCGGTGAGCCGATCGCCAAGCCGCGCAAGCAGATCGTAGTTCACGATCACCCACTGGGGCTTCGGATGCTCGCAGCCCGCAACCCCGAGCACCTCGATGCGCGCCTCGGGTTGAACCAGCCGGATCTCGCGTGCCCAGTTGAGCTTGAGCGAGGCGGGGCAAATGACGAGGAACACGCCCTCGGGTGCAGACTCGCGCAGCGCAATGATTGCCTGGCGGGTCTTTCCGAGACCCATGTCGTCGCCGAGGATCGCGCGGGCGCGACGGGCAAGAAACTCCACCCCGGTGACCTGATGGGGGTAGAGAGCGTAGGGTGCAAGATGCATGGGAACTCCTCTTTAGCAGTGGTTGTGCCGGATGGCGTGGGGCCTGCAATTCGGATGAACTCGCCCCGGTTTCGGAAGTTGGACCTTAGTGCCTCGCAGTCTCACCCGGTGAGGCTGTGGCCTCCAGAAACTGCTGGAGTGCAGATGCCAGCGACAGGAGTTGCGCGCGCTCCACACAGCATCGCGCCTTCACCCGCTTTTCCTGCGGGTGCCTTGCGGTGGAGAGCTGCGTGGTGATGACCAGCTCGGTCAGCCAGGGTTGTGCCGCAATCCGCCGGATGGTGAGCGTTTCGCGGTAGGTGTGACACGCGGACAGAACGGACTCGACCTCGTATTGGGGCGCGCCCGTGGTTGCTTGGGAGACAGCCATAAGTTTCTCCTCGTTAGCCGCATTGACGGTGCGTCGGGGGCGGCAGGCTGGGATCACCCCCCCCGGCCTGCTGAGGTGGGCCAGACCCTGGAATCCCAGCGCAGAAGTGCGGCCAGATCGGAATGACCGCGCTCCTTGGCCACACTTCGGGCTGGATGGCTCTGCGGGGATTGAAGGCGGTGAGGAATGCGCCGCAAGCGACGGCGCTTTCAGAAAGCAGAGCCGCAAGGCGATCGGAGCGCTCACCGATGGAAAGGACAATGTCCTGGCAGGTGTGACCGAGCCAGCGACCCGTGGCTTGGAAGGCACGGAACTTGCTGCGGTGAATCTGCGTTGCTTCGGCCACAAAAAAACCCTCCAGAGAGTTTGTGGAGGGCCGACGCATCTCCCGGTTGGTTGCTCCCGTTGGAGCCGCATCCGCTTTCGCGATCCACCTTGCCCGGGGGCAGGTTGGTCAGGCCGGCGGGCCTGTTCTTGATGCTGAGGTGAGTATGCGTGTACGAAGAGGCGGTGTCAAGTTGAAGTTGAAGCTGCCGGGCGCTGGCGGTGGCGCCGGAGCCGGAGCCGGAGCCGGAGTCGGAGCACTTCGTTGGCACAACGATCAGTGCTTCCAGGGGCGAGAACAGCGAGCAGCCAAGGCCTTAAGCGATCCCGTGGCAAGGAGCCCCGCGTGGTGCGGGGCTCCCGGTGTGGTACCGAGCGAGAGCTTTCCGCCCTATTGAACCGCCAGGTCGGCTGAATCCCACAAGATCTGTTTGAACGACTCAACCTGATGCTGGTCCAGATCGCGAATCACATGCTTGAGGAGCCTCATTTGCTGGCGATTCGGATGCGGTCCGATCCCATCGTCCATCAGCATCAAGACAAAGAGCGCAACAACCTGCGCTTTGCTCAAGGATTGGTCCTGGTGCAGGGAACTCAAATGACCCGCGAGTAGTCCGGGCAGTTTTAGGCCGATTACCCAATCCCAAAGCGCTTCGAGATCGCCTTCATCGCTGAGCCGCGCAAGTAGCGCGGTGAGAATGAAGGCTTGCCCGCTCAAGGAC
This sequence comes from Betaproteobacteria bacterium, assembly GCA_016868175.1. Classification (GTDB taxonomy): domain Bacteria; phylum Pseudomonadota; class Gammaproteobacteria; order Burkholderiales; family Burkholderiaceae_E; genus UBA3064. The sequence goes on from VGHO01000070.1 coordinate 12,208, forward strand.
GGTGTGCGTTGGTCAGGTTGCCGATCGAGTTGTTCCCTCGCGGCCCTGCCACTTTCAGCCGCAAGATGGCGAAGCTGATCGAACCCTTCCAACTGCTCGGTTAACTCCTCGCGTGATCGGGCAAGGCGCTCGATCCTACGGTCAAGCATACGCACCGGACTATTGGCGCCCGTCAAGCGTTCAGCGGG
>VGHO01000071.1 GCA_016868175.1 Betaproteobacteria bacterium
CGGCGGAGGCGGCGGAGGCGGCGGAGGCGGCGGAGGCGGAGGCGGTGGAGGCGGTGGAGGCGGTGGAGGCGGCGGAGGTGCCGGTGGAGGCGGGGCGGGTGGCGCAGGGGGGGCCTTAGCAACCACCGGAGGCGGTGGCGGTGGCGCTGGCGGAGGAGGCGGCGCCGGTGGCGGCGGCAGCGGCGGGGGTGGAGGGGCGGGAACGAAGGGTACCGGTGGTGGCGGTTTGGGCGCGATGGCCACGATTACAGGCGGTGGCGGAGGCGTGGCGATCCGGATCTCCGGGGGCGGGACGAAGGGAGGCGGAGGCGCCACCATCTTGGGCGGCGGCGGAAGTGGAGGAGGGGGTTTGGGCGGTGGAGGCTTGTTGTCTTCGATGATCCGCGTTTCGAGCGGCGCCCGGATCACTTCCACGACCTTCCGGGCAAGTCCCGTGACCAGTGCGTAGGCAATCAGCACATGCACGGCAACGGCAAAGCTTACGCCAACAAACCGGCGGCGCGAGCCGCCGCTAGGCTCAAGATAACTCATGCCGGGAGGTCAGATGGTGGCGCCGAGGGGTCGTGTTCGCGGAGCGCCCGGGGCTCCCGCCGCCGGAGGATCTGCCTTCGCTGAACCGGTGGGGGATTTCGGAGGCGGGCTGGCTGACCTTGCTGCAGTGTCAACAGCCTTACCCTGCGAGGTGGAGGTCCGGTTGGGCGGCGACGCAGCTTTCACCGGGACATTGGACGCCCGGGGAGCCGATGGGTTCGACTTCGCTGCGGGCGTTGCAGCGCCCGTGGCAGCGCTCGCCGGCCTCGTTGGCGATGCGCCCGGCTTGGCTGCAGCCATCGGCGAAGAGGGCGAAGCCGCTTTCGGTTGCTGAACCTCGGTGGCGATCACCTTGGGCACGCCGCTCTCCGTGGTGAGCAGGGTCTGGGCGCTGGCCGGCTTGACCAGCAGGCGGGTTCCCTGGCGCACTCCCGCTTTCAGATTGTTCCAGGCGTGCAGGCTCGCGACCGTGATGCCGTAGCGGCGCGCAATCGATTCCGTCGTCTCGCGCTTTTCCACGCGGTGATACACCGCAGGACGCTGTATTTTCTCGAGGATGCGTGGCCCCTCGAAGCTCGTCATCGCGCTCAGCTGCTGCGCCTGACGATCCTCGGCAGCGGGTGCAAGTATCCGGGTGCCTGCAAGCACCTTGGCCGAGCGCAGGCCGTTGGCGCGCATCAGTTCCTGCACGGTGGTGCCCGTGCTTTGCGCGAGGCTCTGGAGCGTTTCCTCGGGCTCGAGGGTGTGCGGTCGCCAGCGCGAGAAGGGTTTTCGCGCCTCCTCATGGGCTCGCATCGAAGCAAGGAATCGATCCACACGGTCGGCAGGAATCTTGAGCTGGTCGTTGGCGCTTGCAGCGATCACTGGCCGGTTGTGCGCAGGGTTGAGGTGCACGAACTCCTCCTCGCTCATGCCTGCAAAGCGCGCGGCAAGCTTGAGATCGAGATGCATCGGGGCTTCCACGGCAACAAAGTAGGGCTTGTTGGGAAGAGGGCCCAGCCTGATGCCGTAGCGCCCGGGATCGGCCACGATTTCACGCAGCGCCATGAGCTTGGGAACGTAGTTGCGGGTCTCCTGCGGCATGTTGAGCGAGAGATAGTCGCCGGGCCTGCCCGCAGCCTGGTTTCGGCGAATCGCCCTCCCCACCGCGCCTTCGCCCCAGTTGTAGGACGCAAGCGCCAGAAACCAGTCGCTGCCGTGCATCTCGTAGATCCTCTGCAGATAGTCGAGCGCCGCGTGGGTGGAGTGCACCGGGTCGCGCCGGTTGTCGACCCACCAGTTTTGCGAGAGGTTGAACGCCTTGCCGGTTGACGGAATGAATTGCCACAAACCCGCAGCCTTTGCGGGCGAGAGCGCCGCCGGATTCATCGCACTTTCCACGAAAGGCAGAAGGGCAAGTTCGCCGGGCATGTCGCGCCGTTCAATTTCCTCCACGATGTAGAACAGATACCTTCCACCGCGCTCGAACATGCGCTCCAGATACTCCGGGCGGCTGGTGTAGAAGCGCACATGCTGCTGCACGAGCGCGCTGCCGAGAGGCGGCAGCGAGAATCGCGACCGCATGCGCGCCCAGAGGTCGGTATGTGCAGGGAGCGCAGGAACCGAGGGCCGTTCGGCCTGTGAAGCTGCTGCCGCTGCTGCGGCGGGCTCGGCATCCGGCTGGGAGGCCTGCGCGTTGGCGGCAGGCACGGAAACCGTTTCTGCGGTGAGCGCCCCGGCAACGGGCGCTGAGCCAGCCTCTGGCCCTGGATCGAGCGTGGGTAGCTCGAGCGGATGTCCCTCGGAGGTGAGAACTGCAGCGCCGGCGCCTTGTGGCGCGGCTTCAACCTGCGGCGCTGTTTCGGTCCGGAGGGCGGCTTCGGGAGGGGGCGCTGGTTCTCCAGGCGGAACTGGCGCGGACTGCGGCGCTGCTCCGCCCGGCGAACCCCGTTCCAGCCTCGTCACAGCGGGCAAGGGGCTCAGGGGTCGGGATGCTTCGCGGGGCAGTTCGAAGCGCTGCGTACTTTCAGGTTCTGCAAGGCGCACCTGGCCAACCTGTGCCGCACCGCCCTCGGGTTCGACTTCAGCCTGAACCAATGGTCCGGCGATGCCTACCGCGGGCAATACCAGTAGCCCCGCTGCGCCAAGCAGCAGGGAAATGACCGGAGAAAGCAAGGGTAATCGCATGATGAAGATCGGAATTTTAACCACGATCATGCGCAGTAGCCAGAGACTTCGCAGTACTCAGGCGCGAAAGGTGTTTTTCCATGCGCGAAGCTCGGCAAAGCGGGCCACCCGCAGCGCGGAGTCTTCGATCATTGGCAGGCCGACTGACTGCTCAACCAGTCCGATCAGGAAGGGGTTGGTCTGCAATTCAGCCGCCAGCGTGCTGGGCACCGTGGGGTGCTCGCCAGCGCGCGCAGTCTCGGCCTCGGCGAGGCGATCCGCGATCGCGGTATGACCAGGGTAGGCGGCCGCAGCGAAGCGCAGATTGGCCAGGGTGTATTCGTGCGCGCAAAAGATGCGGGTGCACTGGGGCAGTCGCGCAAGGCGCGCAAGTGAACCGAGCATCTGCTGCGGGCTGCCTTCGAAGAGCCGTCCGCAACCGGCGGCAAAGAGCGTATCGCCGCAAAAGAGCAGTGCATGCGCGGGGAAGTGGTAGGCGATGTGGGATCGTGTGTGGCCCGGCACCGCGATCACCTGGCATGCGGCAAATCCAAGGTCAACCCAGTCCGCGTCGCCAACGCGCGTGGCACCCGGGTGAATCCGTTCATCCACCGGCCCGTAGATGTCGAGTTTCGCCCCGGCCTGCGAGGCATGAGCGATCAGGTCATCCACCCCACCCTGATGATCGTTGTGATGGTGGGTGAGGAGCACACCCCGCATACGCAGCCGCAACGCCTCGCTGGCTTCGATCAGCGGGACTGCGTCTCCCGGGTCGACCACCCAGCACTGCGCCCCCATCGGATCGGCGATCATCCAGAGATAATTGTCGTTGAAGGCCGGGATGCGGTGAACGTTGGGCGGGCACTGGGCAATGTAGTCCCAGGCGACCGGGGCCGGGGTTGCAGCGTCCTTGCGCAGGAGGATTGTCATCTTTGGGACCTTTGCCGCTGATGTCAGAAGACGGACGAAGTACGCATGGTGCCTGAGTCGGGTGCGCGGGTCTACGCCGCGTGGGACGACTGGTTGCTCACCCCGGGCGGAAGCGATCTCGCGTCCTGGTTGCTTCCCAGGCTGGATACGATGCTCGAGGATGAGTTTGGCTATTTCGCACTGCAGTGCGGCCTGCCGGGCTTGAAGGGTCTGCGGAACAACCGGATGAGTCACCGGATCCATCTCACGATCGGCCCCTTCCATCCCCAAGCGAACGGCAGCGGTGGTGCGCTGGCTGTACCTGCGGGGGAGCCCGAGCCGTCTACGGCGCAGGACTGGGCAACCCCGCCGCCCCCTTCCGACCAGCCAGAGGATACTTCGAGGTTTCCAGTTCCCGGCGACGGGGAGCAGGTGCCCGCGGAGCAGTGGGTGGTTGCCGACGCCTACCACAGCCTTCCGGTGGCTTCTTCGAGCATCGATCTGCTGCTTCTCCCTTTCGTCCTTGAATTCAGTTCGGATCCACACGCAGTTCTCCGCGAGGCTCACCGGGTACTCCGCAACGAGGGTCGTGTGGTGATCGCAGGCCTGAACCCGTGGAGCCTCTGGGGACTGCAGGAATTCGGCCTGAGTGCCGTGCTGGGGTCAAGCCTGCCGGCGGAGCCCAGGATGATCGCGCTCGGTCGTCTGCGCGACTGGCTCCGCCTCCTCGAGTTCGACATCGACCGCGGACGCTTTGGCTGCTACAAGCCCTTGTGCACCACCCAGGCCTGGCTCGACCGCTGGTCGTGGATCGAGGATGCGGGCGACCGGTGGTGGCCGATCTGCGGGGCGGCCTACCTCATCGGGGCGGTGAAGCGCGTCCAGGGTATGCGCCTGGTGGGCCTGGCGGCACGCCCGGGGCGAAACGCCTTCGCCCGCCCGCAGGTCGCCGGCGCAGGGTCGGGCTGAGGAGGCCATCTGCATGGGTGAAGAGTGCAGCATCTACACCGACGGGGCGTGCAAGGGCAACCCTGGTCCTGGCGGTTGGGGCGTGGTGATGCTCTACCGCAACCATCGCCGAGAGCTCCACGGAGGCGAGGCGAGCACCACCAACAACCGGATGGAACTCACGGCGGTGATCCGCGCACTCGAGGCCCTGCGCAAGCCTGTGGAGGCACGGGTCTTCAGCGACTCGCAGTACCTGCTCAGGGGTTTGCGGGAGTGGCTCCCGGGCTGGAAGGCGCGAGGGTGGCTCACGGCCGCGCGCGAACCGGTGAAGAATCGCGATCTCTGGGAACGCCTCGATCAGTTGAGTGCGCAGCACCACTTGCATTGGCAGTGGGTGAAGGGCCATGCGGGCATTCCGGAAAACGAGCGCGCTGACGCGCTTGCCAACCTCGGAGTTCGCGAGTTCCTGGGCCTCGGACGCAACTGAGCGCCGCCCGCGCAACGCCTGCTTACGCGACGAATCTTTACCGTGTGCTAGCCTCAGAGGTTATGCTCGGAAAACCTTACGTCGTGATCCTTGCCTTGGCGGGAATGGCTGGATTGGCCTGGTTCGGCTGGCAAGCTCAGCGTCAGTCGGCCTCGCCGGTCGACGTCGTTGGCCTCAAGGGCGGGAGCGTGAAGGGCGAAGGCAAGGGCGACGCCAGGGCCGAGGGCAAGGGTGATGCCAAAGGCGAAGGCAAGGGCGGGGCGCCTGCCAAGGGCGGGCCTCGCGGGCCGGCGCTGGTTGAAGCTTCTGCCGCCCAGGGGCGTGATCTGGTGGATACGGCAAGCGCCGTCGGCACGCTGCGGGCCAATGAGACGGTGATGTTGCGCTCGGAAGTGCCGGGCAGGATTGCAGCGCTTGCGTTCCGCGACGGCGACCGTGTGAACGCCGGGCAGGTGATCCTGCGGCTCGATGCATCGCTCCAGGAGGCCGAGCTTGCGCAGGCAAAGGCCGAACTCGCGCTCGGACAGAGCAACTACCAGCGTACCCAGGATCTCGCCTCGCGCAACTTCGTGAGTGCGAGCGCGCTCGACCAGGCCGATGCGAACCTTCGCGTGCTCGAGGCCAAGCACCAACTGGCCAGGGCCAGGGCAGAGCGTACCGTGATTCGCGCGCCCTTCACCGGTTACCTTGGTCTGCGCAACGTGAGCGTTGGCGACTATGTGAAGGAAGGGTCGGATCTCGTCCTTCTCGAAGACGTGGGGAGCCTCAAGGTCGACCTTCGATTGCCCGAACGGTTCATCGGACAGTTGCGCAAGGGGCAGCCGATCGCCGTGGCGATCGACGCCTTTCCGGGCCGGAAGTTCCCTGCAAGGGTCGACGCCATCGATGTGCAGGTCGAAAGCAACGGACGCTTTGTACTGGTTCGGGGGCTGATGGCCAATCCGCAACTCAGCCTGCGCAGTGGCATGTTTGCCCGTGCCTCGCTGGTGCTGTCGGAGCGCAAGGGTGCAGTGCTCGTGCCGGAGGAAGCCGTCACGCCGATCGGTGCAGACCTGTTCGTGTGGGTTGCCGAAGACGGCAAGGCCCGCCGCGTCAAGGTGGAACCCGGATTGCGTACCGAGGGGCTTGCCGAGGTGCGTGGCAACCTCAAGCCCGGGGAGCTGGTGGTGACCGCAGGCCAGCAACGGCTGATGCGCGACGGGCAGGAGGTGAAGGTTCAGGGGGCAGGAGGTCCGCCTGCGGCAAGAGGCGATGCCAGCGGCCCTTCCGGCAACAAGGGTGCACCCCAGTTGCCACCGGGGGCTCCCCCTGCGGGCAAGGGCTCTGCGGGCGGAGCCCGTGAAGGAGGTGCGGGCTCATGAACCTTCCCGAACTGTGCATCCGTCGCCCGGTCTTCGCCACGGTCCTCTCGCTCCTCGTGTTCCTCCTCGGCGTGGTTTCGCTCGACCGGCTTTCGGTGCGCGAGTATCCGAAGATCGAGGAGCCGGTGGTCACCGTTGAGACACGGTACCTGGGGGCGTCCGCCGAGATCATCGAATCGGCGGTCACGAAGATTCTCGAGGATTCGATTGCCGGTATCGAAGGGGTGGACATCCTCACCTCGATCTCCCGCTCCGAGACCAGCCAGATCACTGCACGCTTCCGGCTCGATCGCGACCCCGACGGTGCGGCCGCCGATGTGCGCGACCGGGTCTCGCGGGTGCGGGCGAGGCTCCCGCAGGGGGTCGATGAACCGGTGGTGGCCAAGGTTGACGCCGATGCCAACCCGGTCATCTGGTTGAGTTTCTTCAGCGACAAGGTGTCGCCGCTCGAGGTCTCCGACGTGGTGAGCCGGGTGGCCAAGCCCCGGCTGCAGACACTCCCCGGGGCTGCCGACGTCCGCATCTTCGGCGAACGGCGCTATGCGATGCGGATCTGGCTCGATGCCGAGCGCCTTGCGGCGTACCGTCTCACACCGGCCGACGTCGAGGACGCGCTGCGCAGGCAGAATCTCGAAGTTCCTGCCGGTCGGATTGAGAGCGTGCAGCGCGAGTTCACCGTGTCGTCGCAGACCGATCTGCAGCGTGAGCAGCAGTTTCGCGAAATCGTGGTGAAGGTGGTCAACGGCTACCCGGTCACCGTCAACGACGTGGCACGGGTTCGCATCGGCCCACTCAACGAACGCACCAACGTCACGCTCAATGCCCAGCCGGCGGTCTCGGTGGGCATGATCAAGCAGGCCACTGCCAATCCGCTCGTGCTTGCCAAGGCACTCAAGGAGGAACTGCCGCGCCTGCAGCAGTCGCTCCCCGAGGGTATCCAGGTGCGCATTGCCAACGACAATACCGTCTTCATCGAGCGCTCGCTCGAGGCGGTGATGCGCACCATCGCCGAGGCCACCGCACTGGTTGCGCTGGTGATCCTGGTGTTCCTGGGCACGCTGCGGGCATCGATGATTCCACTTGTCACCATCCCGGTGTGCCTCGTGGGCGCATGTACCCTGATGTTTGCGGCCGGTTTCTCGATCAACACGCTCACGCTGCTGGCGCTGGTGCTCGCCATCGGTCTGGTGGTCGACGACGCGATTGTTGTGCTGGAGAATATCTATCGATATATAGAAAGTGGCGTCCGTCCCTTCGAGGCCGCCATTCGCGGTACCCGCGAGGTGCAATTCGCGGTCATTGCCATGACGCTCACCCTCGCTGCGGTTTTCACCCCGATCGCCTTCACCACCGGGCGTACCGGGCGCCTCTTCGTGGAATTTGCTCTCTCGCTCGCCGGGGCAGTGCTGATTTCGGGTTTTGTGGCGCTCACGCTCACGCCGATGATGTGTTCGAGGGTGCTGCGGGCGCACGCACGCGCAGACGAGGCGCGCCGCGTCTCCGACCGGATCATTGCCTTCATCGACCGCGGAATCGACCGGCTCACTGCGGGCTACGGTTTCGTTCTCGGCGGTGCACTCAGGTCTCGCTGGCTGATCGTGTTGCTGGGGCTTTCGGTGGGCGGGGCAAGTGTGTGGCTTTTCCAGGATGCGAAAAAGGAACTCACGCCGCTCGAGGATCGCGGCACGGTGGTCATCATCTTCAGCGCTCCGGAGGGCTCGTCGATCGACTACACCACGCGCTACGGCCAGATGATCGGCAAGATCGCCGAATCGATTCCCGAGTTCGACCGCCGCTTCGTGGTCTCGGGATCACCGCTCGTAACCCAGGGAATAGGATTTCTGCGCATGGTCGACTGGGATGAACGCAAGCGTGGTACCGCCGACATTCTCAAGGAACTCCAGCCGCGGCTGCTCGGAATCCCCGGAGTGCTTGCGTTTGCGGTCGCGCCGCCATCGCTTGGCCAGTCCCCACGTGTGCGGCCGATCAACTTCGTGATCCTCACCTCGGAGCCCTACGAGAACCTGCAGGCCACGATTGCGCCCTTTCTGGCCGAAATGCAGCGGCATCCGGGGCTGCAGGGCGTGGATACCGATCTGCGGCTCAACAAGCCCGAGGTCAGGATCGAGATCGATCGACAGCGTGCAGCCGATGCGGGCGTGCAGATCGAGGCGATCGGAAGGGCTCTCGAAACCATGCTGGGGGGGCGGCAGGTCACGCGGTTCAAGCGGGAGGGTGAGCAATACGATGTGATGGTTCAGCTCGATGCCAGGGATCGCACCTCGCCCCGCGACATTGCCGACATCTATGTGCGCGGCCGGGGCGACACCATGGTGCCGCTCGCCAGCCTGGTGAGTTTCAGGGAGTCGGTCTCTCCGCGTGAACTCAACCACTTTGCGCAACGCAGGGCGGTCACGATCACCGCCAACCTTGCGCCCGGGTACTCGCTCGGCGAGGCGGTGAGCATGATGGAGGGTGCGGCACAGAAGTACCTGAAGCCGGGCTATGCCATCGATTACAACGGCGAGACCCGTGAGTTCAAGCTCTCGTCCACTGCGCTCTACCTCACTTTCCTGCTGGCGCTGGCCTTCATCTACCTCGTGCTGGCGGCACAGTTCGAGAGCTTCATCGACCCCTTGATCATCATGTTCTCGGTGCCGCTCTCGATGACGGGTGCGCTTGCGCTTCTCAAGTACGGGGGCGGCTCGATCAACGTGTATAGCCAGATCGGCCTGATCACGCTGGTGGGCCTGATCACCAAGCACGGGATACTCATCGTGGAGTTTGCCAACCAGCTGCAGGACAAGGGCTCCAGCGTGCGCGATGCGGTCTTCGAGTCGGCCCGCATGCGGCTTCGGCCGATTCTCATGACCACCGGCGCGATGGTGCTCGGGGCGGTGCCTCTTGCGCTGTCCTCCGGCGCGGGGGCGGAAGCGCGCGCGCAGATCGGTCTGGTGATCGTGGGCGGGATGAGCTTCGGCACCGTCCTCACACTGTTTGTGGTGCCTGTGGTCTACAGCATCCTCGCGCGGCCACGCAGGAAGGCGCAGGCGATGGAGGGGGCGCATGCGGCAGGTGGTGCTTGACACCGAGACCACCGGCCTCGATGCGGCGCTGGACCATCGGATCGTGGAGATTGCCTGCGTGGAGTTGTGCACCCGGCAGTTCACCGGTCGCATCCTGCACCGCTACCTCGACCCTGAGCGCGACATCGACGAGGGCGCGCTTGCGGTGCACGGGCTCACGCGCGAGCGGCTCCAGGGCGAGGCGCGCTTTGCCGAGGTTGCGCGCGAAGTTCTCGAATTCGTCGACCGCGCTGAAGTCCTGATCCACAACGCGCCTTTCGATCTTGCCTTCCTGCGCGCCGAGTTTGCACGCGCCGGCCAGGCCGATGCAATCTCCGGATGGAAGGTCAGCGACACGCTGGTGCTGGCACGTTCCCTGTATCCGGGCAAGCGCAACTCGCTTGATGCGCTTTGCGAGCGCCACGGCGTATCGCGCGCCCATCGCACCTTGCACGGGGCGCTTCTGGATGCGCGCCTGCTTGCCGAGGTCTATCTCGCGATGACGAGGGGTCAGGAGTCGCTCGACATGCTTGCCGCGATCGATCCCCCGGCAGAAGGGGCGCACGCACCGGAGCAGGCGTGGCCGCCCGCGGGGTTGCGAAGGGCTGCGTGTGCGCCCGAAACCCTGGCGGCACACGCCAAGTATCATGCGGGGATGGTGAAGGATGCCAAGGGCCCGAGCCTCTGGAGCCGCCTTCAGGCATTGCACTGACCGGACCGGCTGCGGCTGGATGCGCCCAGGGCAGTTTGTCTGCCCCAGCTTCAAACGCGAAACGACTTTCAGGGAGTGAATGCAACGATGAAGGAAGCGAGAACTTCACGCAGCGGCCGGGAGCGCAAGGCGCAACTTTCCCCCGATGCCGATCGGCTTGTGGCTGCTTCGCTCGGGCTCACCCATTCGGGCAGTCATCTCGAAGACAGCTACTGGCAGCATTTGCTCGCCCAGCGTCTCGACCACCTGCTCGACACCAACCATCCGCAGGCGATCTACGACGCGCTCGATCGAACCCATCAGACCGACCAGGATGCCTACGGTGCGCTGATCGAGATGGTGGAGCACAGCGCAGAATCGGTCACGATCGAGTACGAGGGAAAGCACTGGCAGTGCCTGCTCGTGTCGGCGCCGGTAATTGCCTGGACGCGCTTCAGCATCAGTTCCGGAAGGATCGCCTCGGCGCAGGCAACCGCGCTCGCGGCCCACTGGCAGGCGCACTGCCTTGCAACCGGGGTGCGCTTCTGCATGGTTCCCTGGCTCTATTCGATCGACCAGTTTCCGCGGGATTTTGCGGAGCTGCGCAAGCTCACCCGCCGGCTTGGTCAGGCGGCACTCAAGGGGCATGAGGCCCGCATCGACTTCTCCGCATTCCCGGAGACTGCCGACATGCTTGCCGATTCGCGTTTTCTTCTGGCTGCGGTAGCGGCGCCGCTCGGCAAGCCCCTGTTGCGCTGGCAGGACCTGGATCGTCACGACCACGCCAGTCGGGTGCAGTGCCTCGAGCAGTGGGTGGCGCAGGGCCGCCCCAATCTCGAGGCGCAAATGGCCGGGTGCGGCTTCGAGTGCCTGCTGCCGGATGCCTTTCACATCAATCTTCGCGAGGCCGACCGCCGGGTGAGACCCTACGCGCTTCGCGCTGCGGTGCACTACCTGAGCCATGCCCTGAGGATCGAAGCCCGGCAGCTGCGCGCAAGTCTTGCAGCCTTCGGCAACGAGCATGTGGATGAATACCGGATCGGTCTGAGTCACAACTCCGACGAGGAGGTGTTGCAGGGTGTGGTGTGGCCCCTGCTCGGCGCGGAGGCCGAGACGGACGAGCCTTCACCGCTCGATCAGATCCGCGAACTCCTCAAGGAACTCGGAGTCAACGATGTGCTGGTGCATCCCGGCAGCAGCGAACCCGAGTATTGCGAGGACTGCGGCGCCCCGCTCTACCCGAATCCGCAGGCCGAGGTGGTGCATGCCGAGATGCCCGAGGATGCCGACGGAGGGTCAGGACACTTTCACTGATCGCTCAGGAGAAGCTCTTGCGAGCCTGCGCGATCCGCTCGCTGAGGTAGGCTCCGTAGAAGTCCCGCGAGTAGCCAACCAGGCGCTCGGCCACTTCGCTGCCCTGCGGCCCGAGGAACAGCACCGTGGGCACCATCGCAATCCGGTAGCGCTGCAGTTCCGCGCCACCCTGCGGCGTTTCGAACAGCAGCACGCCCTCCCTGTCACGGTCGCGGGCCAGATGCTGAAGGACATCGGTGCGCAGCAGGTCGCACCAACCACACCCCTTCATGCTCACAAACAGCACAAGCGGCCGCCGAAGTTGCCCGCTCGAAATCAACTGGCGCTCGAGGCGGTCGAGCATCGGCACCTCCGGGCTATCCGGCCCGTTCCTCTTCTTGCTCATCGCCGCGATGGTAACGCTTGCACAGCCCATCGTAAACTCTTCAGTTGACTTCTTGAGCAAGTACGCATACAGTAAACTGCATGTTGAGTAAAACGCCACGAAGCCTCGAGTTCGAGGAGCGCATCGAACTCGAGGCGCTCTTCGCACAGGTGGCGCGCTATTTCGGCCTCCTTGCCGAGCCGATGCGCATCCGCATCCTGCACGCCATCTGCAACGGCGAGCGCACGGTTGGCCACATCGTGGCCGACGTTGGCGGGACCCAGACGAACGTGTCGCGGCACCTCTCGGCGCTTCATCAGGCTGAGGTGGTGTACCGCCGCAAGGCAGGAAGCCAGGTCTTCTACGGGATCCAGGATGCGGCACTGGTGGCCTTGTGCCGCGGGGTCTGTGTTCACGTAGCTGCACGGCTCGAGCGCGGCAAGCGCAGTGGCAGCGGCCTGCGCCAGCTTGCGCGCAGCTTCAACGAAGCAGCCCACGGCAGCGGTGATCTGCTGCAGCAGGTGGCCTTGATCGAACAGCAGGATCTGGCAGGGTCGGCGCCTCAGA